>NZ_GG665950.1:210625-237058 GCF_000156555.1 Acinetobacter sp. ATCC 27244
GAATATAAGTATAAAAAACTCTTGAATCATATGTTTTTTCAAGAAGATGGTTACTTGAGATTTGACTATGATCAGGAAAATTGCAATGGGCATATACATCCCTTAAATCATATAGATGTTAACTATAGTAATTCTTCGACTTTTAAATTAGGTTTAAAAGCAAGGGTTGACTTTCATGCCTTTTGGGATATTTTGCGTCCCGATACTAATTGTTTTTATTTAGAAAAAAGCTAGAACATTCATATCTATGGAACGTCCTAGCTCTAACTTTAACCCTGTAACACACTCACATCGGCTACAGCAGTAAACAAGCCACGTAACTGAGCCAATAAACGTAAACGGTTAGCTTTTAATTCAGCATCGTCTGCCATCACCATTACACCTTCAAAGAAAGCATCAATTGGCGCACGAAGCGCAGCAAGCTTAGATAACGCTTCTGTGTAGTTACGCGCAGCAAGTAAAGGCTGAACCACTGGTGTTAAAGCTGATAACTCTGCATAAAGCGCTTTTTCAGCAGCTTCAACTAGATTCGCTTCAACCACAGCACCTTCAGGCGTTGCTTCTTTGGCAAGAATATTCGCAACACGCTTATTAGCCGCAGCCAATGCAGCAGCTTCTGGCAAAGTACGGAAATGATTTACCGCAGTCACACGCTTATCAAAATCAAGAGGAGATTTTGGCGCAAGTGCTTGAACGGCTTGAATCACATCAACCGCAACGCCTTGATCTTCATATTTAGCACGGTAACGACCTTCAAGGAACGCAACGGCATCCGCACGTGTCTTGTCATGATCTTTAACTACATCACCATAACCTTGAAGCGCAAAGTTCACCAATTCTTCAATCGTCACATCAAGAATATTTTCAATGATCAAACGTAAGATACCGATTGCAGAACGACGTAATGCAAATGGATCTTTAGAACCTGTTGGCGCTTGACCAATACCAAAAATACCAACCAGCGTATCTAAACGATCTGCAAGCGCAATGGTTGTACCCGTCTTGGTTTGTGGTAATACGTCACCCGCAAACTTAGGTAAGTATTGTTCACCTAAAGCTTCAGCAACTTCATGATTCTCACCTTCAAGGCGAGCATAATACGTGCCTGCAATCCCTTGAAGTTCAGGGAATTCACCCACAAGTTCAGAGGTCAAATCACATTTAGCCAGTAACGCTGCTTTTTCAGCATCGGCTGCATTTGCACCTGTAATCGGTGACAAGGCAACGGCTAATTTCGCAATACGTTCTGATTTGTTCCAAAGCGTACCCAATTGCGCTTGGAATACCATATTCGCGAGTTTTTCTTTACGAGATGCAAGCGGTTGCTTTTGATCTTGTAAGAAGAAGAATTCTGCATCGGACAAACGAGGGCGTACAACTTTCTCATTCCCTTCAATAATTTGAATCGGATCTTTCGACTCAATATTTGAAATGGTAATGAAGTAAGGCTGTAATTTACCTTCAGCATTGATCAAACAGAAATACTTTTGGTTGTCCTGCATCGTGGTAATCAAAGCTTCTTGAGGAACCGCTAAATAGCGCTCTTCAAAAGTCGCACGTAAAGCAACTGGCCATTCAACCAAGCTAGTCACTTCATCGAGCAAATCTGCTGGGACAATCGCAGTTGCATTAACTTCATCAGCTAACTTTTTCACTTGATCTTGAATGGTTGCTTGACGCTTTTCAAAATTCGCAACGACATAAGCTTTTTCTAAAGCAGCAAGGTAGTCATTTGCATGCGCTAAAGTCACTGCTTCAGGCGCATGGAAACGGTGACCATAAGTCACGTTACCTGCTTTATGATCTTGAATGCTTGCTTCAACTACTTGATCATCTTTCAGCAATACCACCCATTTTACTGGACGCACGAATTCAGTACGACTTGCAGCAGAACGCATACGTTTTGCGATAGGTAAGTTGTCTAGCGCAGTTTGTAAAATTTGTGGCAGTAAAGCATCAAGGCTTTGACCTTTCACATCTTTCAAAAAGCAAACTTTTTCAACTTTACCTGCTTGGAACGTCGAAAGCTGATCAACCGTAATGCCTTGACCACGCATAAAGCCTTCAAGTGCTTTAGTTGGTTTGCCCTCTGCATCATAAGCGGCTTGAACAGCAGGGCCGTCAAAACGTTTTTGTGTGTCTGCTTGAGCAGCATCAATATCAACAATTTTTAATGCCAAACGACGTGGTGCGGCATAAGCTTCGATTGCAGCAAAATTTAAGCCTGCATCTTTTAAGCCTTTTTCCGTTTCAGCTTTTAAAGCATCACGTAAAGTTTTTAAGCTTTTTGGTGGAAGTTCTTCACAGCCAAGTTCGAATAAAACAGTATGCTTTGTCATTATTTATTCTCCTTCGCTTTTTCAGCTTGGGCTGCTTCTGCTTCAACTTGTGCTTTTAACTGCGCTAATACTTCATCACGTAAATGAGGTTCTGCCATTGGGAAACCGAGTTTCGCACGTGCAGCCACATAACTTTGCGCAATTGAACGTGCTAAGGTACGAACACGTAAAATATAACGTTGACGCTCAGTTACAGAAATCGCACCACGCGCATCTAATAAGTTAAAGCTATGCGATGCTTTAATCACTTGCTCATAAGCAGGAAGTGGAAGTTCAGCTTCCATTAAACGAGCTGCTTCAGCTTCATAGAAATCGAATAATTCAAATAATTTATCGACTGGCGCATATTCGAAGTTATAGGTCGATTGTTCCACTTCATTTTGATGGAATACATCACCATAAGTCACTGTGCCGAACTGACCTTTGGTCCAAACAAGATCGTAAACTGAGTCTACACCTTGAAGGTACATCGCAAGACGTTCTAAACCGTATGTGATTTCACCAGTAACAGGGTAGCATTCAACACCACCGACTTGCTGGAAGTAAGTGAACTGAGTCACTTCCATACCATTGAGCCAAACTTCCCAACCTAAGCCCCAAGCACCAAGAGTTGGAGATTCCCAGTTGTCTTCTACGAAGCGAATATCGTGAGTCAGGGTATCGATGCCGATCGCTTTTAACGAATCAAGATAAAGCTGTTGGATATTATCTGGATTCGGCTTAAGTACCACTTGGAACTGATAATAGTGTTGTAAGCGGTTTGGGTTCTCACCATAACGACCATCTTTTGGACGACGTGAAGGTTGAACATATGCCGCGTTCCAAGTTTCTGGACCTAATGCACGTAAGAAAGTTGCAGTGTGGAATGTCCCTGCACCCATTTCCATATCATATGGTTGTAATACGACGCAGCCTTGCTCCGCCCAATAGTTTTGTAGGGCAAGAATTAAGCCCTGAAATGTATCAATATGCGATATAGCACGACTCATGGTGCATCCACTGGAATCAAACAAAAATTGTGGTTAAGTATAAGGATTTTGATGGTGAGTGGCAAAGGCTAGTTAGTGAATTTAAGCTTTGAACAGGTTTTAGATTTATTTGTTATTCTAAGTAATAAAATCCAGTTGGTCAGGGCAAATGTGAGTGAGAAGAAACAGAAAATAAGAAAAAAACCGAATGGGATAATATTAATCTGAGCAGTATTTAAAATCATAATTAGGTTAGGGACAATAGCGGTAAATAAGACTGCATACGCAATAATCGAAAAGAAATTGAGGACGTTATATTTTTTCAATAAAACTTGAACTAAATAGGTTGGAAGGAAAACTAAGATGAAGTAGATCAATACAATACAAAGGATGGCAAGGAACATTTCGTAGAATACGTTCAATATTTCTATAGAAAAGTAATCGTTAGGTGCGAAAAAAATGGACAATATAAAAAATATTGGAATACCAGCATAGAACGGAGTTTGAATCAAACAACGCCAAATTTGATCTTTACTGACATCAAGCCGTTGGGTAAGTAATTTATAAAAACTCAGGATCATTGTTTTATCTAAATGAAAGGGTTAGGAAAATTGGTTGTCGCTAATATTTAACTAATCAACTATACGTCACCTCATGACGCATTGCATCTCCCTTGCTCTTAATTTCACAATATGAAAATGCTAATTTTTAAACGATATTCTCTGTTCTCATCAGGTCGTTTGAAATGTCTGATCGCATTCGTGAAAAATTGCAAATTCTTGCGGACGCTGCCAAATATGACGTGTCCTGTTCATCCAGTGGCAGTGACCGTAAAAATAAAGACAAGGGCCTAGGTGATGCCAGTCGGTCAGGGATTTGCCATAGCTATACTGAAGATGGTCGTTGTGTTTCATTACTTAAAATCCTGTTCAGTAATGTCTGTATTTTCGACTGTGCTTATTGTGTGTCACGCCGTTCTAATGATGTCAAACGCGCAGCATTTACCGTACAAGAAGTGGTTGATCTGACCATTAATTTTTATCGTCGTAATTATATAGAGGGATTATTCCTTAGCTCAGGTATTTTTAAATCCGCAGACCATACGATGGAGCGGATGCTTCAAGTGGTGAAAAAACTACGTCTAGAAGAAAATTTTAATGGTTATATTCATCTTAAAACCATTCCCGGAGCATCGCCTGAACTGATTCATGAAGCAGGGCTTTATGCGGATCGTATGAGCATCAATTTAGAAATGCCCACTGAGATCGGATTAAAAGCATTTGCCCCTGAAAAATCACATCAAGAAGTACAAAAAGATTTAGGTCTAGTTCGAGATCGACTGATCCAACTCAAAGATGAACGTCAAATTATCAAGCATGTGCCGAAATATGTACCCGCAGGGCAGACCACACAAATGGTGGTGGGCGCACATCAGGAAACTGATCAAGACGTACTTGTAATGGCAGATCGACATTACAAGGAATTTAAACTGAAACGGGTGTATTTCTCAGGTTATATTCCAATCAACACAGAAAATAATTATCTTCCTGCTGTCGGTTCAGCACCACCTTTGTTACGTGAAAATCGTCTTTATCAAAGTGATTGGTTGATGCGTTTTTATGGTTTTGAAGTCAATGAAATCGTCAATGAAAAACACCCACATCTTGATTTAGATGTAGACCCAAAACTGAGTTGGGCGTTGCGTCATCCTGAGCAGTTTCCAGTGGATTTAAATCGTGCTGACTATCGCATGATCCTTCGTGTACCCGGCATCGGAGTGAAATCAGCCAAGAAAATCGTACAAGCACGACGTTTTGGAAAGGTGCATATTGATTTGTTGAAACAACTCGGTGTGGCGTATTCACGTGCTAAGTTTTTTATTCGTTGTGAAGATAGTCCACGGTTTCAAAAAGAACTTTCTACGACTGATATTCGTCAGCAAATATTAACGCAGGGTTCATCTAAATACGTGAAACAACTGTCACCACAGCTGAGTTTAGGATTCTAAATATGCTCAGTGATGCTGTGGTTTATTATTACTTTGATGGTTCAATGGTCGGTTTGCTCAACTGCGTATTTCGTGCGTTCCAATTTAAAGAATTCCACGTGCAACTCTGTTTAAACCAAGGTGCACAGCATGGCTTATTCGCGACGGTGGTTGAAATTCCAAATCATGAGCAACATGCAGCACGTGTTTGGTCAGCCTTACAGCAGAAATTGTCGTATTCATCTTTGAGACAATTTTATTTTGCCTATTTATCAGAATCCTTGGATGCCTATCAGCATTTATTTAATTACAGTATCTATGTCTTTCGGCATCAACATTCAGTTGAGAAGAATTATTCGCATCCCAGTGTTTTGGCGATTTCACAATGGACCAAAAAGGTGGGACGTGAAAAGCATCGCATGGAAGCTTTTGTGCGTTTTAAGAAAACCACAGATGGATTGTTTTTAAGTTTGGTACGTCCTGATTTTAATGTATTGCCTTTGATTCAACCGCATTTTAAACGTCGTTATCAAGATCAACGTTGGTTGATTTATGACGAACAACGCAAATATGGATTGTATTATGACTTACACGAGATCCATGAAGTCTCTTTAGAAGCCCATCAGATTGACCGTAATATCGAAAATGGTGCCAGTCAAAATTTCCAATTAGAATTAGATGAACACGAAGAATTATATGATCAGCTTTGGAAAGATTATTTTAATAGTATCAATATTAAAGAGCGTCAGAATGTGAAATTGCATGTGCAGTATTTACCAAAACGTTATTGGCGTTATCTCAACGAAAAAATTATCTAAAGGATTTTATTAAATAATACAGCTCCTTAGAGTTTGATTTTAAGGAATAGGCTTTGTGAAGACTGAAAAAAATAAAAGGAAGCATTAATTTTAAGTAAATGTTATGTTATAACGTTTCAAAATTAATACAAATCAGTCCAACAGGAAAAATAAGCATGAATAGGTTAAAACAAACTTATCTACTAAGTGTTTTATTCAGCAGTGTGTTGTTGTCAGCATGTGGGGGGAGCAGTAACTCATCTAGCTCATCATCAAATACACAAAAGCCTGAACAGCCAGCTCAAAGTCATGAAGGTCGTCTAGCGATTGCCAATGCGGATACAGAGCGTCCTTCGTTATCGGTCTATGATCTTAAAGATCAGAAAGTGATTGATACCAAAGCATTAAATTACATGCCTTCAGCGATGTATAGCAGCCCTCAATTACGTTATGCAGTGATGTTGAGCCGTAATAATGGGGTGGTGCAATTTGCTGATGGTGGTGTCTTTACGCAAAGCAACCAACTCAAAATCAATACACCTAATATCTTAACGTTCCAATTGAGTGGTACGACACCTGCCCATTATCGTAGTTTCAATGGTACGGCAGCATTGTTCTATGATGGTAGTGCTTCGGAGGTGTCTAAGTTTGAAGTGTTTACAGATAGTATGATTGCACAAAAAAGTATTGCGACTCAAAAACTACCGAAAGGACATCATGGTGTTGCTGAACCACGTGGCGAGTATGTGTTAAGTACTTATATGCCGACAGATGCGAGCACATTAAGCATAGTCAAAAGCTATCATATTCATGGTGATCATTTCCATGAAGAGCAGACTTTAACCAATCCATGTAATCGTTTACACGGGGCAGCCTCGATTGCTAAATATGCTGCATTTGGCTGTGAAGATGGTGTTTTGGTCGTCGAACAAAACAAAGATAAATTTGTAGATAAAAAGGTTTTTATTGACCAACGAATTTCTACCATTGCAGGGCATGAAAAAATCAATCAGTTTGCCGCTTTTGCATCAGGTACACATGCTTTATTTATTGTTGATCCTGAAAAATTAAATGCAACCAGTTTAAATTGGTCAGCAGATGCAAAAGAGTTGGATGGGACAACGGCTGTTCGACGCTTACAGCAAAGCTTTGATGCAACTGGGCGTTATCTCGCGATTTTAGATAGTATGGGAACTGTGCATGTGATTGATACGCAAACTTGGCAACGATTAGGTCAAATTCAGGCGATTAACAATGTTGTTGGTACTGAGCTTTCTAAAAGTCGTTTAGTGGTCAATGCTGCTTCGGATACCATTTTTATCAATAACACTGAAGCAAAAACCATTATTGAACTTGATTTGAAAAACTTGAAAATCAAACAAACCATTCAATTAAATGATGTGCCAAACACCTTTACTTGGTTGGGTGTTGCAAAAACGAATTAATTCATTTGTTAAAAAAACAGCCCGCATTGCGGGCCGTTTTTTTATTTGGACTTTTTCAAATCGATAGATCTTTATGCCTCAAAATTAGAGGAAGAAAAGATAGATAAAGATCGATACAACCGCCACGCATAATATATTCAACATAAAGCCGACTTTCATCATTTCACTTTGTTGAATATGTCCAGTACCAAATACAATAGCATTTGGTGGCGTTGCAACAGGAAGCATAAAGGCACATGACGCACCGATACCAATCACAATCACAAGAATTTCTTTTGGTAACCCCATCTGTGCAGCGATTGCAGCAAACACAGGAACTAGTAAAGCTGCTGATGCAGTATTACTGGTCAACTCGGTTAAGAAAATAATAAAGGCGGCAACAACAACGATGACAACGAACGGAGATGCATCGCCGAAAGCATTTGCCAGCGTTTGACCAAGGACTAACGAAGAACCTGAATCTTTTAAAACCGCACTTAACGTTAGACCACCACCGAATAACATGAGTACACCCCAATCGGTGTTATCTGAAATATCTTTCCATGTGGCAATACCTAATATCACCACCATACACGCAGCGCTCAGAGCGACCCATGTATCTGGTTGGCTGATTCCGAATTTCTCACTTACACTTTTGCCAAAAATCCAGCCGATTGCAGTGACAATAAATAAAATCATGGTCAGTAGACGGTCGCGGTTCCAAGGAATCGATTCAGCTTTAAATTCAACTCTGTGATTTAATTTAGGGCGCAAAATGAAATACAAACTGACGAGCATGGCTGGGAAAATTAATAACATCAGCGGTAAACCGATTTTCATCCAGTCTGCGAAATCGTAACCTAAAGCTTTTGCTGCAATGGCGTTTGGTGGTGAGCCAACCAACGTCCCTAAACCGCCAATATTGGCTGAATACGCAATACCTAGTAGAATAAAGACGAAAGTTTTACGTTCTTTGGCAACATCCAAATGCGTTAATAAACCCAATGCAAGTGGGAGCATCATCGCTGCGGTTGCGGTGTTAGAAATCCACATTGATAAAAATGCAGTCACAATACAGATCGCCAAGACCGCTAAACCTAAATGCCCTCGTGATAAGGCAATCACCCACATCGCGATTTTTCGATCAAGCTTTTGCACATGTAAGGCTGTTGCTAAAGCAAAACCGCCAAAAAATATGAAAATAATCGGATCGGCGAAAGTACTTAGTGCTTTAGTTGTCGTGATTGGACTGACTTCATCATTACTACCCACACTTGGCATTCCGATGAGTACAGCGAGTACAGGAACCAGCAGTGCTGTAATGGTGATGTGGATTGCTTCGGTGAGCCATAAAACACCAATAAAGAATAATAAACTTAAACCTTTGTTGGCATTTTGCTCAAAAGGGAGAATTTCATATAAACCGAATGACAGCAGGGCTGCAATCGCAATAATCACCCAACCGCGTAGTACACCTTTCGGCATTGCATTGGTTGGTGTTTCTAAGTGAGGAACATTCATACAATATCCTTATTTGTGTTGTTATTTGCCACAAAGCTACATTTGGCAGAATAACTGTATTGCTCGCAAATATATCGTAAATACTAACTTCGATCATCCATGTAAAATCTTTCAAAGAGTTGTGTGATTTACCCAACTCATCTCATAGATGTTGAGATTAAATTTTTGTTGCTAACACAGGGATTGGATTAGAAAAAAATGATCATTTATGGGTGGAATAAGCCCATTATGCAGATAAAATTTAAAATTAAACCTTTTTAATCAATCCCTTATGTTTTTAAGCATCGTCCTGTCTTTGAAAGATGAATTTCAAAGATTATGCTGTCCAGTTTTTGAACGTTTGAATTTTATTGTATTTAAACACAAATGGATATTTAGTTTTTTGATAAAAAAATGAGAGATATTTATTTCACTTATAAAACGATGTTTAATTTTAATTTATTGTTTTTTAATAATAAATCATGTTTTGTTCTGGATTAGACTTTAGTCTAATCTTTACTTAAGTGCTGCAATATTAAACGCTTACGGAGGGGGGAGCCTATGTTTTTAAGGTGTAACCTAAATGCATCTTTCTCATAATTCAACATATAATTGTGCGATTGATGATAATGATATGCTTCCAGCAAGGTGCATTGTGAGCTCGACCCGATCAGACTGGCTAAATTTGCTTAAACCAAACTACAAAGTTCTACCGATAAGAGAGCGTCTCCTTTCAGCAATTGGCGCCTTATGCGGTTTGGCAATTTCCTCTTTGTTAAGCTGGCATGTTTTAGACGGTATGAATGCTTGGTATATTGCGCCTATGGGAGCCTCATCTGTTTTATTATTTGCTTTACCAAGTAGCCCTTTGGCACAACCTTGGAATGTCATTATCGGCAATACGCTGGCAGCCTTTATTGGGGTGGCATGTGTTGAGTTACTGCCTGATTTAACCACTGCTTTCAGTGTTGCTGTGGGACTGGCAATATTTGTGATGATGACGACTGATTCTTTGCATCCGCCGAGTGGTGCTGTGGCAATTACAGCGGTATTGGGAGGGGAGGCTGTTCATCGTTTAGGTTTTTATTTCATTCTTTATCCTGTATTGCTCAACACGGTTATATTATTGCTCTTTGCCGTTTTGTTTAATCGTGTGATTGGGCGTCATTATCCAATGACCGCACATGTCAATGCACGTTCTAAGGATCCAACGCCAACTCAAAAGGTTTCTATTCAACCAAAAGATATTGAATATGCGCTAGAGCAACACACGGAGTTGCTCGATATTAGTCAATATGACTTAGAAAAAATTATTTTGGATGCACAAGAACGTGCACAAGGGCGATTGCATCTTGATTTTGTCTGTCAGGATATTATGAGTAAAGATGTGATTAAGTTGCATGAAGATGATGATATTCATCAAGCCTTAGATAAATTTAAGGCAGTGAATTTGATGAGTTTGCCAGTTGTAAATAATCAGAATCACTTAGTCGGGACACTTGCTTTATATGAAGTAGTCGAGTGGTTTAAAAATGCCACAGATCCGCGAAACTCTTGGCAGCATTACGTCAAACAAATTATGCATCGTCGAGTAGTTACGGTGGATCCACGACAACCGATTCAGGATTTACTCCCTTACTTTGTAGAGAAATCATTTAATTATATTCCTGTGGTTGAAGAACAGTGCTTGATCGGGATGATCAGCCGTGCAGATATGATTGCTGCTTTGCAACAGCAGTTAAGCCAATAAATTTTGACTAAAAAAAGCTACGGTTGTATTAGGGGTGAACTCAACCGTAGCGACCAAAAGGTAAGGGGAAGATTAGCGGTTTATATTTTTCTCTTCATAAATCGTTTTTACAGGTTGTTGATAACCTTGTACCTGTGCAGTTTGGGTATCCTGCTTTTTAGGAATAACCAACCATAAAATGAGGTAAACCAAAATCCCAGGAAACGCTGCACTCATAATCGAGATCACAACAAAGATCAGGCGTAGTAAATTTGCATTCCAACCAAATCGTTCAGCAATACCGCCCATTACACCTGCGATCATGCTTTTTTGGTTTGAGCGATATAAACCAGAATTGGTCATCGATTTCTTCTCCTTAACTAAATGAAACCTCAGTAAAAAATAAACAATAGCTTTGTGAATTACTGATAATTATGAGATAGGGGCTATTCAGGTGATTTAAAGTTTAAATAAGAGATAAATTAGTTACGATGTGTAATTTCTTGCTGGAAAAACCAACAGTATCGCCTAAAATGCACCGACTTAAAGCAGGTCGCTTTGTCCCTTGTGCTACAGTCCTATCGCTTTGCCGCAGTATTGGTTGAATGAACATTCAATAAGCCAGTACTCTGATGTAATTAATACACTTATCGTTTATCAAAGATCTAAGTGTAATGTGCGATAGCCATGTTGTTGATGTTAGAGATTTGTGGATATGCAGTTCCGGTTGTCCTTCCCGCATTTTAGCGTAGGAATCCTTTTGGTTTTGGGTTTAAGTGCTTGTGATCGTCAGCACCCAGAGTCAACCCAGCAAGCCCAGACACAACCAAGCCATGAGGCAGATGAGCAGTCAGTGGTCGCTGAAGGAATGTCCCTAACGAAAGTTGCAGGGCAAGCATCATTGCCTTATTCAGGAACTCCAGTGCGTAATTTGACTCAGCCCTCAGAAGCGAGTTTGGCGTATGTGGGACGTTACCATGCTCGTATCCCATGTACTGATCCTTTTGCGGGTTGTGTCAATCATGAAAATGAGGCGGAGTATATTCTCAATCTGCTTGAAGATGGTTCTGTGTATTGGACCAATACCAGTTTTGGCCGTTTAGGGGTAGATCCTTCACGCAATGTGACGAAAATAGAGCAAATGTGTAATCAAGTGCAATGGTATGCGCATGAAGCACAGAATGAAATTATGGTGCGTTGTGATGCTGCCAATATCAGTCTGTATTATCAGATCAATCAAGATAGAGATCTGGTCTTAGATTTAGATAAGTTATGGCATGCAAATAACGGAGAGAATCAAGCATTCTTTAAAGAGTACCCATTCCCGAAAAAAGCGTATGTTTTTAAACGAGTCGGTTAAAGTAAAAAAGAGCGCTTTAAAGCGCTCTTTTTATTTATCAGTTTAGATTGAATTAATAATCGAAGCTGAAATGTTCTGGTGCTAGAGAAGTCAAGGTGCGAGACGGAGTAACCATCGACTCTGCATGACCTTGAGCACGTGGCAACAAACGATCAAAGTAGAAATCTGCAACTTTGATTTTTGCTTTATAGAACTCAGGTGTTTCAATACCGTTACCAGCTTCTAATTTTTCAAAAGCGATTACAGCTTGTTGAGCCCAGAAGTAAGCCATCATGACATAACCAGAGAACATCAAGAAATCTACAGAAGCAGAAGATACGATGTCACGGTCTTTACGTGCAGCAAGCATGATGCGAACAGTCAATGTGTTCCATTGTGCACAAAGCTTAGTTAAGTCCCAAGCGAAGCGGCGTAGATACTTGTTGCGAGCATGTGTAGCACAGAATTTTAAGATTTCAGCAGTATAGTCACGAACAACTTTACCTTTTGAGCTTAAAAGAACTTTACGACCAATTAAGTCAAGTGCTTGAATACCCGTTGTGCCTTCGTACAGTGTAGAGATACGCGCATCACGTGCGATTTGTTCCATACCCCATTCACGGATGTAACCATGACCGCCGTAAACTTGCATACCGTGATTCGCTGCTTCTAAACCGAGTTCAGTCAAGAAACCTTTAAGAATCGGTGTATAGAAACCTAATTTGTCATCGTATGCTTCGTAAGCTGCTTGGTCGCCGTTTACAAGAGCATCCGTCATTTTATCAGCAAGTTTTGCAGCATGATAAATCATGGCACGACCGCCTTCAGCTACAGCTTTTTGAGTTAAAAGCATGCGACGAACGTCTGCGTGGTGAATGATTGCATCAGCAACGCGCTCTGGCTCTTTCTTACCAGAAAGTGCACGCATAGACATGCGGTCTTTCGCATAAGGTAAAGCACCTTGGAAAGAAAGTTCAGCGTGTGCGATACCTTGAACAGCTGTACCAATACGTGCAGTGTTCATAAAGGTAAACATTGCATGTAAACCTTTGTTGATTTCACCGATTAAGTAACCAGTTGCGTTATCAAAGTTCAATACTGCTGTTGCTGAGGCTTTAATCCCCATCTTGTGCTCGATCGAACCACAAGAAACCGTGTTGCGCTCGCCTACGCCACCATCGGCAGTCGGGATGAACTTAGGTACGATGAATAAAGAGATACCACGAGTACCAGCAGGTGCATCTGGAAGACGAGCAAGTACGATATGGATGATGTTCTCTGTTAAATCGTGTTCACCTGCAGAGATGAAGATTTTTGTACCAGAGATTTTATAAGTACCGTCAGCAGCAGGTTCTGCTTTAGTTTTTACTTGACCTAAGTCAGTACCACATTGAGGCTCAGTTAAGCACATTGTGCCAGACCAAGTGCCTTCAACGAGTTTAGGCATATACGTATTTTTTTGCTCATCCGTACCGAACTGCATGATGGTGTTCATACAACCTGTACTTAAACCAGGGTACATGGTGAATGACCAGTTAGCAGTACCCATCATTTCAGACTTGATGAGGTTTAGAGACATTGGTAAGCCTTGACCACCAAACTCTTCAGGATAAGAAAGACCTTGCCATCCACCCATTACAAACTGGTCATACGCTTCTTTAAAGCCTTTAGGCGTAGTCACTTCACCGTTGTTGAATGTGCAACCTTCTTCATCACCAGATTGGTTTAGTGGAGAAAGTACATTTTCGCAATAATCTGCTGCACCTTCCAAAATCATATCTACAGTTTCAGCATCCGCGTTTTGACCACTTGTCAAAGTTTGGTAATGTGCTGGATAATCTAACATTTCGTTCATTAAGAAACGAACATCACGGAGCGGGGCTTTATATGCTGGCATAATCTTAATCCTGTATTTGAATCATTTTGGATTATCTGTTTCGATAATTTAGATTATTCACAATGGTAATCAAAATACATTGATAAGCCCAGTAGAAAAAAATGTCAGAAAAGCGAATTTTGTAAGGCTTTAATTCGTGAGTGAGTCCTTTTTTTATTTGATTTTTAAACGTAAGTTTACAATGAGAATAGGTCGGTTTTTTATTGAAAATATAATGATATAAGGGTGATTGGTAAAACTATGCGTTTAAAATATTTAACTTTATGTTTGTTGGGACTGAGTCTGTCAGCTTGTTCTCAGCATGTCATTAAAACCAATAATGCTCAGGTGGGGTTGGATCAAAAAGCGATTAATAGCATCAATGCGATGTATGAATATCCAAGTTATGATTATCGAGGAAAGTTTAATATCCAGGTTGAGCAAGATGGTGATCAATCAACCAATTCAAAAACCAAAGCAACGCTAGATACTGGGGTGAAGCAAAAAGTTGATCAATATTTGCGTGAGCAAAAAGTCAAGTTGAATCAGCAACAAAAACAAGCGTTATATGATGTATTGGCACAAGATAATCGTTCGTATGGTCAAGCCAAAGTGGATAAAGTGATCCAAGGAATGGCAACGATTTTGAATGATATGCAATTTGAATACGATGGTTCAGTGCATTATCGTCAAAAAATGGGATCATTTAATCTGACAGCGCGTTATGAGAAACCGACGCTATTGGTACAAGCCAAATTGCCTATGGTGCTGGATTTAAACGACCATAAGTTTTATGTCAATTACTTTGGCTTAATGCCGTATTTGGTGAATAAAGAAAATCAGAATAATTTAGCCTATTTCGATTTTTCTAAATATCAAGGTTTGATCAAACAAGTTGATTACAAGAAGTTTGTTGAGTATCTAAAAGCTTCAAGTGGCGTGTTTTATCGTTTAGCTGATCCGCAAAATATACATACCTTACCTGTGTCATCTAAAGAGCGTGCAGCAGGCGTCGTTGAAAAAATTCGCTTAAAAACCACTATTGAAGAAGCGATCTTACAATCGACGCTATATGGCAAGGTTAATGAAAAATATTTAATGCAAAGCATTTTAAATATCAATGAACAAAGCTTAGAAAAACTAATTGCAGATGAAGTTGATGCTCAAACTAAGACTAAAACAGTATCTTCTAAAAATGCCAAAACTTCATCGAATGATGCCAGTGTGGTGAGCCAGCAGCTCTATCGATTGGTGAATCAACATTTTGGTGTTGAAGATGATGTCTATGGTTCTGCTTCTGATGACGCAACTGTTGCCGCTTTAGAAGCCATGGCCGCGGCGGAATCAAGCCAAGCAGCTGCATGGGAAAGTGATGGTGAGGATCATGCCGCAGAAAGCGGCTATGGTTCCGAATCGGATATGGATGCTGCTGATGAAAGTGGTTTAAGTCGTGAGCAATGTGACTCTTTATCATCAAATCCTAAAATTACCTATGGCAATGCACAATTTTGCCAAAGTATGTATGGTATTGATGTGTTCAATCCAACACAGTCTAGTACCTCAAGTTTAATTTCTTATATCGCGAAATTAAGTGCATTAGAAGAGTTATTCTCTGTCTATAACCAAGCTCAGTTTATTGACGATCATGCGTTCAAAGCACTTTGGATGAAGCATCAGACTGAAATCAATCAAGCCTTGCCAGCGACTAATAAACGCAATCCATTGATCATGGATATTAGTTTGGATGAAAAAGGGCGTGCGATTAACTATGACTATGATTTAAATTACACTTCCCCAGAATTGCGATCGCGTGTGAACATTAAAGCGGATATGCAAGTTTTAAATTATGGGAAAGGCACGCCGATTGATCGAGCACAATTAAAACGTGCAAAGTCATGGTCAGAAGTAAGTAAAGGATCGATGTTTGAGCAAGCGATAGGGCGTTTCTCTGAAAAAATGGGGCAGTCGGGAATTGTCGAGCGTGCAGCCGAACCTTATACCCTTTCTTTAGATGATCAACTCAAAGTGATTGCAGCACAACGGTATGATGCAACACGCTCTTATGAGCAAACGTATAAAGCCGTATTTATTGCTAAATTAACTGAAAGCTCACCACAGATGGTCCAACGCTACTCCACTCAAGAGTTGCAAGAAATAGCAAGTGTTTATGCGTATTGGTATTCTAGTGAAGACGTCTATAATCCCAAAGGCACAGCACTCAAAACAATCGAAGCCTTACAGAAAAAACATCATTTAGAAGATGATGAACAATTCGATTACCGTTTGGGTGAGTCTGTGAATCGTATCGTGAGCGATGCAATGCATAGCGATCAAGATCGCCAAGCATGGAAAAAATTGCAAGGACAGTATAAACAGCCACAGCAGCTATTTGCTAAGCAGTACCAAGTTCAATTTGAACGTGAGAATGGTGCTTCAAGTGAGGAAAAAGTCTTACTAGAGCAGACGGCAAATATTCTAGGGCAAGTTTATGTCGCCGCACGTCATAACAAATTGACCTTGAAGACGATTCAAAATTTAAAGGTTGAACATGAAGAGTTTATTGATTATGAAATCTTTAAAGATGTTTATCAAAAGATGTTAATGGTTAAATAATACTCAGACCTAAAAAGAACCTGCATCATGCAGGTTCTTTTATTGGATTTACAAAAAATCTTTTAATTCAGGCTTAACCTTATTCCAAATATAAAAAGCTTCTATTGCTTGCCCAACCAGCATACCAAAACCATCTGTCGCTGGAACTTGGCGGGCTTGGGCTTGATCTAGAAAACTTGACGGTTTGCCATAGGCCATTTCATAAGCATGGTGGAACACAAGGCTTTCGGGGAGTTGTAACGCATCGCCTGTTAAGCTTGCCGATGTTGCGTTAATTACGATATCAAATTCGCCAGTGAGCTGTTCTAGGCTGATAGCCTGAAGTACTGCATTTGGTACAGCATCTTTTAAATCCTCAACCAATTGTTCTGCACGGGCTAAAGTACGGTTGGCGATCACGATGTGTTTTGCGCCAGCTTGAACCAGTGGATAAATTACGCCACGTGTTGCGCCACCTGCACCTAAAATGAGAATGCGGCTATTCTCAAGATTCCAACCTAAGGATTGAATCGCTGCAACCAGGCCTTGTCCATCCGTATTGTCGCCATATAGTTTGCCATCTTGCATCCATAAAGTATTTACGGCTTTGGCAATCTTGGCGCGTTCAGTCAATTGATCGCATAGCGCAAAAGCTTGCTCTTTAAATGGCACAGTGACATTCATACCTATACCATTTTGATTAAAGAACGCTTTGACTGCGGATTCGAAACCATCTAGTGGAGCAAGGATTTTTTTATAATTTAAATCAACACCTGTTTTTGCTGCAAAAGCATGATGCAATTCTGGTGAGCGAGATTGTTCGATTGGATTTCCAATTACAGCAAATTGTTTGGTCATGAGTGATTCACCAATATCAGGAAGAGGATCAAGTGCTAATGTTTCTTGGTCATAAGGAATCGGCAAACCAATTGATCTGTCGTAACCCCTCTATGGCTTGAAAGTCTTTCGTATTTCGAGTGACCAGTGTCAAGCCTTTAGCCATTGCGATGGCTGCAATCTGTCCATCAACAAAAGGAATATTATTTCCATTTTTTTGAGTTTGTATTCTAATTTCTGCATGAATTTTAGCGGCTTGTGCATCATAATCCAGAATAGGAATTAAACTCACCACATCATGTAAAAATTTGGTAATGAGTCGCTTGCGTTGTCCATCAGGCATTTTGAGCCAGCCAAACCGTAATTCATGCCAGACAATGCTCGAAATCGCAATTTCATGTTGAGCATGATAAAACTGTTGTAACACGGCTGAGTCCGGTTGAGATTTGGCTAATTCAGAAATAATATTAGTATCAAGTAAATAGCTGATCTGACTTACCATGAAAATTCACGTCCTTGGCTTGAGTCTCGCTCAGGATTAAATTCAGTATTTTCGGTATTTAATTCTTGAAGTGCTTGTTGGTGCCAGTTTTCCCAAGCCTGCATAAAGTTTTCTGGCTCACTTTGTAATTTTTGATATTCAGAATAAGAAAGAAGAACTGCAGAAGTGCGACCGTGTTGGGCAATAAAGGTTCTTTGGCCTTGTTGGCTTTGCTGAATTAATTTAGCCAGATTGGCTCGGGCATGTGTAAATGAGATATGTGACATTTTAAACCCTCTTCTTATTGTACATTTTATTGTACATTTTATTGGGGAGTAGTGTCTATTTTTTAATATTCAAAAAAATCCCTAATATACGATTAGGGATTGCTACTTGTTATTTTTGCAGATTTAACCAATCTCTCGGCTTTAAATAATAATCGGTAAGACGTTTTTCCGGGGAGTCAGCTTCCCACTCTGGACGATAAGACCAGCCCGCCAGATTCGGCAAACTCACGAGAATGGATTCAATCCTTCCACCTGTTTGTAGGCCGAATAAAGTGCCACGGTCATAAACTAAATTATATTCAACATAACGACCACGACGATACAGCTGAAACTCACGCTGTGCTTCGGTATATGGCTGTTCACGATGCTTTTCAAAAATCGGTAAGATTGCTTCTAAATAACCATTCCCTACGTCCTGTATATATTTGAAACAAGTTTCGAAATCCCACTGATTCAAATCATCAAAGAATAAACCACCAACGCCACGCTGTTCATCACGATGCTTTAAATAGAAATAATCATCACACCATTGTTTATGTTCAGCATAGACATTTTCGCCAAAAGGTTGACATAGGTCATAGGCAGTTTGATGCCAGTTCTTAACATCCTCATCATCTGGATAAAATGGGGTTAAGTCGAAACCACCCCCAAACCACCACACGGGATCTTGACCTTCTGGCTCTGCGACAAATAAACGCACATTGGCATGTGAGGTCGGAATATTCGGATTTTTAGGATGAATCACAAGTGATACACCCAACGCTTGTGCTTTTGCACCAGCGATTTGTGGGTGGCGTTCAGTGGCCGAAGCGGGGAGTTTACTGATATTGATGTGGGAGAACATGACCCCACCTTTTTCAATGACTTCACCATTTTGCAAAACCCGTGAGCGACCACCGCCACCTTCGGTTCGCTGCCAATCATCAATGATAAACTCAGCGGTACCGTCGCCTGCACGTTCCTGTTGCTCTAGTCCTGCACAAATACGTGCTTGTAGATCGAGTAAAAACTCGCGAACACGTTGAATATCAGCTGAAGTTGGATGCTGCATGATGATCCTCTTAAGGTGATCTAGGAATTAGTTACATCAAAACATAAATCCATAAAAAAAGTAAGGGATTTGGTTTTAATATTTACTTTTTAGATCAATTCGCTATCAACTAAGTGTTTAGTGCTTGCTGGTTATGTTTAGGGAGAAAGATTATTTTGTTCGATCAATTTGTTGATTTCTTCACCATACATCCAAGTATTTAGAATACCTTCTGAACTCTCTAAACCTGTTATATCCAAAAAATGTTCAAAAGTCGTAGCAACTTGTTCTCTATCTTCTGTATCTAAAGTATCAGGATTAATTTGATGGATGCCCTCAGAGAGAACCTTAAGCCGTTGTTCTTTGCTGGGGTGTTTAGAATGTTGATAGAGATGAATATAAGATTCAGCAGTTTGGGCTACTTTTTGGTTTAATAATTCTTTTAGTTTCTTATCTTCTACGCCTAAATATAGATAACCATCACTAGCAAAATGATCTTGTTTCTGAAATTGGTGTAGCTGCTCGATCACTCTATTTGATGAGTTATCGTTATGCTCATGCGCTTTAGTACAACCACTTAGTAACAGGAGACCTGTTACTAAGAAAATGCTTAATAATTTCACTTTTATGGATACTCTTATTGAATGAGCGGTATGACTTTAAACTTAGAAGTCATCTTTTTTATAAAGATGATCCATACGCTCACGTTTGGTCTTTAAATAATGTTCATTGAACGGATTACGACCTACAGTGAGCGGAACGCGCTCGACCACATTAATTCCAAGATCAGTGAGTGCTTTTAGTTTGAGTGGATTGTTCGTCAGCAATTTTACTTCTTTCACTTGCAGATGATCGAGCATAATGCTGCACATATCATAACGACGCGCATCAGCAGGTAGATTTAACAATAAGTTTGCATCAACGGTATCATGACCTTGATCTTGCAAGGCATAGGCACGGATCTTATTGGTCAAACCAATCCCGCGACCCTCTTGACGTAAATATAAAATTACACCTTGTCCAGCCTCATTAATTAGGCGTTGAGTGGCTTGCAGTTGAGGTCCACAATCACACTTTAATGAAGCAAAAGCGTCACCAGTTAAACACTCAGAGTGAATACGTACCAGTACGGGTTGATTGGGAGCAGTTTCTAAGCCTTTAGAAAGCGCCACATGCTCTTCACCTGTTTCTGGGTCTTGGAACACGGAAATATTGAAGTCACCAAAAGCAGTTGGTAGCTTTGATGTAGCAATAAATTCAATTGGCACAGAGAGCTCACTATTATGATTAAAACAGTGAAAGTATAGCTTAATGTGTGAAGATTGAGTGAATTGGAATTTCTGATTTTTTATATTGAGTTTTTCTTTTTCATACAAACCACACAATAATGGTTGATTAACAGTGACATAATTCAGGATAATCACCGAGCCAGTCACCAATGATTGGTAAAAGAATGTTCAGCGCTGCATCATTCGCACATGCGGCTGATTGAAGGTAGATCGTATTTAATTGTATGATTGCCCTCATTTAACCCAGCTTCGGATTTGCCAGGCTTAAAAAGGCTTTGCCACACTATGTTGTATACCGAAATTCCAACTCAACGCCCTGTTACGCCATTGTTAGATGGAATTGATCATCCGCAACAATTACGTCAGCTCGAGCAAAGCCAACTCGTACAAGTGGCGGATGAGTTACGTCAATATATTTTGTATGCAGCAGGGCAAAGCGGTGGTCACTTTGGCGCAAATCTAGGCGTGATTGAGCTTACTGTTGCTTTGCATTATTGCTTTAATACGCCACAAGATCGTTTGGTCTGGGATGTAGGGCATCAAGCATATCCACATAAAGTACTCACAGGTCGCCGTGAGCAAATCACGACGATTCGTACAAAAAACGGTTTAGCTGCATTTCCAGCCCGTGACGAGTCTGAGTTTGATACTTTTGGTGTAGGACACTCATCTACTGCAATTTCAGCTGGTTTGGGCATGGCGCTTGCGCGTCGCTATCAAAAAGATCCATGTGATGTAGTGGCGATCGTTGGTGATGGTGCAATGACTGCAGGTATGGCATTTGAAGCCATGAATGATGCAGTAGCTCATGATGCTGATTTAATTGTTGTGTTAAATGACAATGACATGTCTATTTCGTGTAGTACAGGTGGTTTTGCCAAACATTTGGCTGCAATCTGGGAAACAGGACATCTTGTTAATGTCAATGAACATGGCGAAGCCTATGTTCAACCCCACCCAAAATGGACTTATAATTCACGTTTGCATCAATCTGCAACAGATGCTGCTGATAATTTATTTAAAGCGATTGGCTTTGACTATTTTGGCCCATTCGATGGTCATGATGTTGAACAACTGACGCAAGTTTTTCAGGCATTGAAAAAACGCAAAGGACCACGTTTAGTTCACGTTTATACTAAAAAAGGTAAAGGTTTTGCGCCAGCTGAAGCTGATCCAATTACTTATCATGCAATTACTAAAATTGCACCAGTAACCTCTACAACCGTTAAGAAAGCACCACCAAAATATTCTGATGTGTTTGGACAATGGTTATGTGATGAAGCAGCTCAAGATCAGCGCTTATTGGCTATTACCCCTGCGATGTGTGAAGGGTCGGGTATGGTTAAGTTTGCCCAGCAATATCCTGAACGTTTTTTTGATGTTGCAATTGCAGAACAACATGCAGTGACATTAGCAGCAGGTATGGCATGTGAAGGATTGAAACCTGTTGTTGCGATTTATTCAACTTTCTTGCAGCGTGGCTATGATCAATTGATCCACGATGTTGCATTGCAAAATTTGGATGTAACCTTTGGTATTGATCGTGCAGGACTCGTTGGAGAAGATGGACCAACCCATGCTGGGGCATATGATTATGCGTTTATGCGGACTGTCCCGAATATGGTTATCATGGCACCAAAAGATGAAAATGAATGCCGTCAAATGCTACACACCGCTTATCATTTTAACGGACCTACGGCAGTAAGATATCCGCGTGGTGTCGGTTTAGGTGTAGAAATACAACAACAAATGACAGCTTTAGAGATTGGTAAGGCTGAGATTGTTGCTGAGTTTAATTCAAACGCAGATCAGCAAATTAGTGTTCTTGCATTTGGTAGTCGTGTTGCAGCTTCAATCGAAGCAGCTGAGCAATTTGCCAATCAACAAGCTGTTGGGGTGCGTGTGGTGAACATGCGTTTTGTGAAGCCATTGGATGAGCAATTACTGCGAGATTTGGCGCCATGTACGCAACTCTTTGTGACAGTGGAAGAGCATGCAGTGATGGCAGGTGCCGGTAGTGCTGTGAATGAGTTCTTGGCGCAAGCGAAGATTGTAAAACCAATTTTAAATCTGGGGCTTCCAGATGAGTTCTTACATCAAGCAACACATCAACAAATGCTTGCAGACTGTGGTTTGGATGCCAAAGGAATTTTACTTTCTATTGAACAAGCTTGGTTATGACACATAAGCATCTGTAAATACGTAGATAATTTTTAGTAAACATTTTTTACCTAAAAGCCCGTATATTTGATAGAATATGCGGGCTTTTATGCATTATTCTTTGTCAAAATCTTCAAATTTGTGGGTGTTCAATGGAACCTATGGTGGTTATGGCTGCGCGCGCAGCTCAAACAGTTGGTCAAGAGCTTTTAAAGGCTCATCAAAATCGTCATAAACTCGATTTACAAGTTGAAGAAAAAGGCATTGATGGTCCAGTAACGCGTGTAGATCGTTACTTGGAAGAACTAACAATTGATACCCTCCGTAAAAGTTATAAAAACCACAGCTTCCATGGTGAAGAGTTTGGTATGCAAGAAGGTAAAGGTCACGATGCAGATTGGTGCTGGGTGATTGATCCTTTAGATGGTACGCAAAACTTTATCAACGGTTTCCCACATTTCTGTATTTCTATTGCTGTACAACACAAAGGTGTAACTCAACACGGAGTGATCTACGATCCAGTACGTGATGAGTTGTTTTCTGCGAGTCGCGGTCGTGGTGCAGTGATGAATCAACGTCGTATTCGTGCCAATGTCAAAGAAAGTCTTGAAAACACTTTTCTTGCAGTAGGACATCCGTACCGTGCAAAACGTAATGGTGAAATTGTTTCTTATGCAGAGCAACACTTCGCTTCATTATTGGCAGTGACTAAATCTGGCGCGCAAATCCGTCGTGGTGGCTCAGCTGCTTTAGATTTAGCATATGTTGCTGCGGGTCGTTTTGATGGTTTCTTTGAACTAGGTTTAAAACCGTGGGATATCGCTGCGGGTGAATTGATTGTTAAAGAAGCGGGTGGCGTTGTGGTTGATGCTCGTGGTGGTAATGATTCATTTGATAATGGCCAAGTGTTGGCGTGTTCACTTAAATTGTTAAAACCATTGATGCAGACTGTTGTTCCAGCTTGGGGCGAAGCTGCAAAATAATTTGTAGACTTTTGAGAAAAGAGTAGCAATTGCTACTCTTTTTTTTGGAAAAGTGTCGGAATTAGAAGTAATTGAAATGCAATCAAGACCATTGTATTGATGAGATAGGCAGTCGAATACGGTGAGGCGTGCATAGAAAACAAAATAGCAAGAGTAAATTGTCCCATGACAATTAAACTGCACATGAGATAATTTAAAATTGGATGCTTTTCATTAAAACCCAATAAAAAAGAAAGTCCTTTGGCGATAAAATAGATAGAGAAAATAAGGCAATTAAACAGCACACCTGTAAATGGATATGTAAAGATATACTGTGGTTCATTCTTTATAAGAAATGGATCAAGTTGAAACCGTAATAGACAATATTGAGGCATCCTAAGATCCATAAAATGAATAATAATTTTAAAAGCATAGACGTTTTCAAATTTTTATTAGTGTATAAATATATTTAAGCTGAATTGTTATAAAATCAATAGATAATGGAAATAGATAGAAAAACCTATTAAAAAAGGTGACTTTTAAAATTATTCTGCTATAATCCGCCCACGCACTTAAATTCCAGTTCATTACCTGAACATTCAGTTCTATTCATATTATGCGCACGCTGTCCATAGAGAGGACCACATCTTGCGCCCAAATCGCTTAGCGATTCTTCAGGTTGAGGCAGTAATCAAGCGTGCGTTAGTCCACATCGTCGTTATTCGGATTGCCGCTGAATTTTATCTATTTTCAGCTTGAGTCGCTTTGCCGCTTGTTGCCGATGTCTATTTTTTGTATTTATTAAAATGGAGCACCCATTAGGGTGAAACTCTCTATGAGCAAAACTTTTGCCGAATTTTCTTTGCACGAAACCTTACAACAAGCTTTAGAAGGTTTAGGTTTCACTACACCAACTCCTGTGCAAGAACAAGCGATTCCAGCTGCGTTAGAAGGAAAAGATTTATTGGTTTCAAGCCAGACTGGTTCTGGTAAAACAGCAGCATTCTTACTTCCTACATTAAATGCTTTAGCGGGTCAGGAAACTTTTGTGCCATTTAAAGAGCGCATGAAAGCAGTGACTCAGCCAACGATTTTAGTTATTTCTCCTACGCGTGAATTGGCTCAACAAGTTAGCCAAGATGCGATTGCATTTGTACGTCACATGAAAGGTGTTCGTATCGCTGCAATTATGGGTGGTATGCCTTTTGGTAAACAAATTCAACAACTTAAAGGTGCACAAGTTGTCGTTGCGACCCCAGGTCGTTTACTTGACCTTGTAAATCGTCGTCAATTAAAACTTGATAAAGTTGAATCATTAATTGTTGATGAAGCAGACCGTATGCTTGATCTTGGCTTTGCTGAAGATTTAGAAGCGATTGGCGAATTAGCTGCAAACCGTAATCAAACATTAATGTTCTCTGCAACTTTTGCAGATCGTATTATTCGTCTTGCTGAACGTATGATGAATGATCCACAACGTATTGCGATTGAAACTGGTCACAGCACCAACACTGATGTAACTCAAACATTGCATTGGACTGATGGTTTTGAACACAAGAAAAAATTATTAACTCACTGGTTATCAGATGAGTCAGTAGATCAAGCTGTAGTATTTGCGAGCACGCAAGAAGACACAGACATGCTTGCTGAAGAATTGGCTGAAGCAGGTCACTCTGTTGTTGCATTGCATGGCGCGATGCCACAAACCGTTCGTAACCGTCGTTTACGTAGCATTCGTGAAGGTCGTGCAAAAATCTTAGTTGCGACTGACGTTGCAGCGCGTGGTTTAGACGTACCAACGATTTCACACGTGATTAACTTCGGTTTACCGATGAAAAATGAAGACTATGTACACCGTATTGGTCGTACAGGTCGTGCGGGTCGTACAGGTCAAGCTGTGACTTTAGCAACTTACCGTGAACGCGGCAAAATTCGCGCTTTAGAAGATTATTTAGATGCACGTTTGAATGTATCTGAAATTGAAGGTTTAGAGCCATCTCCACCTCCTGCACGTTCAGGTCGTGATGGCGGTGGTCGTGGTCGCGGTGGTCGTGATGGCGGCGGTCGTGATGGCGGCGGTCGTGGTCGTGGTGGTTTTGGCGGTGGTCGTCGTTTCGAAGGTGAAGGTAACTTCAAACGTCGTGAAGGCGGTGATGATCGTCCACGTCGTAGTTTCGATGATAAACCACGTGGTGAACGTCCATCATTTGGTGGTGAAGACCGTCCACGTCGTGAGTTCAATTCAGATCGCCCACGTCGCGAAGGTGGTTTTGAAGACCGTCCGCGTCGCGAGTTCAATTCAGATCGTCCACGCCGCGAAGGTGGTTTTGAAGATCGTCCGCGTCGTGAGTTCAATTCAGATCGCCCACGTCGTGAAGGCGGTTTTGATGACCGTCCAAAGCGTAGTTTTGGTGGTGAAGACCGTCCACGTCGCGAATTTAATTCAGATCGCCCACGCCGTGAGGGTGGTTTCAATGATAAGCCGCGTTTTGACTCGAATGATGACAACCGTGGTAACCGTGTAGATTATAAGCCACGTCGTGAAGGCAGCTTCGGTGATCGTCCAAAACGTGATTTTGGTGATCGTCCGCAACAGCGTGAAGGTGGTTTTGGTGACCGTCCAAAGCGTAGTTTCGGTGGTGGCGATGACCGTCCAAAACGTAGTTTCGGTGGTGGTGATGACCGTCCAAAACGTAAGTTTGGTAGCGATGATCGCCCGGTACGTGGTGCACGTGAAGAGACTTTCGGTGGCGACCGTCGTCGCAAAAACGATTTTTAATCGATAAAAACCGATGAAAAGAAAAAGCCAGTTGAAAAACTGGCTTTTTTATTTGTG
>NZ_GG665950.1:238375-243984 GCF_000156555.1 Acinetobacter sp. ATCC 27244
ATTAGTCAGGTAAAATTGTAAAAACGAGTACTAATTCAAATTTTATAAAAGAAATGAATAGGATTAATCAAAACAACGGTTTTAGCCATCAAATCTGGTCTTTCATTTGCAATGAAGGGCTGCCATGCTTGTTCGTCATCTTAATGTTATGCAATGGTTTATTTTTTGCTTATGCTGTTTTTGATCAAACTAACGCCAATGCTTTTAAAGTAAATACCCAACAAACAACTGAGCATGTTGATTCCAAACATGGCTACATAAATTAAATAATCTTGATACATCACTTATCAAAATAAAAACAACCATTTAATCTTTTAGTGTATAGTATGCGTGCATAAAAAGTGCAGGAATGAATGCCATTATGAATAATAACTCTCCTCTCGATGCTGAAGCCTTAATTGAAGTTAGAAACTTAAGCTTTAATCGAGGAGAACGCGTCATTTATGACGATATCAGTCTTAAAATTCGACGTGGTCAAATTACTGCAATTATGGGGCCTTCTGGTACGGGTAAGACCACCTTACTACGTTTGATCGGTGGACAACTGGTTCCAGATCAAGGCGAAGTATTGCTAGACGGTCAAGATATTGCCACGATGTCTCGGCAAGAGCTTTTTGCTGCTCGTGCGCGTATGGGCATGTTATTTCAAAGCGGTGCTTTATTTACAGATATGTCTGTGTATGAAAATGTTGCCTTCCCAATCCGCGCTCATACCAAATTACCTGAACACATTATTGCTGAACTGGTGGGTTTAAAGCTTGAGTCTGTCGGGTTACGCGGTGCTGAACAACTCATGCCTTCTGAGCTTTCAGGCGGGATGAATCGTCGAGTGGCTTTAGCACGTGCGATTGCATTAGATCCAGAACTCATTATGTATGACGAGCCGTTTGCTGGACAAGACCCGATCGTGATGGGTGTATTGACGCGCTTAATTCGATCTTTGCGAGAAGCACTTGATTTAACTACAATTATTGTTTCACATGATGTTGCAGAAACGTTGTCGATTGCTGACTATATTTATGTGGTTGCAGAAGGGAAAATTCAGGGAGAAGGTTCACCTGAACAATTAAAAAATCATGCCTCACCATTTGTTCGTCAGTTTTTAACAGGCTCAATAGAAGGGCCTGTTGAATACCAGTTTACGCATCAAGCATATTTAGATAACGAGGTTCGTCCATGAATACGATTGCCTGGCTAGGTAGACTCGTTATTGAGCGAATAAAGGGGATTGGTGCTGC
Source organism: Acinetobacter sp. ATCC 27244 (assembly GCF_000156555.1). Classification (NCBI taxonomy): domain Bacteria; kingdom Pseudomonadati; phylum Pseudomonadota; class Gammaproteobacteria; order Moraxellales; family Moraxellaceae; genus Acinetobacter; species Acinetobacter sp. ATCC 27244. Next base: position 239,614 of record NZ_GG665950.1, read on the forward strand.
ATCACTGATGCTCCTACAAATTTTATTTTCAATGCCATCAAAAGGTGGTTTCCAACGCTTTATTTACCAAATGTACCGTGTCGGGGTGATGTCTTTATTGATTATCTCCGTATCGGGTTTATTCATTGGTTTGGTATTAGGGCTGCAAGGCTATTCGATTCTAGTCAATGTGGGCAGTGAAGCCATGCTCGGTACCATGGTGTCTTTAACCCTGCTACGTGAGTTAGCGCCTGTCGTAGCTGCTTTATTGTTTGCAGGACGGGCTGGGTCAGCACTGACTGCCGAAATTGGGTCCATGAAGCAAAGTGAACAGCTTGCAAGTATGGAAATGATCGGAGTCGATCCACTGAAACAAATCGTATCGCCACGATTATGGGCTGGTATTGTGAGTTTACCAATGCTAACTGTCATTTTTGCTGCGATCGGTATTGTCGGCGGTAAGTTGGTGGGTGTTGATTTCCTTGGCGTGGATGAAGGTTCATTCTGGGGTGGGATGCAAAGCAGTGTTCAATTTGGACATGATGTGGTCAACGGCATCATCAAAAGTATTGTATTTGCTCTGATTTGTACATGGGTGGCGGTCTATCAAGGTTATGCCTGTGATCCGACTCCAGAGGGTATTGCGACTTCGATGACGAGAACGGTCGTATATTCTTCGCTTTGTGTATTAGGTTTTGATTTCGTGTTGACTGCGGTCATGTTCGGAGGGATTTAATGAAATCACGTACTAGTGAGCTGGCCGTAGGTATTTTTGTCATTATCTTCGGTATTGCTCTATTTTTTCTGGCAATGAAGGTGAGTGGTTTAGTTGGTACTAATCTTCGTGACAGTTATAGCATGACAGCCCAGTTTGACAATATTAATGGGTTGAAAACACGCGCTAAGGTCACCATGAGTGGTGTTACCATTGGTCGTGTGGACTCGATTACGCTTGATCCAGTGACTCGTTTAGCAACAGTGAAATTTGATCTAGATGGAAAACTCACGAGCTTTAATCCAGAACAACTCAAAGACGTTCAAAACAATGCTTTGGAAGAGTTACGTTACAGTGCTGATTATGAGCAAGCCGACGCTGCGCAACAAAAAGCAATGGAACAGCAACTTATCAGTAACATGACCTCCATCACCAGTATTGATGAAGATGCTTATATAATGGTAGCGACCAATGGCTTATTGGGTGAGAAATATTTGAAAGTTATCCCAGGTGGTGGTGTGAACTACTTAAAGCGTGGTGACGTAATTTCAAATACCCAAGGTACAATGGATCTAGAAGATTTAATCAGTAAGTTTATTACTGGTGGCGGTGCTGGCAAAGTTGCATCTGATACTGGAAGTTCAGTATCACAAGCAGATGCTGAACCATCTTTTGCTGAGTAATCGTATTTAGGAGTTTAAAGTGAACACATTATTGAAACAGACTTTAACGGCAAGTGTATTATCAACTATGCTTGCTAGTGCAGCATTTGCAGCACCAACAGAAACCCCACCAGACTTTGTAAAACGTGTGGCGGACGGTTTGGTGACACGTTTAAAAGCTGATCATGCGAAGTTACAAAACAACCCTGAATTGGTTAGAACAATTATTCGCCAAAATCTTGATCCATATGTAGATTCACAAGCATTTACTCGTATCGTATTGGGTACTTATGCAAATAATCAGCATACAACTGCGGCACAACGCGCACAGTTTGAAAAAAACTTCCGTGAAGTGATCATCGAAAACTATGGTAGTGCTTTTGCGAAATACACGAACCAAAGTTACACCATGCGTCCATACCGTGCGACAAACTCGAAAAATCCTGTAGTGACTTTAGATTTTCTTAATAATGGTGAGAAGATTCCTGTGTCATTCCAGTTGGTAGATAAAGGCGACCAATGGCGCATCCGTAATGTGAATGTCGCGGGTATTGACTTAGGTTTGCAATTCCGTAACCAGTTTGCTGCGACAGTTCAGCGTAATGGTGGTGACATCAACAAAGCAATTGCAACCTTCAAACCAGATGCGGATGCTGCAGTTACAAAGAAATAAGTAGGTGATGGGTGATTCAGTATATTGATCAGCAATTGATTGTTTCAAAAACGATTAATTTTGAGAATGCAGAGCAAGTTTATCAGACTGGCTTAAAGCATATTCAGCAACATCAGAATTTTCCTTTGGTGGTTGATCTTGCGCAGCTTGAAAATGGTAATACTTTATCATTGGCAGTATTGGTACAATGGTTGCGTCAAACACCAGAGCGTAAAGGACTGCATTTCAAAAACGTTTCTGAGAAAATGTTGAAAATCATCCAAGCGAGTCATTTGCAAGATGATCTGAAATTGATCTGAAATTGAAGTATGAAAAAAGAGCTTTTGATAAAGCTCTTTTTTTACGGGAAAATGTTAGCACGACATTATATTTATACTTACAATGCTGGCTCTGAAATAGGTGTAAGAACATTTCATATATGACTTTTCGTTATGATATTAATAGCTTAAGAGCAATAGCAGTACTTGCTGTTGTTTTCTTTCATTTTAATCCTGAATGGCTATCAGGCGGTTTTGCGGGAGTCGATGTTTTCTTTGTTATTTCCGGCTTTTTAATGACATCCATTCTCTTTAATGAAATGGAAAAAAATACCTTTAATATATTTAAATTTTATATTGCTCGGGCAAATCGTATTATCCCTGTATTGACTGCGATGGCAGCTGTACTTCTTGTCTTTGGGTGGTTTTATCTATTACCGACTGATTATAAGGACTTAGGTCGACAAGTCGAAAAAAGCTCACTGTTTACCTCAAATATATTGTTTACCAAAGGGGATGGGTATTTCGATAGTAATGAGAAAACCAAGTGGTTATTACATACATGGTCGCTTTCCGTAGAGTGGCAGTTTTATATCTTTTTCCCTGTTATTCTATTAGTTCTAAAAAGGTTTTTCACTTTACAGAAAATTAAATGCGTTATTTTGGCGTTATTTGCGATGAGCTTCTGTTATGCCATTTATGCTACAGAAAAAAATAGCCAGAGCGCTTATTTTTTGTTGACCTCTCGTGCATGGGAAATGTTGTTTGGTGGTTTAGCATTTTTATATCCTATGCCAATCAAACTGTTTAAATATCGGGCTTTGATACAGTGGATTGGGATAATTTGTATCTTAGGGTCCTATGTTTTGTTTTCAGCACAAACACCTTGGCCGAGTTATTGGGCTTTATTACCTGTTTTAGGTGCTTATTTTATTATTTTAAGTGCTAATCAAAAGAATATATTTCTCAACAATGCCTTATTTAATTCGGTTGGAAAGTGGTCATATTCAATCTATGTTTGGCATTGGCCACTTGTTGTTGCTGGTTTATATTTCTCTTGGAATAATTGGGAAATTTATGGAATTTGTTTATCAATCGCAATTGGTTATTTAAGCTATAAATATATCGAACAAATTAAATTCAAAAAGTTCACAACTTGGAAAGAAATTTATAAAGTAAAACCCTTGTATATGGTTTTGGTTTTATTTCTTTGTGGTTATGGGGTTAAAAAAACCAATGGATTTGAATCTCATTATTCACCTCGTATCCTCAAAATTCTAGATGAAGTTAATAATACGAATCCTTATAAATGTGATCCTGGTTTTCGAGACCCTCGAATTATACCGTGTCAGATTGGGCAAGCTCACGCAATTAAGGCGATTGTACTGGGAGATAGTCACGCCAATGCAGTGGCAACTTCTGTTGCAGCGGTTTTTGACTTAAAGAAAGAGGGGGTACTGACTTTAACAAAATCAGGTTGTCCTTATATTTTAGGTGCAAAATTTAGTAATGAGAACTGTGAAGCGATTAACCAAGAGCGTTCGATATTGTTGAATAAAGAAAAAGGTACTCCGATCTTTCTGATTAATCGTTATGCTTTGCAGTTAGAAGGGGAGAATAATCCAGAAAAAGTAGATCATAAGAACCCACTCAAAATTTATTTCAATAAAGAAGATGAATCTAAAGCAGAGACTTATCTTGGCTTTGAGCAACATTTGCAGTCTAGTATTTGTGCTTTAACTAAAACTAATCCTGTGTATTTGGTTCTACCAATTCCTGAAATGGGCTTTGATGTGCCAGAAATGATGGCGAAACAGGTTTTATTTCAGTATAAGCGCAATGATCTTTCGATTTCTCTTGCAACCTATCAGGCAAGAGTTGGGAAAGTGAGTGAGATTTTAGGTCGTGTCGCAGCTCAATGTGGGGCACATACTCTGAACCCAAGCGCGACTTTATGTAAAAGTGGGAAGTGTATTGCTGAATATCAAGGGCGACCGATTTATCGAGATGGGGATCATTTAAGTGAATATGGAAATAAATTACTAACCCCGATGTTTAGATCTGCTTTGTACCAATAGCTAACGG
>NZ_GG665950.1:244374-302741 GCF_000156555.1 Acinetobacter sp. ATCC 27244
CCTCCATTATGGTCTATATATGGAGGCAGATAAACGTGCTGGTAATAAGATTAAATCCATTTCTTCCAACGGAAATAGAGGATTGGACCGATTAATAATGTAGTAACAAAGGTAATAACAATCCAGAAGCTGGTATCCCCTTGAGCAAAAGGTAATACATCTGTATTCATACCGTAGATACTAGCAACCAACATGGGTGGGGCTAACATACTGGGTAAAATAGAGAAACGCTTAAAGGTTTCATTCATTTCAGTGTTGGCAAAACCAGTAGTGATATCAAGTAAGAATTTTAGCTTCTGGAATAAGAACGCGTTATGCTCAAGTAAAGAGCGTACATCTTCACTCATTTCTCGAATATCAGCATCATATATATGACTGCCTAATGCACGTGGACGTGATAGGAAGGTCAGCACTCGACGTAAGTCAGTTAGACAGAGCTGTGCTTTTCCTAGCATATCTTCTTGATGCGCTAACCGTGTGATCATGTCATCAAGATCCAAGATTTGCTCACGATGATGATCATTGAGAACCTCAGCAGAATATTCTTCAAGGTATCGATGAGTATCCTCAAGAATATCTGACAGTTCATCTAGTTTAGCTTCTAAGAGTCCTAATAAAATCCAAACGGGATTTTTATAGTCCATCTCATAATCATTCCGCCGAGCGCGTGAACGAAAGGCGCGGAAAGCAACGAGTTTTTCACCACGCAAAGTAATGAGTCGATTTTTTTCAAGCAAGAATGCAACGGTATGTACCGTCGCCGCCAATGTATTTTCTAAATCTTCTTGTTCTCGATCAGATTGAAAGTTTTTATTCTTTGTTAAAAAATAAGTACTGATATGCAAAATCCCATCATCATCACGGTAAAATCGTGCAGATGAGGAAATATCTTCCAGTGACTTTAAGGTAGGTAAATTTCGTTCATAGGCATCGAGTACCCATTGCTGCTCTTCTTGGGATGGTGCGATTAGATCAATCCAGACCAACTCAGGGTAGAGATCAAAACCACCATTGATGGTTGCGTCTTCTAGGCTACCGCGCTCTGTGGCATAAAAGGCTTCAAGCATGTCTTTTTTCCTCGCGCAGTGAATATCAGGACTTTTTGCACTTTGCAGAAAGTCAGCGTGTATTTTAGACAAGGATGCAATGAAAAACACTTGCCTAATCGTTATTTTCTCAAAAATCTTGTTTCTTAGCTTACTTTAACAGCATGACAATTGCATAAAACGGTTTTAATTGTATGAATTCAATATGTGTTTTCTGTGGCTCTTCTCTTGGAAACGATCCGATATATCAACAAATGGCTCAAGCAACTGGGCAGGCGATTGCAGAGCAAGGTAAAACGCTGATTTACGGTGGTGGTCGTTCTGGTTTAATGGGTGTCGTTGCTGATAGTGCATTAAAGGCTGGAGGACGTGTGGTTGGTATTATTCCAAATGCATTGGTTGATCGGGAGCTTGCACATAAGGGGTTAACCGAACTGTATGTGGTTGATAATATGCATGAGCGTAAAACCCAGATGTCTGAGCAAGCAGATGCATTTATTGCATTACCTGGTGGTGCGGGAACATTAGAAGAAATCTTTGAGCAATGGACTTGGAATCAACTCGGCATTCATCAAAAACCATGTGCATTTTTAAATGTTGGTGGTTTTTACGATGATTTAATTAAAATGATTCAAGGTTCGGTGGCACGTGGATTTAGTCAGTCACGTTTTGTTGATCAATTGATTGTGGAAAATGATATTAATGAAATCCTAACCGCATTTTCTACCTATCAACCAGCGACGCCTAAATGGATGTCGGTTGATGAAATTCAAGCATGAGGACGTTTCATTGAAAATTATAACGGTTGCAGCGGCGGTCATCGTAAATCAACATCATCAACTCTTGTTAGTGCGAAAAAAGAATACGCAAGCATTTATGCAGGTCGGCGGTAAATTGGAAATCAATGAAGCACCTGAAATCACGATTCAACGTGAAATCTTGGAAGAGATTGGTTGTGAGTGTGAGATCCAGCAATTTGTTGGAAAGTTTGAGACAGCTGCTGCCAATGAACCTGATCATCTATTAGTCAGTTATCTCTACATGGTTGAGTTAAAACAACAACCGCAGATTGCAGCAGAAATTGCAGAAATGAAATGGATTGATTTAAATGATTCAGCGACTTTACTCGCCCCTTTAACCAAAGAGGTGGTGATCCCGTGGATGCTTAAGCAACAGATGGCAGGATTGAGTCCTTAACCCCGCCAGCAGCAAGACAAACAGCATAGATCTGTTGGCAGCCCAATTGGCGTAAGCCTTTGGATAATGCATCAATCGAGCTGCCAGTCGTGATGACATCATCAACAATTAAGACTTTGCGATAACGGATTTTATTCGGTGGATGAGCAATAAACTGATGCTCGATATTCTCCAAACGTTCTAGGCGGGATAAGCCTTTTTGAGAGTGTTGGGCTAAACGTCGAACAGGTTGCCAAACTGGAATATTGAGCGTTTGTGCTAAGCCTTGAGCCAATAATAAAGATTGATTAAAGCCTCGTTCGACTAAGCGATCGGTTGAAATGGGCATGGGAACAATCGCTTGAACTTTGGGAAGTCTAACTTGTTGTAATATGCCACTGAGCACTCGCTGGTGATGTAGCTTCTGCTCATATTTAAATTGTTGAATAATGCGGTTGATGGGATATTGATAATGGCAGGCAACGAAGACCTGCTGTTGATTGCGTTCAATTGTTTGTTTTAACCAAGGCATATCATCCCAACAATTTTTGCATACGCCAAAGTATTGTTTGGCTCCTATTTCACATAAATCACATGCAGTGAAATGATCTAAGAATCGTTGGGTTTGACTGCCAAGTAACTTAAACATAGGCATATCTTGGTGCTTCAGGTAACCAACGTTTTAATAGACCTTCTGCATGTTGCGGATAGTCTTTCAGAATTTGTTCTGCAACATAATGTGCTTGTGTCAGTAAATGATCATCTCGTTCTAGACGTGCCACACGGAAACCCATGTCTCCCGTTTGTTTAGTTCCAAGCAACTCACCTGGTCCACGAATTTCTAGATCTTTTTCTGCAATCACGAAGCCATCATTACTTTCTCGTAAGATGGAGAGTCGTTCCTGACCATTTTGCGATAATGGTGTTTTATAAAGAAGCGCACAGAAACTCGCAGTCGCGCCTCGTCCCACACGTCCTCGAAGTTGATGTAATTGGGAAAGGCCTAAACGTTCTGCATTTTCAATCACCATAATCGAAGCATTAGGAACATCAACCCCCACTTCAATGACTGTGGTGGCAATCAACAGTTGTGATTGATTGTCTTTAAAGGCTTGCATAACAGCTTGTTTCTCATCGGCTTTCATTTTGCCATGTACAAGTCCGACATTTAGATCAGGGAAACGTTCTTTAATTTCTTGATAGGTGGCTTCCGCAGCTTGAGCATCAAGTGTTTCAGATTGTTCAACCAAGGTACAGACCCAATAGGCTTGTTTGCCTTCACGACAATTTTGGGCAATTCGTTGTAACACTTCTTCACGACGATCGAGCGGAATGGTTACGGTTTGAATGGGTGTACGTCCTGGTGGGAGTTCATCAATCACTGAGGTATCTAAATCACCGTACGCACTCATAGCTAAGGTGCGGGGGATGGGGGTCGCCGTCATGACGAGTTGGTGTGGTGTAAATTGATCCGCACCTTTATTGCGTAAGGCAAGGCGTTGGTCAACACCAAAACGATGTTGTTCATCAATAATCACCAAACCAAGCTTAGAAAATGCAACATTGTCTTGGAATAAAGCATGTGTACCGACGATCAGTTGCGAATGGCCTTCTCTAATGTGCTGTTCTGCTTGGGTGCGAGCTTTGCCTTTTTGTTTACCAGACAACCATGCGACATCGATGCCTAAGGGTTCAAACCAGCGTTTAAAATTTAAATAATGCTGTTCTGCTAAAATTTCAGTCGGTGCCATGAGTGCGACTTGCCACTCTGCTTCAAGTGCATGACACGCAGCGATGGCTGCGACAAGTGTTTTACCTGCACCAACATCACCTTGAACCAACCGCAACATGGGTTGCTGTTGTTTTAGATCTTGCAAGATTTCTTTGGATACGCGCTTTTGGGCATTGGTCATCTGAAACGGCAACGCTTCTAAGAGCTGTTTGGCTAAAACTTTACTGCTGGTAAATTTGGGGGCCGCAATTTGACGAATATAGGCACGACGGGTTAACAGGCTAATCTGATGCGCAACCAATTCTTCAAAAATCAAACGTTGTTGTGCAGGATGAGAACCTTGATTGAGTTGTACCATATTGGCATCAATCGGTGGCTCATGGATATAATGCAGCGCTTGTTTTAATTCATAACCATTGCTGTATTTACTGGGTAATAGCTCTGCTAAATCATCACTATGATGTGCCAAAGCCTGCCGCACATATTCGCGTAATTTGGGCTGCGTGAGCCCTTCAGTGCTTGGATAGATCGCTGTCAGTTGTGTTTTAGGCAAAGGCGTGTGCTGTAGAATCACTTGTATCTCAGGATGATAAAGTTCAAGCCCCCGTGCACCTACTCTAACTTCACCAAATATGCGTAATCGATTTCCTACTTGAATACGATCAGTTAAGCCTTTGTAGATATGATAGAAACGCAAAGTGACTTTACCAAAATCATCTTGTAGCAATGCTGCAAGAGATTTCTTTTTTCCAGGTGGAAAGTCGATAGAACGTACTTCGCCTTCTAGCAGGTAACTACGTCCGACCATGAGCTGATTCATCGGAATAATAGTGCTACGATCCTCATAGTCACGCGGCAGATGAAACAACAAATCATCCGTGCTAAAAATATGAAGCTTTTCTAATAAGGTCGCTGCGGCAGCACCAACGCCTTGTAACTGCTGGACTGAAGTCATTCTTGATCAAGGATATATATGCATATTTTATTTATTGGTTATGGTAAAACATCTCAGCGTGTTGCTAAACACTTATTTGAGCGTGGTCACCACATTAGCACAATTAGTCGCACGCCGAAAACAGATTGTTACGCGACGCATTATACTCAAGATGTTCATTGCTTGGATGTGACTGACCTAGCACCGATTGATGTGGTTTATGTGATCTTAGCCCCGTCTCAAAGTGGTCTAGATGCGTACCAACACACTTATGTGGATAGCATTAAACCGATTGTACAAGTACTAGCCTCGCATCCTGTAAAACGTATCGTGATTGTATCGTCAACACGTGTCTATGGTCAGAATGCAGGGGAGCGAGTTGATGATGATTCTGAAATCCAACCAGTTGATGAGCAAGGACACTTATTACGGAAGATGGAATTACTTTGGCAGTCCTATTATCCACTGCAGAGTATTATTGTTAGACCGACGGGGATCTATGGCATCTCGATTGCACGATTGAAGCGTTTGGCTGAGCAGACTTTAAGCTATCCAAACCTGCATTTTAGCAATCGTATTCATATCGATGATTTAGCGAAATTTTTAGCATTGTTGATCGATCTGCCCCATGTAGAAGCCAGTTATATTGTGTCTAATAATCAGCCATTGCCAATGCATGAAATTTTGCAGTGGTTTCAACAGCAGTTAGGTTTACCTCTTTTAAAACTTCTCACTGAGCAGCAAACAGGCAAACGAATTTATGCAACCAGATTAATGCAGACAGGTTTTAAATTTGACCATTTGATTTGCTTTAATGACTACGCAGCAGCTTTATCGGCACATAGTAATGCTGAAAAATTAGATTAAACTAAAAACAATATTAAGGTGTTTTTGATATTTAAGCGCCCATAATACTTGGTATGGATTTTGGATTTTAAATACCAATAGATTCCGTAAAGGAACTGCCTGAATTGTGCACAGGGTTTGCAGCGAGGCATTGAAGGTCAATGATGAAAAAAATAATTTGTTCGATGTTACTTGCTCTGATGGCAACAATCAGCTGGGCTGGAGAGCAAACATGGTGTGTATTTGATCCTTTAAGTACTCAAGGTGATATAAGCCGTCGTTTGCAAGATGTACGTGTGCATGCAATGCAAAGCCAAGTACAGTTGAAATTTAAAACGTTTAAAAATGAACAAGAGGCGATTAAAGCATTTGATCAAAAAGAATGTTCAGGTTTGGTTGCCTCAAATTTTAACACCTATCGTTATAATCGATTTATGGGTAGTACTGCCGCCATTGGTTTAATTCCCAATAATCGAACCGCACGTGTATTTTTACAGTTATTTACCAATCCGAATGTTGAAAAGCGCATGCGAGAAGCTGAGTATGAAGCGGTTGGAATGATTCCTGTGGGTACGGTTTATATGATTATGAATACCCAAAGGATTAATAAAGTTTCACAGCTTAGGAATAAGAGTATCGGCATTTTGGTAGATAACCCTCCGCAGTTGGCACTAGCGCAAAGTGTTGGGGCAAAACCTACGTATGTGGACTTCTCAAATGCGATTGATTTATTTAAACAAAAGAAAATGGATATTTTGGCTTCGCCAGCCTATGGTATTTTGCCGTATAACCTGAAACAAGAATTTGGAGAATCGACTCAAGTGGTCAATTTTCCTATTGCATATTTCGCAGTCAATATTGTAATCAGACCACAAGCTTACCCTACAGGATTTGGTCATACGATTCGCGCATGGTTTGCAAAAAATAGCCATGTATTGGCTGCACAAGCGATGCAGTGGGAAAACCATTTGCCTGCCTATTATTGGGCAGATATTTCGAGTTACGAAAAGCAGGGCTATGATGCATTAGTCACCAGAATTCGCAATCGTTATGTTGCATCGGGATATTATGATGCTTATTTGGTTGAACTGATTCGGCGATTACGATGTCTGGATGACCCCAAATATATAGAATGTAGAAAGTAGGGATGAATAAAAACGGCAACTTTGAGTTGCCGTTTTATTTTTACTGCACCTATGCTTTTTTACGTTTTAAACGTCGTTTTGCTTGTTGTGATGCCATCGCTTCTAAAGCAGCAGCAAGCTCTTCATCACTAAATGTGGTGATATGTTGCAGCATTTGCAAAGTAGTCTCATCCAGTACCAGTTGAGCACCTGCCGCCATTTCACTAAAGTTATCATCGTATTCAATGAAGCCTTGTTCATTGTTGCGAATATAGTTTTGCTGAGTCAGTACCTTGATAAAACTTTGGAACAATGATTTATCGAAGAATTCAGGTGAGTTGAACTCATAAAGTACAGAGAGTCGTTGACCCAATAAATGACTCAGTTCTTCAACTTGTTTGGTCGAGATATTGCCAGAGCCACGTTGTGTAATGAGCGCAAGGGTCATGTAATAACGCTCTAAACTTTGTTTTACTGGCATCGCCAAAGTGAGAAGTTTTTGATGCTCTTCGCTATTTGGTGTTGGGCTGAATAGATTGCCATCATGATCTTGGAAAATTAACCCGATTTCTGACAAGGCATCGATATAGGCGCCGATCTGTTGTTGTAACTCAGATGACTGCCATTTCATAAACAATTCAGCTTTTAAGAATGGATATAAGGTACGAATGACATTGCTTAAATCTGTTTTGTGAATCTTGCCATTATGTTCAACCAAAGATGCAACCAACGAAGGTAGGACAAAGGCATGTAAAATGTTATTGCGGAAATACGTTAGTAGTACGGCTTGATTGTCTTCGATTGCAATAATATCGCCTAAGACATGTTGAACGCGTTTGATGAGTTTAAGTTTTAAGCCATATTCGATAATCTCTTTACCCGATAACGACGTTACTTGGGTACGTTGATCATAAGGTTGTTTAGCAGCAAGGTCACGATAGATATCTAGTTGCTTTGCACAAATTTCTTCATCTAAAGTATGTTTTGGTGTCGCCAATAAAATTAAAGACAATAGCGATACAGGGTTGATCACTACTGCGCGGTTAATGTTTTCTAAGATACGGTTGGCTGAATCAGAGACAACGCGAGAAATTTCAATTGGTGCTGGCGCATCATTCTTTTCAATTTGAATCTTGTCAGCATTGTGCTGTTTTAATACATCATCTAAGAATACAGGCTCGCCGAAGTTCACATGTACTTTACCAAAGATACGTTCAATTTTTCGCAATGATTTGAGAATGCCAAAAATGGATTCAGCTTCTTTAGGTTTACCTTGCATTTCACCAACATAGGTTGAACCTTCCATTAAACGTTCATAACCAATATAGGTCGGAACAAAGGCAATCGGTTTGGCGCGACCACGTAAATGTCCGTGTACGGTCATTGCCAACATGCCTGTTTTTGGTGGTAATAAGCGACCTGTACGTGAACGTCCACCTTCAATAAAGTACTCGATTGGGGTGTTGCGAGATAAGATGCTGTATAAATATTCTTTAAACACAGAGGTGTAGAGCGCGTTTCCGCGGAATGAACGGCGAATAAAGAAAGCACCACCACCACGTAATAATTGACCAACAAATGGTAAATTGAGGTTATCACCGGCTGCAATGTAAGGAATCATCAAACCACGTTTAAAAATCACGTAGGACAGTAATAAATAGTCAATATGGCTGCGATGACATGGGGTATAAATAATTTCGTAATCTTTGGCAAGTTCACGGACAGTACTAAAGTTATGTACGTCTACACCATCGTAAAGCTGTGTCCATAATCGTGTTAAGGCCATATCAGCAAAGCGAACTGCGGAGGCTGAATAGTCTGATACAATTTCATTTACATAACCAATCGCACGTCGCTCTGCTTCGAGCATACTAATTTTATGTTGAATACTTTCGCGGCGAATCGCATCTTGTACGTCAGGTGCTTTCACTACAGACTGCATTACATTACGACGATCTGATAAATCTGGGCCGAGTACCACTTCACGCTGTTGGTCGAGGTAGCTATCTAGTGAGCTTGCAATATACGTAGCTGGCGAAACATTTGGATGATTGGTTTTGGCATACTCAACCAATTCTCGTAAGGATTGTGGTTCATGGAATTCTAAATACGATTGGCGACCATGTAAGCCTATATTTACCAATTGTTTTACAGTGCTTGGAGTTGCCCACGTGTCTGAAAATAAAAGCTTAAACCAAGAATCTTCTTTATCAGGGGAGCGTCCCCATAGCACAGTAACAGGGATGAGTTGTACTTCGATTTCTGGATTTTTTTCGAGTGCTTCAATGAGTTGTAAAAGACGAGGTGGGAAGGTTTGTGTATTAAAAAGAATATTGTCATTTTGATGTAAAAAAAGAACAGAATTTTTTTCTTGATAATCGCCAAAACTCAAAGGATCCAAAGCGGGTTTGAGTTGTAGACGACGGGTTTCACCATCGACCACCAGTGCATTACTATGAGAGTAGTTTTGTAATACATAACACACGACTTTTTTTGCATCGTTTGTGCTTTGTTCTGTGGTGGACTCTACAGGAACTTCACCAAGAATATGTGGTGTAACCACAAGGTCAAGTAACTTACTCGAAAGTTGGCGATACATTTGACCAAATCCAGTCTTGGACATTACAAACTCCTAAATGATAACCCTAAGCAAATGCATAGCGCTGCAATCTAAACAGCACAAGGCCATGTCCAATACACAAACATGAACACGACATTCTGCGGTATTCTTACATAAAACGGTATGTTGTTTTCTGACAAAATATAGCGTATTTGGTAGATTTTATCGTTAAAAAACGTATTTTTAGCGGTTATAAATATAAAGTTATACTGAGAAAAACATTTATATTGAGTGCTAACTGTATTAATCGATAAATCTCGATTAATATAATTGTTCTTGTTTCGTGCTAGTCCTTATTCTCACTAGGACCTTGCTTTTGCTTGAATTATCTCTCCCTAATTGTTGTTAAAAAGGTGATTAAATGAATGCGTTAACGCAAGAACTCGTCGAGCTTTTGACGCTAGAAAGGCTGGAAGCCAATATCTTTCGGGGTAATAGTCGTAATTTGGTTGGCAAACGTGTGTTTGGTGGACAGGTTTTGGGGCAAGCATTAAGAGCAGCATCCTATACGACCAATCGTCCAGCGCATTCGCTTCATGCATATTTTCTCTATGGTGGAGATGTAGACGCACCGATTATTTATGAAGTTGATTCTCTTCGAGATGGAAAAAGTTTTGCCAGTCGTCAAGTGCGTGCTATTCAGCATGGACGTGTTATCTTTTCGGCGATGGTATCTTTTGCCAATCCAGAAGAAGGATTGAATTACCAACATAAAGAGCCTGAATATCCTGCACCAGAAAATTTAAAATCTGAAAATGAATTAAAAGAAAGTATGCTCAACTTCGTGCCAGAGAATGTTCGAGCAAGTTTCATGCGTGAACGTCATGTTGAGATTCGTCCAGTTCAGCCTGTCAATCCTTTTCAGCCACAGCCTGAAGCGCCATTTTATGCGCATTACATTCGTACACATGGTGATATTGCAAAAAATCTTGATGAGATATCGTTACATCAGGCGATTGTCGCATTTTATTCTGATTTTACGTTAATGACCACAGCATTACGTCCACATGGTTTATCTTGGATTTCTCCAAATCTTCAGTGTGCAAGTATTGACCATACGATTTATTTTCATCGTCCTTTGCGTGCAGATGAGTGGATGCTCTACGAAATGGAAGCAACCGTGAGTGCAAGTTCACGTGGACTGAATTTTGGTCGTATGTGGCAAAATGGTCAGCTGGTTTGTAGCACGGTTCAAGAAGGTTTGATTAGGCTCAGAGAAATTGAAACGCAGTAACGATTAAATTAGATTAAAGCCATCATTATGATGGCTTTTTTAAGATGCAAATGTGACAAAAAAATTGCTCGATTGTTATGTTTGAGCATGCGATAGTACTGAAAAGTTAACATGCTTTCATACCGATAATGAATTTAAATACCCAGATCTTATTTGCAGCCATTTTAGGCGTAGTGTTTGGCTTCCTGTTAAACGCCTTCCCTGAAACAGCATTTGTAGAGCATAGTCTTTATGGCTTAGGAATTTTAAGCAGCATTTTTATTGGTCTTTTGAAAATGTTATTGATTCCTTTGATTTTTAGTTCAATTGTTGTGGGCGTATCTAATCTACAAGCAGGTGGACAATTTGGTCGTGTTTGGAAGATCACGGCATTATGTTCCATTACAACGACCACACTAGCGCTCATTTTAGGCATAGGATGTGCTCATCTCTTTGATGTGGGTAAAGGTGTTGATATTCAGCTTTTTCAAGCGGATATGCAGAGTCATCAAAGCCCTGATACTTTGACTCCTTCGAGTTTTCTAAGCAATTTTGTCCAAAACACCTTAATCAATCCATTCAAAGCATTTAGTGAAGGGAATGTATTGGCTGTTGTAGTATTTGCCTTATTTTTAGGTGTGGCCTTGGTACAAGGGGGAGAACGTTTCGCACTGGTACGGAATAGTTTTCAGCAGTTTTTTGAAATAATGATGATGCTGGTTGGGTGGGTGATGAAACTTGCTCCGATTGGTATTTTCGCTCTGTTGGCGAAACTGATTGTGACAGAGGATCTTTCTGTCTTGAGCCGTTTAGCTGAGTTTGCTGCGGTGGTGACAGGGACGACGATTTTTCATGGTCTTGTGGTATTACCACTTTTGCTATGGGTTTTTGGGCGCATGGATCCGATCACGTTCTTTCGTGGGGCCAGAACGGCGTTAGTGACTGCTTTTGCCACCAGTTCTAGTTCGGCAACAATGCCATTAAGTTTAAAATGTGCGCAGGAAAATCTAGGTGTTCGGCCACAAACCGCAGGCTTTGTAATCCCTTTGGGGACGCAGCTGAATATGGATGGAACTGCACTTTATGAGGCAGCAGCAGCCTTATTTATTGCGAACTTAATGGGGCTAGATTTATCTATTACGCAGCAAATTATTGTGTGCTTGGTGGCAATTATTGCATCTTTAGGTGCGCCAGGAATTCCGAGCGCGGGGATGGTCACCATGATTATGGTGCTTCAGTCTGTTGGCTTACCTGCGGAAGCGATTGCCATATTATTACCAATTGATCGTTTATTAGATACGGTACGTACTGTGGTCAATGTTCAGGGGGATATGATGATTAGTGTTGTTGTGGATCGACATGCATCGGAGTCCACAACAGATCAAGGGTAAGCTGATGCAAAATTTGCATCAGTTTTATTTCTTAACTAAAAAATTGGCACATCAATATAGTAGATACATTTATGTGAAATGGTTGAAAAGTAAACTAAAAAATAATGATTAAATTTTCTAATAGGCAGATTTAAAACAATAAAGTGTGTGAATATTAATTTAATAAAATAGGTTTAATTAAAATTAAATTAATGAAAATAAAGTGATTTATTTCTAAATTATTAATATTTTATGGATAATCGTTCTTGTTTGCACTATCATTTGTCTGTTTTTGTTTGGTGTCTTTTTTAACCACTTACTAGTTTTTGGGTTGGAAAAGATGATCCATCTTTTTGCTGCTTCGGGGGAAGCTATGAAAAACCGTTCTTTTCTAAAAAATCCAATCGTGATGAGTGGCTTATTATTTGGTAGTTTCGCGCCTATGTTGCATGCTGCAACTGAGCAAGATCGAAAAACTGTAGTACTACCAACTATTCAGGTAATCGGCTCGCAAGATGATGCAGTCTCAAAAATTCCTGGCGCGGCTGTGATTGTGGATCAAGAGCAGATTCAGCAGTTTGTTCCAACATCGACAGAAGACATCTTAAAGCGTGTTTCTGGCGTATATGTGAAACCTGAGGAAGAATCGGCTGTTGTCGCAAATATTGGTATGCGCGGTATTAGTTCAGCTGATTATAAAACCTTAATTTTAGAAGATGGTGTACCTGTTGCACCGGGTTTGTTTGTTGGAAATGGCCGTTATTACAATCCACGTGTACAGCGCATGGATAGTATTGAAGTACTAAAAGGTTCTTCGGCATTACGTTATGGGCCATCGAATATCGGTGGTGTGATTAACTATCGTACTAAGCAACCTCAAGATGGTGCTTTAGTTGATGTATCGATTGGATCTTGGGAAACCTATAAAACAACGGTTGAACTCGGTGGTAGTTCTCCAAATAAAGACAGCAATTTTGGCGCAATTTTAAGTTGGGCGAAAAGCGATGGTTTCATGGACAAAGGCTATGAAATGAAAGACGCTGTGATCAAAGCAGGCACGGCGATTGGTGATAACCAATGGTTAGGTGTTAAATTTACCCATTATGAGAATGATGCCAATATTTCATATCGTGGACAGTTCTTGAATGAATATCACGCCAAGAAAAAGAATAATCCAGCACCAGATGATTGGTTTTTGACAGAGCGTAATTCCTTCGATATTAACCACCGTTGGAATATCAACGCCGATACAGAACTTCAGACTCTAGTGTATTGGAGTGAAATGAATCGTGATTACTGGCGTTATGGCATTAATGGAGCAGCTTCGCAAGCAGCTGGTCGTTGGATCTATACGGACAGTGTGAATGGTAATAACCGTACATTTGAACGTATTGGTGCTGAAACCCGTTTAGTTGCAAAGCATACTTTATTCAATATTCCAAGTGAGGCTGAAGTTGGTCTACGCTTGATGAATGAGAAGATGGATGATGTAACCATTAATGCAAAGCGTGCAACACCACGTACAGGCACGATTGCTAAAGACACTAAAGATTCAGCAAAAAGTGTTGCATTATATGCTCAGAATCGTTTGGATATAACGGATCAATTATCAGTCACACCAGGACTTCGTGTTGAACGCTATGAACAACAACGAGAAGATAAACAAAAGAGTGAATCGGTCAAAACTTCAAATACTGAAGTGATGCCTGGTCTGGGATTTACTTTCCAATTAGTTCCAGCAGTACAGCTCTATGGTAGTGTATACAAAGCATTTTCTCCTGCTTTGAATGGCGATTCCCTCAGTGGTATGAAAGATCAAAAACTGGACGCGGAAACTGCGGTTAGTTGGGAGTTCGGTTTAAGAGGACAGCAAGATATCTTTAAATATGAGTTGACTGCTTTCCGAATGGATTTTGACAATCAAATCATCCCTGCGAACAGTAATTCTGATTTCCAAACAACTAATGGTGGTAAGACTTTTAACCAAGGTCTTGAGGGTGCGATTAGTGTTGAGTTGGAAAACGGTTTTGATATGTTTGCTAACGTGACTTGGGTTGCCGATGCAGAATTTAAGGGTGACCGTTTTAATAAAAATGGCACGCTTAAATCAAAAGATGGTGATCGTGTACCATACACACCAGAATGGGTTGCAAATCTTGGTTTTGGTTATACTTATGCTGGTTTGCGTACTCAGCTGAGTGCAAATTACACGGGCTCTCAATTTACTGATGATTTGAATACTAAGCCAATTACAGAAAACACGTCAGGTTTCTTTACGGGTAAAATCAATGGTTATACGACTGTGGATTTAACCTCTCGCTATACACTCAATGATCAAATTGAGTTCTATGGTGCAGTAAAGAATTTAGAAGATAAGCGCTATATTGCGAGCTTACGCCAAGGTATCTACGTAGGTCCTGAACGTTCGTTTGAAGCTGGTGTTCGCTATCGTTTCTAATTATATTTGCTGATTGTGAAAAACCCCTCATCCTAGGATGAGGGGTTTTTGTATAAGTAAACAATAATTTGTTTTAAGCTGCTTGTTGTAAAGCGCGCTTCGCAGCAGGTGAGTTGTTTAAATAGTTGACCGCATCTTGGGTATTTCCTTCTTTGACAGGATCATACCACGGCATGAGGTAATCAATTTGTTGTGCAACGAGCCAAATTGGATTTGGGAGGATTTGGTCATCTTTGCGGCCTTGTTTATACCATTCAATCCAGATCCAAGGTTTAAATAAACTTGGTTTTTTATCCGCAAAGCGAGGATCTTGGCTCATGATATGCGCTGCGCCATCTACCCATAAACCCAGTACGCCGATAATCACCGCAACACTGAGATAATAACGAGCAATATAGCCACCGCCTAAATGGCGATAAAGATCAAATGCAACCGTGCGGTGTTCGATTTCTTCAGAGCCATGCCATTTGATGAGATCGATCATCTCAGGGTCTGCACCTAACTCTTCCCAACGCTTGTTGTAAAGTGCATATTTACCCAGTACACAGGTCATATGTTCAACAGTTGCAATGACACCTAAACGGAATAAATCCCATTGATGCTCTAGAAACTGTGGCACTTCTTTATCAAAAGGCTTGTCTGCAAGCGCTTTGGTGAAAAGGAAGTCCATAATATCTAAGTTACGTTGAATATCTATATTGCGCTGGCTTAGATATTCCTTGTTTGCAGAAGTGTGTGCCACAGCGTGCATTGCTTCTTGACGAATAAAAGCTTGGACATCTTGCTTTAATTTTTCATCAGTAATTTGCGGGAGTACTTTATTGTACAATCGGCAAAACCAAAATTCACCAGCAGGTAATATGTTATTAATTTCATTAATAAAATAACTTGCGAAAGGTTGGTTTGGAATCCAGTCTACTGGTGTTTTTTCCCAGTCAAATTTTACTTTGCGTGGGAGAATTTTATAGTCAATCGAAGAACCAAGAACTTTGTTCTTCACAAATGATAGTAATTTCATCGTTTAGTCCTAATCGATAGTGCAATGAACCAACACTAAGCAGTATATGAAAACTCCCTAGTGTTTGTGTTTAGCAATACAGGACAATTAAAAATTATTTTATGCATCAAGTTGCATGAAAAGCGCAATTTACTCTTCAGCGTCTGTTTCTGAGGCTTCAGGAATCTGATCAAGGTCAAATTCAGTGGGTTGATCGAGGGTGTAATTTAAGCGTCCTGCCATAACACTGGCGAGCTCTTCTAAACCAATACGATTCAGAGATGAAAACAGTTGAATCGAGAAATCTAATTTCATTTTCTTCAATTGTTGTTTTACATCAAGTAGGGTTTTATTGGCTGGACCACGATTCAGTTTGTCCGCTTTGGTTAAAAGAATATGCACAAATAAATGACGAGAATGAGCCCATTCCAGCATCATCAAATCAAAGTGCTGTAAAGGATGGCGAATATCCATCAATAAGACTAGACCTTGTAGGCTTTTGCGATGGATTAAATAGTTTTCGAGTTCTTTTTGCCATACAATTTTCATTGACTCTGGCACGGCTGCATAACCATAACCCGGTAAATCCACAAGGCGTTGATCTGGGTTGCCTAAACTAAAAAAGTTGATCATTTGTGTACGACCTGGTTTTTTAGAGGCGCGTGCTAATTGCTTTTTATTGGTGAGGGCGTTGATAGCGCTAGATTTACCTGCATTTGAGCGTCCTGCGAATGCAATTTCATATCCCGTATCTTCTACGCACAAAGCCAGTTTTGGCGCACTCATTAAAAACTCAGCTTGACGTAGCCAATTCAAAGAATGTACCGCATATTCAGTCAATGCAGGATCAGTCTTTTTTTCATAACTGATTTTTTGTTTGGGTGCGAGTTTGGCTTTGGTGTCTTTGGATTGTTGACGCTGACGCATAGAAGCTTACTTTTGAATTGAAATAGCAAAGCTATTATAAAGGATGTCAGTCAATCGTGCGAATCTGATGGTTATACTTTTTGAATGAGTTCTAGAAACTCAATATTTGAATGCTTCGAAGATGGAAGAATGCCGTGCTGTATGACCTCACCAAGCGTATATTGATTTAGACTTTGATAAAAACTTTCTAAAGCTTGGTCTAAAATTCCTTTGAGCCCGCAATGTGAACGTAAAACACAGGGTGGGGTATTGCATTCAACAATTTGTTGATGACCTTGCAGAGTGCGTACGATCTCACCGAGTTTAAGACTTTTTGCTTCAGGATTGAGGCGAAGACCGCCTCCTTTACCACGAATCGTGACAATCCACTGTTGCTTTCCCATAAAATGAACCACTTTAACCAAATGGTTTTGGGAGACATGTAAGTCTTTTGCAATATCTGCGATTGTATAAGGTACATCACTCGGACGAGCGACATACATTAAAATTCTCAGCGCATAATCAGTAAACTTATTGAGTTGCATTGGATTTCACTCAATCTATTGCTTTAAATACAAAGGGCTAGTCTATCATAGACTAGCCCTGTGCAAAATGCAGTGTCGATTAGCTGAGTTTGACCCCACCTGTACCAAAAGCTTCACTGTGAATGTTCTGGGCAGGAACACCGCGCGCGATTAAAGCTTTATGTTGTTCCGCCATAAATGGCATAGGGCCGCATAAGTAATAATCTGCATTAATAGGTAATAAAGCCGCATCTACATTGCTGAGGTCTAAACGCCCAGCAATATCATAATCAATACCTAATACATCGCCGTCATGTGGAAATTCATAAGCTGTAAACGTACTAAGACGGGGATACTTATCTTTAAGATCATGAATATGCTTTTTCATTGCATGTACTTGGCTACTACGACATGCGTGAATAAAGCTCACAGGCTGTGGCATATCTAAGGTAACGAGTTGATTTAACATCGCAATCATTGGAGTTAAGCCGACACCCCCACTAATAAATACATTACGTTTTGTATGATCAATCAGATAGAAGTTACCTGTAGGTGCTGACACCTCAATTTGTGAGCTTTCGGCTAAGCTGTGTAGTGTATTGGACACCCAGCCCGCAGCTAAATTTTCTTTTTCATCTTCACGTTTGACTGAAATTCTTAAATAGTCAGCTTGAGGTGAGGTTGATAATGTGTATTGACGTGGTTGTCTTAACCCTAGCTCAGGTACAAATACCCGCACAGAGATGTATTGACCTGCTTCATATTTGGGTAAATCACCACCATCGACAGGAGCTAAATAGAACGAAGTAATTTCATCGCTTTCAATCACTTTTTGAGCGATTTTAAAATTACGCCAACCTAGCCAGCTCCCCTTTGTTTGCTGGTGTTGATCATAAATCGCTTTTTCTGTGCTGATAAATAAATCAGCCAATTGCCCGTATGCCGCAGCCCATGCATCAATGAGTGGATCATCCATAGAGATACTCAAGACCTCACTGATCGAGTGCAGCAGGTTTTCGCCCACAATGCTGTAATCAGGTGCTTGGATATTGAGGCTGACATGTTTATGCGCAATCAATTCAACTACTGGCAGCAATACTGATGGATCTTCAATATTTTCTGCATAAGCGAGAACGGCACCTGCAAGTGCTTGAGCTTGAGCACCACTACGTTGATGACCCATATTGAAGGTTTCTTTTAAGTCAGGATTGTTCCCTAACATGCGGTTATAAAAATAACCAGTGAGTGCCACGCCATTTTCACGAAGAACAGGGACGGTTGCTTTTACGAGTTCAATTTGCTGCGGAGTCATGTTTGATCTCTCTTGGCTATCATTTTATAAGATATATTTAAAATACATCTTATAAAATGTATTTGCAATACATCTTATGATAAAAGCCATAAAAAATTAAGGGATAATTTATTATCCCTTAATTTATAAGCAGATGTGGTTGTTATTTACCAAATAAGGATCCAAGTAAACCTCTGACAATCTTTTGTCCTGAGCTTCCCCCTAGACTACGTGCAGCACTTTTCGCAAAAGTCCCTACAATGTCTTGTGTGAGTTTTTCTCGATCGCGTTGTGCTTTTTCAGCGGCTCGTTGTTGCTCACGTGCAAAACGTTCTTGTTCTCTGGCTTGTTGTTTGGCTAAAGCGTCTTGTTCTTTTTCCTGTTGTTTTGCCAAGGCATCGGCTTCTTTTTGTTGAGATAGTTGCAAGACTTTCTTTTGTAGCATTTCATACGCGCTGTCTCGGTCAACGGCTTGATCGTAAATACCTGCAACAATACTCTGTGCAATGATAACTTGACGTTCTTCCGGTGTAATTGGGCTAAAGGATGAGTAAGGTGGCATCACCCAGCCGCGCTCAACAATTTGTGGTGTTCCTTGCTCGTCGAGGCAACTCACGAGTGCTTCACCTACAGCAAGCTCGGTAATCGCTTGATCAACTTTAAACTCTGGATTGGCACGGAATGTATCCGCAGCTGTTTTGACCGCTTTTTGATCTTTTGGCGTGAATGCACGTAAAGCATGTTGTACGCGATTACCTAATTGTCCAAGTACACTCTCTGGTAGATCCAGTGGATTCTGAGTAATGAAATAAATTCCGACACCTTTAGAGCGGATCAAACGAACTACTTGTTCAATCTTTTGTTGCAAAGCTGGACTGGCATTATCAAACAGTAAATGTGCTTCATCAAAGAAGAATACCAATTTGGGTTTGTCCATGTCACCCACTTCTGGGAGCTGTTCAAACAGTTCTGACATCATCCAAAGCAGGAATGTGGCATATAGCTTCGGGGTGTTCATTAACTTATCCGCAGCTAAAATGTTGATATAGCCGTGACCGTTGGTATCGGTCTGAATAAAGTCTAAAATGTTGAGACTCGGTTCGCCAAAGAATTGTTCGCCACCTTGATCACCTAGTGCTAGTAAATTGCGTTGAATGGCACCAAGACTTGCGGGAGAGAGGTTGCCATATTCAGCTTTGAGTGCCGAAGCATTTTCACTGACATAGCTCAACATCGATTTTAAATCTTTAAAATCAATTAATAATAAACCTTGATCATCTGCGATTCGGAAAACTGCTGAAAGCACACCTTCTTGTGTGTCATTGAGATTGAGCATTCTGGCTAATAATAAGGGTCCAATCTCAGAAATGGTGGTACGAATAGGATGACCTTGCTCACCAAATAAATCCCAAAAAATGACAGGTGATGCTGCAAAAGGGATATCGCTGATTTTGAGTAGGCTAAGGCGTTCTTCAAATTTGGGATTGCTCGAACCTGCCTTGGCGAGACTCGAGACATCACCTTTAGCATCAGCAAGAAATACAGGCACACCAAGGCGAGAAAAACTTTCTGCCAATACTTTTAAGGTAACGGTTTTACCTGTTCCTGTTGCACCTGCAATCAATCCGTGTCTGTTGGCAAATTTAGAATGTAGAACAATATCTTGTGTGGTATCTGTGGTTTTTTTAGCAATAACGATGGGTGTATTCATTCTTCACCTATTCTTGATTTCATTCCAGTTGTTTTAATGCATTTTGAATATCTTGAATTAAATCCTCAGCATGTTCTAGTCCAATACAGAAGCGAACCAATAATCCTTGTTGTAAATGTGTATTCTTGAGTGAGCGCATTGTTTTTAAGTCATATAGCATTACTAGGCTCACAGGGCCGCCCCAGCTAAATCCAAGTTTGAATAGTTGTAAGTGGTCGCAAAATTTCCGAATCGCAGCGAGATCATATTCAGGCTTAAAGATGACGCTGACGAGACCAGCACTTTTGCCTGTAGTGCAAATTTGTTTCCAAAACTCATGGCCTGCGCAATCAGCAAGGCTTGGATGGAGTACTTGGGCGAATTGAGGTTGTTGCTTTAACCAGTTCATTAAAGTAAGCGCATTTTGTGCTTGTTGGTCATATCTAAAGGACATGTGTGCCAAACTACGTTGAATTTGAGCAGTGTCATCACCTGAAACAGAAATGCCTTGAATGGCATGCATACGGAACAATTTGTGATGTAAAGCTTGATCACGTGTCACCACTGAACCCATTAATATGTCGCCACCACCACTGGGATATTTGGTTAAAGCATGAACAGTGATATCAACTGAAAGGTGTTCATCTGAAAAATCAAAAGCATTAAATGCAAGGCCCGCCCCCCAAGTATTATCCAGTGCAGTCAGCACATTGGCTTGTTGGGCTTTTTTAACTAATTTTTTTAGATCGGGAAATTCTAAGGTGACTGAACCTGCTGCTTCTAGCCAAATTAGCTTGGTTTTGTCTGTCGGTTGGAAACTGTCAGCATCAATTGGATTGTAAATGCTAACAATGATGCCGTAGCGGCCTTGCAGATTTCTTAAATGTTCTAAATTAGGGCCATAAATATTATCAGCGACCCAGACTTCATCTCCCTTGCTTAATATTGCACTATTCACGAGATTAATCGCGGATAGACCGCTCGGTGCAAGTAAACAATATCGCCCCCCTTCAATCTGAGCAATATTATCGGCTAGAGTGAATGTTGTGGGGGTGCCATGTGTGCCATAACTATAGTCATAGGCATCGGTCCAGTGACGATCAAAAAGGTGCGCTGTCGACTGGAAAATGATGGTGGATGCACGAAATAGGGGAGGTTGTATGGTTTCAATGTATTGAGGGGCTTGGCGTGGTGCATGAATAAGAAGCGTTTGTCTATTTTTATGTGTAGTCATGGGGCAAAATCAAAACGATATGATGATCTAGGTTAAGATAAAAGTGATCTATCTGCCAGTAATTTGCAGCTTTTGTACAGAATCGGTACGGGCATCATGCTTTGGAATAAAACTGGCGTTATTTTTGCTAAGAATTATTATCATTCTAACGATAATAGGTTTTAGCGCATGAAGTCGCATTTAAGAGTGCATTATTTTCAGCACATCGCCGGTGAGGGTTTTGGAAGTTGTTATGAATTTCTAAAGGCACATAAAGCAAAAATCACAGCCACTGAGTTTTTTGCTTTGCCTGTAGATTTGCCGCTTGAGCTAGAGGCGTTGCCGCGTGTGGATGAGGTGGACTTGCTCATTATCATGGGGGGAACCATGAGTGTAAATGATGAAGCGAACTATCCATGGTTGAGGCTGGAAAAACGCTGGTTACGCCGCTATTTGGCAGCAGGAAAACCCGCCATTGGTTTATGCTTAGGTGGGCAGTTGATTGCAAATGCTTTAGGTGCTGCAGTAAGCCGTAATCCTCATCAGGAATTAGGTTGGATGGATGTTGGGCGTGCTTCACATATTCCAGAAACATGCTTCCAATTTCCTGAGCGGATCAATATCTTACAGTGGCATAGTGAAACTTTTGAAATCCCGAAGGGGGCAGTACATTTGGCAGAAAATAAAGTTTGTCGAAACCAAATGTATCAAATTGGACGCAATGTGCTTGGTTTTCAATTTCATCCAGAAATGACACCACATGCATTGGAGTTGTTGATTGAAAATGAAGAAGAAATGGCAATTTTTGATGGCGAGTACGTTCAACCCATATCGGAGCTAAAAAGGACACTAAAAAGTAGATTCGAACAAGGTAATCAGTTGTTGAATCGAGCGATAGAATATGTTGTAGGTGTTTAAAGAGGATAAAATTATAAAAAATAAAAAACAGGAATTGCATAAGACTTAAACAATCGCTATAATGGGCGACCCTCAAAAGGAGGGCGTTTTCTACGAAGAAAGTAGTTAACGCATTACAGTCGTGGCATCGATCACGACCATAGTGATTTTCACTGCCCTTGACACTTACCAAAAGGTGAGGTGCGTCATGGGTGATTCTTTATATATTTGGCTTGGAGTTTACTGGTATGTCTAACCAGAGAATTCGTATCCGTTTGAAGTCTTTTGATCATCGTCTGATTGATCAATCTGCTCAAGAGATCGTAGAAACCGCTAAGCGTACTGGCGCACAAGTGTGTGGTCCAATCCCGATGCCTACTCGCATCGAACGCTTCAACGTTCTTACTTCACCACACGTCAACAAAGACGCTCGTGATCAGTATGAAATCCGCACTTATAAACGTTTGATCGATATCGTTCAACCAACAGATAAAACTGTTGATGCATTGATGAAGTTAGATCTTGCTGCTGGTGTTGATGTTCAGATCGCTTTGGGTTAAGGCTTTCGGTTAATTAACTCTAAGTTAATTAGGCCGCTTTTTTAGAGGTTTATGCACATGGCTATTGGTTTAGTCGGTCGCAAATGTGGTATGACTCGCGTCTTTACAGATGCTGGTGTATCTGTACCTGTTACAGTTATCGAAGTCGATCCAAACCGCATTACGCAAATCAAAACACTTGAAACTGATGGTTATCAAGCAATTCAAGTAACTACTGGTGAACGTCGCGAATCGCGCGTAACGAACGCTCAGAAAGGTCACTTCGCTAAAGCGGGTGTTGCTGCTGGTCGTTTAGTTAAAGAGTTCCGTGTTACTGAAGCTGAGCTTGAAGGTCGTGAAGTTGGTGGTTCTATCGGTGTTGATTTGTTCACAGTTGGTCAAATTGTTGACGTAACTGGACAATCAAAAGGTAAGGGCTTCCAAGGTGGTGTTAAGCGTTGGAATTTCCGTACGCAAGATGCTACTCATGGTAACTCTGTATCTCACCGTGTATTAGGTTCTACAGGTCAAAACCAAACACCTGGTCGCGTGTTCAAAGGCAAGAAAATGGCTGGTCACT
The DNA here is from genome assembly GCF_000156555.1 of Acinetobacter sp. ATCC 27244. Taxonomy (NCBI): domain Bacteria; kingdom Pseudomonadati; phylum Pseudomonadota; class Gammaproteobacteria; order Moraxellales; family Moraxellaceae; genus Acinetobacter; species Acinetobacter sp. ATCC 27244. The sequence goes on from NZ_GG665950.1 coordinate 267,531, forward strand.
TAGGTGATGAACGCGTAACAGTTCAAGGTCTTGAAATTGTATCTATTGACGCTGAACGTTCTGTTTTAGTTGTTAAAGGTGCTATTCCTGGTTCAACTGGCGGCGACGTTATCGTGCGTCCTACCATCAAGGCCTGAGGGGAAATACTGTGAATTTAAAAACTGTTTCCGGCTCTGCTGTTGAATTGTCTGAAGTTGCTTTCGGACGTGAATTTAACGAAGCTCTTGTACACCAAGTTGTTACAGCTTATTTAGCTGGTGGTCGTCAAGGTACTCGTGCTCACAAATCACGTGCAGATGTTTCTGGCGGTGGTAAAAAACCATTCCGTCAAAAAGGTACTGGTCGCGCTCGTGCGGGTTCTATTCGTAGCCCGATCTGGGTTGGTGGTGGTAAAACTTTTGCTGCTCGTCCACAAGATTGGTCTCAAAAAGTAAACCGTAAGATGTATCGCGGTGCAATGCAATGTATCTTAGCTGAACTTGTTCGCCAAGATCGCCTTGTATTAGTTGAAGAGTTTGCTGTTGCGGCTCCAAAAACTAAAGAATTGCTTGCAAAACTTACCGACTTGAATGCAACTCGCGCATTGATCATTACAGATGCTGTAGATGAGAACTTGTATCTCGCAGCTCGCAACCTTCCACACGTTGATGTGGTTGATGCTACTGCTATTGATCCTGTTAGCTTGATCGCATTTGATAAAGTTGTAATGTCTGTAGCTGCTGCTAAGAAAATTGAGGTAGAACTCGGATGAACAACGAACGTATCTATCAAGTCCTATTAGGACCAGTATTCTCAGAAAAAGCACAAGTTTTAGGTGATACTGCTGGTGTTCAAGTGTTCAAAGTTGCATTAAATGCAAACAAACTTGAAATCAAAAAAGCAGTTGAACAGCTCTTCGGTGTTGAAGTTGTAAAAATTAATACAACGATCACTAAAGGTAAAACAAAACGCTTTGGTAAAACATTAGGACGTCGTTCTGATGTGAAAAAAGCATACGTCACCCTGAAAGCTGGCCAAGATGTAGAAATGGCTGACTTGGGCGATACCGCTGAAAACGCAGCGGAATAAGGACGAAAATTATGCCAATTCAAAAATGTAAGCCAACGTCTCCAGGACGTCGCTTTGTAGAGAAAGTGGTTCATAGCCATCTTCACAAAGGCGCACCTTATGCACCGTTGGTAGAAGCTAAAAAACGTACTGGTGGTCGTAATAACAATGGTCACATCACTACACGTCATGTAGGTGGTGGTCATAAACAACACTATCGTATTGTTGACTTTAAACGTAATAAAGATGGTATTCCAGCGACTGTAGAGCGCATTGAGTACGATCCTAACCGTACAGCTCATATTGCTTTATTGAAATATGCTGACGGTGAACGTCGTTATATCATTGCTCCTAAAGGTTTACGTGCGGGTGATAAAGTTCAATCTGGTAACGATGCTCCAATTCGTCCAGGTAACTGCTTACCACTTCGTAACATGCCTATTGGTTCTACACTTCATAACCTTGAACTTAAAATCGGTAAAGGTGCTCAATTAGCGCGTTCTGCTGGTACTTCAGTTCAGTTGTTAGGTCGTGATGGTTCTTACGCTATCGTTCGTTTACGTTCTGGTGAAATGCGTAAAGTCCATGTTGAATGTCGTGCTGTAATTGGTGAAGTTTCTAACCAAGAAAGCAACCTTCGTTCATTGGGTAAAGCTGGTGCTTCGCGCTGGCGCGGTGTTCGTCCTACCGTTCGTGGTATGGCGATGAACCCAGTTGACCATCCACACGGTGGTGGTGAAGGACGTAGTAAAGGTATTCAACCTGTAAGTCCATGGGGTCAAAAAGCTAAAGGGTACAAGACACGTACCAATAAGCGTACGACTAAGATGATTATTCGCGACCGTCGCGTCAAGTAAAGGAATCTGACTAATGCCTCGTTCATTAAAAAAAGGTCCATTCGTCGACGCGCACTTGTTCGCTAAGGTTGAAGCGGCTATTGCAGCAAACAACCGTAAGCCGATCAAGACTTGGTCTCGTCGTTCAATGATCCTTCCAGACTTTGTTGGTTTAACAATTTCTGTTCACAATGGTCGTAACCACGTTCCAGTAATTGTTACTGAACACATGGTTGGTCATAAACTAGGTGAATTCGCGCCAACTCGTACCTATCGTGGTCACGGTGTTGATAAGAAGTCTAAACGTTAATAGGTGCTATGATGGAAGTAACTGCTAAATTACGCGGTGCCGCTATCTCGGCACAGAAGGCACGTTTAGTTGCTGATTTGATTCGTGGTAAATCGGTTGCACGCGCGCTAGACATTTTAAACTTCAGCAACAAGAAAGCAGCTGTGCTCGTTAAAAAGGCACTTGAATCTGCAATCGCGAATGCTGAACACAATAACAGCTTAGATGTTGACGATCTTAAAGTAACTACGATTTACGTTGATGAAGGCATGAGCCTTAAACGTATCATGCCACGTGCTAAAGGCCGTGCAGATCGTATTACTAAGCGTACTTGTCACATCACCGTTAAGGTAGGGGTTTGATATGGGTCAGAAGGTTCATCCAATCGGTATCCGCCTGGGTGTTGTGAAACGCCATAACGCTAACTGGTATGCGAGTCCGAAACAATACGCTGAATACTTGCTTAAAGATCTTCAAGTTCGTGAGTTTTTAACTAAAAAACTTAAGAATGCGATGATCAGCAATATTCTTATTGAACGTCCTACTGGTGCTGCTAAAGTAACAATTAGCACTGCTCGTCCAGGTATCGTAATCGGTAAGAAAGGCGAAGACATTGAAAAATTACAGCGCGAACTCACCAACATTATGGGTGTTCCAGCGCAAGTTAGCATCAACGAAATCGATCGCCCAGACCTAGATGCTCGTTTAGTTGCTGAAGCAATTGCTTCACAATTAGAAAAGCGTGTTATGTTCCGTCGTGCTATGAAGCGTGCGGTACAAAACACAATGCGTGCTGGCGCGAAAGGTATCAAAGTTGAAGTTTCTGGCCGTTTAGGTGGTGCAGAGATTGCTCGTACTGAATGGTATCGTGAAGGTCGTGTACCTTTGCATACACTTCGTGCTGACATCGACTATGCAACTATGCGTGCAGAAACAACTTACGGTACGATCGGTGTTAAAGTTTGGATTTTCCGTGGCGAGATTTTAGGTGGCATGAAACAAGTCATGAACCCTGCTCCTGCTGAAGAGCGTCCAGCTAAACGTGGTCGTGGACGTGGTGAAGGTCAAGAGCGTCGTGGTCGTCGCGGTGACCGTGCTGCTGACAAGGGAGAATAATCCATGTTGCAACCTAAACGTACCAAATTCCGTAAAGTGCACAAAGGCCGTAACACTGGTCTAGCGCATCGTGGTAGTACAGTATCATTTGGTTCGATTGCAATTAAAGCAACTGAACGTGGTCGTATGACTGCGCGTCAGATTGAAGCTTGCCGTCGTACCATCAGCCGTCGTATTAAGCGTGGTGGTAAAATCTTCATCCGCGTATTCCCGGACAAGCCAATTACCGAAAAACCATTAGAAGTTCGTATGGGTAAAGGTAAAGGTAGCGTGGAATATTGGGTTTGTCAGATCCAACCAGGTAAGATCCTGTACGAAATTGAAGGTGTTAACGATGAGTTAGCGCGTGAAGCTTTTGCTTTAGCTGCTGCTAAACTTCCGTTTAAAACCACTATCGTGACTCGGACGGTAATGTAATGAAAACTAAAGATCTACGTGAAAAATCGGTAGAAGAGTTGAAAGCTTTGCTTGATGAGCAACAGCTTAACCAATTCCGTCTTCGTATGGCGAAAGCAACTGGTCAATTAGGCAAATCGCATGAAGTGCAAATTGCTCGTAAGACAATTGCTCGTATCAAGACACTCCTTACCGAAAAACAGGGGAACGGACAATGAGTGAAAAAACAGTCCGCACGTTAACCGGCAAAGTCGTAAGTGACAAAATGGACAAGTCTATTGTTGTACTTATTGAACGCCGTGTTCAACACCCGTTGTATGGCAAATCAATCCGCCGTTCAACTAAACTACACGCTCATGATGAGAACAATGTTGCTAAAACTGGCGACTTGGTAACCATCAAAGAAAGCCGCCCAATTTCTAAAACTAAAGCTTGGACTTTAGTGGAAGTCGTTGAAGCAGCTGCTGAGTAATTAGACGTTCTTGTTGCATCATCGGACAATTTCGAGTACTCTTTGAGCCTTTCGAAATTGTGACCGGTGATGCTCGGTTTTGGAGTAGGGCAATGATTCAAACCGAAAGTATGCTCGACGTAGCAGACAACAGTGGTGCACGCCGCGTACAATGTATTAAAGTACTTGGTGGTTCACACCGTCGTTATGCTTCAGTTGGCGACATTATTAAAGTTACTGTAAAAGAAGCAATCCCACGCGCACGTGTTAAAAAAGGTGACGTGATGAATGCTGTAGTTGTTCGTACAAAATTCGGCATCCGTCGTCCAGATGGTTCAGTTATTCGTTTCGACGATAACGCAGCTGTTATTTTGAATAACAACAAAGCTCCGATTGCTACTCGTATCTTCGGACCAGTGACTCGTGAACTTCGTACTGAACAGTTCATGAAAATCATTTCATTGGCTCCTGAAGTTCTATAAGAGGCAATCATGGCTAAGATTAAAAAAGGCGATCAAGTAATTGTGATCGCAGGTAAAGAAAAAGGCAAACAAGGTGTTGTTTTGTCTGTTTCTGAAGATCGAGTTAAGGTCGAAGGTCTTAACTTAGTGAAGAAGCATCAAAAGCCAAACCGTGTAACTGGCGCTGAAGGCGGTATCGTTACTCAAGAGGCAACGCTTCATATTTCAAACGTGGCAATTTTTAATGCTACAACCCAAAAGGCTGACCGTATTGGTTACCAAGTGATTGATGGCGCGAAAACTCGCGTTTACAAATCAAATGGTGAATCAGTGGCGGTAGCGAAGTAATAGGTTGAAAAGGCAATGGCCAGACTTAAAGCACGTTACAACGACGAACTTAAAGCGAAGTTACAAGAAGAACTTGGCGTTAAGAACGTGATGGATATTCCTCGCATCACGAAAATCACTCTTAACATGGGTGTAGGCGCAGCTGCAACTGATAAGAAATTATTAGATGGTGCTGTTGCTGATATGCAACTCATTGCTGGTCAAAAACCAGTTGTGACTCTTGCGCGTAAATCAATCGCTGGTTTCAAAATCCGTGACGGTTGGCCGATCGGTTGTAAAGTTACTTTACGCGGCGACCAAATGTACGAATTCTTGGATCGTTTGATCTCTATCGCAATCCCTCGTATTCGTGACTTCCGTGGTTTCTCTGCGAAATCATTTGATGGTCGCGGCAACTACTCTATGGGTTTAAAAGAGCAAATCGTTTTCCCTGAAATCGATTTTGACAAAATTGATCGTATCCGTGGTTTAGATATCACGATTACGACCACTGCTCGTAGCGATGACGAAGGCCGTGCGCTTATGCGTGCATTCGGCTTCCCGTTCAAATAAGAGGTCGATATGGCTAAGAAAGGTATGATTAATCGCGAATTGAAACGCGAAAAGACAGTTGCTAAATACGCTGCAAAACGTGCTGAATTAAAAGCAACGATTGCAAATGTAAATGCGAGTGACGAAGAACGTTTCGAAGCGACATTAAAGTTACAGGCATTGCCACGTAACGCATCTCCAGTACGTCTTCGTAACCGTTGTGGTTTAACTGGTCGTCCTCATGGTTACTTCCGTAAGTTCGGTTTAAGCCGTAACAAATTACGCGATACAGTAATGCAAGGTGATGTGCCGGGCGTTGTTAAGGCAAGCTGGTAAGGAGCGACTAAATGAGTATGCAAGATACCGTTGCCGACATGTTAACACGTGTTCGTAACGCACAAATGGCGAAGAAACAAACTGTTTCTATGCCGTCTTCTAAGTTGAAAGTTGCAATTGCAAATGTACTTCAACAAGAAGGTTATATTTCAAATGTAGAAGTGGCTCAAGAAGAGATCAAATCTACTTTGACTATTACGTTAAAATATTTCGAAGGCAAACCAGTTATCGAAACCGTTAAGCGTGTAAGCCGTCCAGGTCTTCGCCAATACCGCGGTAAAGATAAAATTCCTAGCGTTAAGCAAGGTTTAGGTATTGCAATTGTTTCTACAAGCAAAGGCATCATGACTGATCGCGCTGCACGTGCTGCGGGCATCGGTGGTGAAGTTATTGCTTTTGTTTCTTAATAGGTGATTCCTCATGTCTCGTGTGGCTAAAGCCCCAGTAACTGTACCGAATGGTGTAACAGTTACTCAGAACGGCCGGCAGGTCGAAGTGAAAGGCAGCAAAGGTACATTGTCTTTCAACCTGCATGCGCTGGTCGAGCTAAAACAGGAAGAAGGTAAACTTCAACTTGCTCCGGCTAAAGAGTCGAAAGACGCTTGGATGCAGGCTGGTACTGCTCGCGCTGTATTGAACAACCTTGTAAAAGGTGTTAGCGAAGGCTTCGAACGTAAGTTACAGCTTGTTGGTGTTGGTTATAAAGCTGCGGTTAAGGGTACTGTTGTAAACCTTAACCTTGGTTACTCACACCCGATTGACTACGCTTTACCGGAAGGTGTAACAGCGGAAACTCCAACTGCAACTGAAATCATTTTGAAATCAGCAAACAAGCAGTTGTTAGGTCAAGTGGCAGCGGAAATCCGTGCATACCGTGCTCCTGAACCATATAAAGGTAAAGGTGTTCGTTATTCGGATGAAGTTATTCTTCGTAAAGAAGCTAAGAAGAAATAAGGCGCGAGGTTCTTATGAACGAAAAGAAACAAACCCGTTTGCGTCGTGCGAAAAGCACACGCTTGCACATTCGTGCATTGGGTGCGACTCGTTTGTGTGTAAACCGCACTCCGCGTCACATCTATGCGCAAGTTATTTCAGCGGATGGTGGCAAAGTTTTAGCGCAAGCTTCAACTTTAGATGCATCTTTACGTAGTGGTACTACTGGTAATGTTGAAGCGGCTACGAAAGTTGGTGCTTTGATCGCAGAACGTGCTAAAGCAGCTGGCGTTACTAAAGTTGCATTTGACCGTTCTGGTTTTAAATATCATGGTCGTATCAAAGCCTTGGCTGATGCTGCTCGTGAAGGCGGCTTGGAGTTCTAATCATGGCGAAAGTTGAACAAAACGAAGGTCTCGTTGAAAAGCTGGTTGCCGTTGATCGTGTAGCCAAGGTAGTAAAGGGTGGTCGTATCTTCTCTTTCACAGCACTAACTGTTGTGGGCGATGGTAATGGTCGTGTAGGTTTTGGTCGTGGTAAAGCACGTGAAGTTCCAGCTGCTATTTCTAAAGCACTTGAAGCTGCTCGTCGCAACATGATTACTGTAGACCTTGCGGGGACTACTTTACAACACCCTGTGAATGCTCGTCATGGCGCAAGCCGTGTATACATGCAACCTGCTTCAGAAGGTACTGGCGTAATTGCTGGTGGCGCGATGCGTGCTGTTCTTGAAGCTGCAGGTGTACATAACGTACTTGCTAAATGTTATGGTTCTACTAACGCTGCTAACGTAGTAAACGCGACTTTTAAAGGTTTGCGTGATATGACTTCTCCTGAGAAAGTCGCTGCGAAACGTGGTAAGTCAGTAGAAGAAATTCAAGGGTAATCAATCATGAAAACGATTAAAGTTACCCAGACTAAGTCTTCTTCACATCGCTTGAAAAATCACAAGCTTTGCTTACAAGGTTTAGGTCTGCGTCGTATTGGTCATACTGTAGAAGTGCAAGATACGCCTTCTAACCGCGGCATGATCAACAAAGTTTACTATATGGTTAGTGTAGAGGAATAATGCCATGACTCTGCGTTTAAATGAGCTTGCACCTGCTGAAGGTGCAAAGCGTGAAAACCGTCGTTTAGGCCGTGGTATCGGTTCTGGCGTTGGTAAGACTGGTGGCCGTGGTGTCAAAGGTCAAAATTCACGTAAAAGTGGTGGTACTCGTCCAGGCTTTGAAGGCGGTCAAACTGCGTTATATCGTCGTTTACCAAAATTCGGTTTCACTAGCCAAATCGCTTTGAAAACTGCTGAAGTACGTTTGTCTGAGCTAAACAAAGTTGAAGGTGATGTTGTTTCACTAGAAACTTTGAAGGCTGCGAATGTTGTTCGTCGTGACCAAGTTCGTGCTCGCATCGTGCTTTCAGGTGAAATCACTCGCGCGTTCACTGTACAAGGTGTAGCGTTGACTAAAGGTGCTAAAGCTGCTGTTGAAGCTGCTGGCGGTAAAGTCGAGGAGTAATCTCGAGTGTCTATGACTCCTAGTTCTTCTGGTCATGTAAACATGATGAAAGGCCAACCGTTTCATGTGAAATATCGTGAAATTATTCGTCGATTAATGTTTTTAATTGGCGCGTTATTGGTCTTTCGACTAGGAGCGCATATTCCGTTGCCGGGCATTGATAGTGTGGCACTAGCAAGCTTTTTTAAGGCCAATGAAGGTACCTTCTTGGGCTTATTTAATATGTTTTCTGGTGGTGCATTAGAACGCATGTCAATTCTAGCGTTAGGGATCATGCCATACATCTCTGCATCGATTATCGTGCAGTTGATGTCAACCGTGGTTCCTTCGTTAGAAGCTTTGAAAAAAGAAGGCGAGCAAGGCAAACGTAAACTGAATCAATATACGCGTTACGGCACTCTATTTCTTGCACTCGTGCAGGGTATAGGGATGTGTGCTGGTCTGATTAGTCAGGGTATTACTTTGACTTCAGGCTTGGCATTCTATGTTCCAGCAGTGACTTCGCTTGTTGCAGGAACAATGTTTTTGATGTGGTTGGGTGAACAGATTACCGAACGTGGTGTTGGTAATGGTATCTCAATGATTATTTTTGCTGGTATTGTAGCTGGCTTGCCAAATCTTGTAATTCAGTCGTTCACGTCTGTACAAAATGGTCAAGGTAGCTTAATTGGTTTGGCGGTATTCGGTTTATTATCGTTAGCTGTCTTAGCCGCGATAGTGTTTATTGAAAAAGCACAACGTCGTATTCCAGTAAATTATGCTCAAAAACAACAGGGCCGTCGTGTATTTACTGCACAGCAAACACATTTGCCATTAAAAATTAATATGGCAGGTGTTATTCCAGCGATTTTCGCTAGCTCACTGTTATTATTTCCAGCGAGCTTGGGGCAATGGTTAGGAAGTGCTGATCCAAATGCAGGATTTGTTAAGCGTAGCCTGCAAGATCTGGCATTGGTGTTATCACCTGGACAGCCGTTATATTTAATGCTCTTTGGTGCGTTAATTATCTTCTTCTGTTATTTTTATACGGCGCTTGTTTTTAGCCCGAAAGAAGTTTCAGAGAATTTGAAACGTAGCGGAGCATATGTGCCTGGTATCCGCCCAGGTGAGCAAACGGCTCGTTATTTAGATCATATTCTTAACCGTTTGACATTTATTGGTGCTATCTACATTACCGTAGTGTGTTTAATGCCTATGGTGCTACAAAGTTCGTTTGGTATTCCATTCCATTTGGGTGGGACATCTTTACTGATTGTAGTTGTAGTTGTGATGGACTTTATGGCGCAACTTCAGGCGCACTTGACCTCGCATCAATATGATAATCAAACGTTAATGAGAAAAACGACTGCTCATCCGCAGGGATAAGCGCACTTAGAGGTTTTCATCATGAAAGTACAAGCTTCTGTAAAGAAAATTTGTGGTAGCTGTAAAGTTATCCGTCGTAATGGGGTTATTCGCGTAATTTGTAGCGCAGAACCTCGTCATAAGCAGCGTCAAGGTTAATTTAATTAAGACCTGTTGATTTCAGTAGGCTAATTAGGTTATTATCCGCCCCTCAAGATTTTTGTGGGGCGGTTGATTATCTTGACTGCCTTTTTGGAGAAAATTGAATGGCTCGTATTGCCGGTGTAAACATTCCGGATAACAAGCACGCTGTTATCTCTCTCACGTATATTTTTGGTATCGGTCGCCACACTGCTAAGAATATCTTAGCTGCTGTAGGTATTGCTGGAACTACGAAAATTCGTGAATTAGATGATGCTCAGCTTGATGCGATTCGTGCAGAAGTTGCTAAGGTTCCGACCGAAGGTGATTTACGTCGCGAAATTTCCATGAACATTAAACGTTTAATGGATTTAGGCTGCTACCGCGGTCTTCGTCATCGTCGCAGCTTGCCTGTTCGCGGACAACGCACCAAAACTAACGCACGTACCCGTAAAGGTCCGCGCAAACCGATTAAAAAGTAAGATTTCTGGAAGCTAAAAGATGGCTAAAGATACTCGCACACGCAAGAAGGTCTCTCGTACCGTCTCTGAAGGTGTTGCACACATTCACGCGTCTTTTAATAACACCATTGTTACGATTACCGATCGTCAAGGTAATGCATTGGCTTGGGCCACCTCAGGTGGACAAGGCTTCCGTGGTTCACGTAAATCAACTCCGTTCGCTGCTCAGGTAGCTGCTGAAGTTGCTGGTAAAGCAGCTTTAGATTACGGTTTGAAAAACCTAGACGTCCTTGTAAAAGGTCCTGGTCCAGGTCGTGAGTCTGCGGTTCGTGCATTAGGCGCAGTGGGTTATAAGATTAACAGCATTACCGATGTGACTCCAATTCCTCACAACGGTTGCCGTCCACCTAAAAAACGTCGCGTGTAAGGAGAAACATTCATGGCTCGTTATATTGGTCCAAAATGCAAACTCTCTCGTCGCGAAGGGACAGACCTGCAACTTAAATCAGGCGTTAAACCGTTTGATGTAAAAACCAAAAAACACAATAAAGCACCTGGTCAACATGGTCAGGCTCGTGGTGGTAAGCAATCTGAGTATTCACTACAATTACGTGAAAAACAAAAAGTCCGTCGTATGTACGGTGTGTTAGAGCGTCAATTTAGTAACTACTATAAAGAAGCAGCTCGTGTGAAAGGCGCAACAGGTGAAAACTTGTTGAAATTGCTTGAAAGCCGTCTTGATAACGTAGTTTATCGCATGGGTTTTGGTTCTACACGTTCAGAAGCTCGTCAGTTAGTTTCTCACCGTTCTATTACTTTAAATGGTCGTCGTGTCAACATTGCGTCTATTCAAGTAAAAGCGGGCGATGTAATTGCGGTTCACGAAGGCGCTAAACAACAATTGCGTATTAAAAATGCAATTGAATTGGCTGCTCAACGTGGTATCCCTGCTTGGATGGAAGTTGACCATTCTAAGCTAGAAGGTACGTTCAAAGCTGCACCTGATCGTTCTGATTTACCTGCTGAAATCAACGAAAGCTTGATTGTAGAATTGTATTCTAAATAATCCTTGAGGTAGCAATAAATGACGCGTACTGCAAACGAGTTTCTAACTCCGCAAGCGATCAAGGTCGAAGCGGTGAGCGGGACCTCGGCAAAAGTGATTCTGGAACCTTTAGAGCGTGGCTTTGGTCATACTCTAGGTAATGCTTTACGTCGCATTCTATTGTCTTCTTTGCCTGGCGCTGCTGTGGTTGAAGTTGAGATAGAAGGCGTCGAGCACGAGTACAGTACTTTAGAAGGCTTGCAGCAGGACATCGTCGAGCTCTTGCTGAACCTAAAAGGATTGTCTATTAAGCTGTTCGATCAAAATGAAGCATATTTAACATTAGAGAAACAAGGTGCAGGTGACGTAACAGCAGCTGACCTTCGTTTACCTCATAATGTTGAAGTGGTTAACCCTGATCATTTAATTGGTACTTTGAGTGCTAGTGGTTCATTGAAAATGCGCCTTAAAGTTGCTCAAGGTCGTGGTTATGAAACATCTGACTCTCGTTTCCCAGAAGGCGAAACTCGCCCAGTGGGTCGTTTACAGTTAGATGCTTCTTATAGCCCGATTAAACGTGTTTCTTATACCGTTGAAAATGCGCGTGTAGAACAACGTACCGATCTTGATAAGCTAGTGATCGATCTTGAAACAAATGGAACTGTTGATCCAGAAGAAGCTATCCGCAAAGCGGCAACAATCTTGCAACAACAAATTGCAATTTTTGTTGATCTTCAGAAAGATCAAACTCCTGTTGCTCAAGAACCTCGCGAAGAAGTTGACCCAATTTTGCTTCGTCCAGTAGATGATCTCGAGCTAACTGTTCGTTCTGCTAACTGTTTGAAGGCAGAAAATATTTACTACATTGGTGATCTTGTTCAACGTACTGAAGTTGAGTTGTTAAAAACTCCTAACTTGGGTAAAAAATCGTTAACTGAGATCAAAGATGTTTTGGCATCGAAAGGTTTACAACTCGGCATGCGTTTAGAGAACTGGCCACCAGCTAGTCTCCGTATGGATGACCGTTTTGCCTATCGTAGCCGTTAATTAAGTAGGACTATCACCATGCGTCATCGTAATAGTGGTGTGAAATTAGGCCGTACAAGCAGCCACCGTAAGGCGTTGTTCCAAAACTTAACAAATGCTTTAGTTGAGCATGAGTTAATTAAAACAACTTTGCCTAAGGCGAAAGAACTTCGTCGTGTTGCTGAGCCTTTAATCACTTTGGCAAAAAACGATACAGTAGCAAACCGTCGTTTAGCGTTTGCTCGTACTCGTTCTGCAGCAACTGTTGGTAAATTATTTACCGTTCTTGGCCCTCGTTACAAAGAACGTAACGGCGGTTATCTACGTGTTCTTAAAGCGGGCTTCCGTGCAGGTGATGCTGCACCGATGGCTTACGTTGAACTTGTAGATCGTGAAGTAAAATAATACTTCTATACAAGAGCAGCTCAGTTGTTCCAAAAAAGGTCGGTGTAATAACCGACCTTTTTTATTGCTTATTAGTTAATAATTTTCTTTCTAACTTAAATTTGGGTAAATGGTTAATATGCTAAATTAGGTTATGACATTATTAAAATTTCAAATAGATAAATATGTTAGATATTACGATTAGAATCCTAAGTGTAGATGAACTGAATGATTTTAGAACGATTAGACTTTCAGCTTTAGCAAAAGCCCCACAAATGTTTGGTTCAACTTATGAGATAGAAGTTTTAAAACCATACAGTTTTTTTGAAAGTTGCTTATCAAGTTCAATAGTCTTTGGGGTTTACCATAAAGATAAAATTATAGGTTTAGCGACTTTAACACAAGAGGGCGGAATGAAGCTGTCTCATAAGGCTTCTCTATCCAGTGTATTTATTGAACCTGAATTTCAAAGACAGGGTATCGCAACAAAGTTGCTTCGTACTGTTATTGCTTATAGTAAAGAGCAAGTAGAACAGATTTTACTGAGTGTCGCTGATGATAATCAGTCAGCGATTCATCTTTATCAAAAAAATGGTTTTCAAACCTATGGGGTGGAATTGAAAGCTTTGAAAAATGATACAGGATATACGGATGAGCTTCTGATGAAGCTTTTTCTGTTCTAAGGCATTTTTCAAAGCTCTAAAGCACGGTATCGTTAAAGTTGATAAAAGATCAACCATTAAACAATAGTTCATCCCAAACTTTTTTAAAGTACAATTTGTTTGAGTACATTTAGTAAATTTTCTTATGCTATTTTGATTTTCTTAAGTGTTATGCCAACAAGATTACTTTTTGATAATCTCTAAACTACACATAAATTTCCTATGCTGCTGAAGTCTGATCTGGAAATTCCTAGTAGAAATCTCAAAATTTTTTAGCTTCGTTTTTTCTCAAAATGTCCCGAACTGATATAAAAAAACCGATGAATGACTAAACTTGACATTGTGTATTGTCAAATTTGTGCTTTAATAAAGACATGGTTTATACAGGGTATAAAAAAAATGGAAAAGCAAGTTGATGTTCTAATTATTGGTGCAGGTATCTCTGGGATTGGGCTCGCTGTACACCTTTCTAAAAACTGTCCACAACGCCAATTTGAAATTTTAGAGCGTCGTGACAGCTTTGGTGGGACTTGGGATTTATTCCGTTATCCTGGTATTCGTTCTGACTCAGATATGTCTACTTTTGGTTTTAACTTTAAGCCTTGGGCGAAAGACAAAGTCCTTGCAAGTGGCCCAGAGATTAAAGGCTATCTTTCTGAAGTTATTGATGAGTTTAAGTTAAAAGAAAAAATTCATTTCGGTCATCGCGTCCTTTCTGCAAACTATGATTCTGCTAAGAAAAAGTGGCTTGTTGAAATTGAAGATAGCAACAACAAAAAACAAACTTGGTCAGCAAATTTTGTAATGGGATGTACGGGTTACTATAACTATGATCAAGGTTATGCACCACAATTCCCAGAGCAAGATAAATTTAAAGGGCAATTTATCCACCCACAACACTGGCCTGAAAACCTAGATTATACTGGTAAGAAAGTGGTGATTGTAGGTAGTGGCGCAACAGCGATTACCCTTGTTCCTTCAATGGTGAAAGGTGGAGCAGGTCATGTGACTATGTTACAGCGTTCTCCAACGTACATCGCAACAGTTCCTTCAATTGACTTCATCTATGAAAAAACACGTAGATTTATGTCAGAAGAAACAGCATATAAATTTACCCGTGCTCGTAACATTGGGATGCAGCGTGCGATCTACGCCTTAGCTCAAAAGCATCCAAAAACTGTGCGTCGCCTATTATTAAAAGGCATTGAGTTACAGCTAAAAGGTAAAGTGGATATGAAACACTTTACGCCAAGCTATAATCCATGGGATCAACGTTTGTGTGTTGTGCCTGATGGTGATTTATTCAAAGCATTGCGCCAAGGTCAAGCAAGTATTGAAACTGATCAGATTGAGAAGTTCACTGCAAATGGTATCCAGTTGAAATCTGGAAAACATTTGGAAGCTGATATTGTAATTTCAGCGACTGGCTTGGAAATTCAAATCTTAGGTGGCGTAAAAGGCTCTATTGATGGTAAGCCGATGAATACCTCACATCATATGTTGTACCAAGGTGTGATGGTGAGTGATGTACCGAATATGGCAATGATTATTGGTTATATCAATGCATCTTGGACATTGAAAGTTGATATTGCTGCTGACTATATTTGTCGTTTGCTTAATCATATGGACAAAAACGGCTTTGATGAAGTGATCGCACATGCTGACCCTGCTCAGTTTGAGCAAGATACGATTATGGGTAAACTATCTTCAGGTTATATCGCCCGTGCAGCAGATATTATGCCAAAACAAGGCAAGCAAGCACCATGGAAGATTTCTAACAACTATCTTGCTGATCGTAAAGAATTGAAAGATGCAAAATTTAACGATGGTGTCTTACAATTCCGTAAGCGTGATGAACAAGTAGATCGTAAACCAAAATTAGTTTCTTAATTTATTTTAAGCTAAGCAAGAACCCTGTGTAGACACAGGGTTCTTTTGTTTTAAATAATGATTGTTGTTAGAATATCGCGTAAAAGTGTTGATTATAAAATTTATATATTTAGGACAATTCAATGAAAAAATTATGGTTTTTGGGGATATTACTGTTTAGTAATGCCACGTTTGCGGATGATCTGAAGCAAAAAGAAAAATTAGCTCAACAATTGGTTTCTATTGATGGTACTGAGCAAGGTTTACTAAGCACGGATAAAATGATCCTAGAGCAGATTCGGATGCGTTTACCCAAAGATCTACCAGAGAGTTTTTATACGGATTTGACTAAGAATCTAAATAGTGAGCAACGTAAACAGTTTATTGTGCAACGCTATGTTGAGACTTTTAACCAAAAAGAGTTACAAGCGGCATTAAATTTTTATCAATTACCTGAAGGTAAAGCATGGGCAAATAAAGCCAGTGAAGTTGGAAGCGAGGTTGCACATTTCACGACACAACATGCGCGCACTGCACTAAATGAAACGATGCAACAACATATTGATCATCCTAAGGTTAAGCAGTTGATGGTTCGGATGAATCCACCATCTCAACCATCGGAATCGCCGCAGTCAAAGTAAATAAAAGGGATAGTACATTTAGTACTATCCCTGATTTTTTAAATCTAACAATTAAAGAGTACGTGAAATTAATTCTTTCATAATTTCATTGGTTCCTGCATAAATGCGGTTTGCACGATTGTCGATATAGGCGCGTGCAATTGGGTATTCAAGCATATAGCCATAGCCCCCATGTAATTGTAAGCACTCATCTACAACTTTTGAGAACATATCTGAAATTTTATATTTAGCTGCTGCTGCTGCATCTACACCTAAACTCTCTTCAAGCTGTAACTCCATACAACGGTCTAAATACGTACGGCAAAAATCGATTTCTGTGCGTAATTCTGCCAATTTAAATCGTGTATTTTGAAATGTTCCAATCGGTTTACCAAACGCTTTACGGTCTTTGGTGTACTGTACTGTATGAGCAAATGCAGCTTCAGCACCTGCTTGGCAAATGATTGCAACGAGCATACGTTCCCATGCGAGCTCTTTCATTAGCATCATAAAGCCCATGCCTTCCATACCAAGAAGGTTTTCTTTCGGTACACGAACATTGTCAAAGAACAGTTCACAGGTATCTTGACCTTTCATCCCAATTTTATTCAAAGGCTTGCCTTTGCTAAAACCAGCACGATCTGCTTCTACAATAATTAATGATAAATTCGCTGATCCTTTTTCTGTATTACCCGTCTTACATACCACAATGGCCATATCACAGAGATAGCCATTGGTAATAAAGATTTTAGAGCCATTGATGACATATTCATCACCCTCAAGTACGGCTGTTGTGCGTACTGCTTGTAGATCTGAACCTGTACCCGGTTCTGTCATGGCGATTGCTGTTACGGTTTCACCGGTCGCCATTTTAGGTAACCATTATTGCTTTTGCTCATCGTTACCGAAGTTGTTGATATAATTGGCAACAATATCTGAATGCAACGAAAATCCAGTACTAGAATCCATCGCATAAGCTTGTTCTTCAATGAGAATCATACTGTATAAACGATCTACACCTGAACCACCGTATTCTTCTGGCATAGTGGTGCAAAGTAAACCTAACTCACCAGCTTTATTCCATAGATCACGGTCAACATGTTGTTGTTTTTCATATTTTTCAATATTTGGAACAACTTCTTTTTCATAGAATTTGCGCACAGTTTCGCGAAATGCTTCATGGTCTGAAGTAAATAATTTTCGCGCTAACATATTTGGAATTGGACGAATTGCACCTGATTGCATTTGTTATTTTTTCCCTAAATTGTTGAAGTTACAGACTCATCATCACGATACAAGAAATCGAAAATATTGGACAATGTGATCAATGCTCAATTTAATTGATGTATTTGGTCACTTCATAAAAATCGCTGCGAACTTTAGTGGGTTCGAGTACACTATGGGGCAAATTGTTGCATAGTGGAACAAAGAATGTCTGAAGAATTGACACTAGAAGAACGTAAAGTGATTTATCGTGCGCGTCGTGGTTTGAAAGAAATCGATGTGTATTTTGATCCTTATGTCAAAAATTGTTATCTCACAGCAGATGCGACTGAGAAAGCATTGTTTGCAGAGTTGGTAGATCAAGAAGATCCTGATTTACTGGATTGGTTCATGGAGGTGGGTGAACCTCCTCGTCCAGAGTTAAAAGCGTTTATTTCAAAATTAAAACAGTATGTCCACGGCTGATCGTGTTTTTGTGTTGAAACGCAGTCGTTTTGCATTTGCGTTTCAACTTTTTATTTTTATCGTACTGATCAGTTTATTGTATTACTTACTTCCTTGGTTTTTATGGCTTGTTAGCTTTCCTTTGATGCTAATTGCTTGGGTATTATTACTCAAACAACCTCAGCTTAAACACTTTGAATATTTAGATGATCAGCTTTGCTCCTTGTGTTTTAGTGATGAGATGCAGAGGATCGAGCAAAGGAAAATTCGAAAAATGATCGATCATCAATGTTATATCGTCATCTATTTTTATGACTCTCAATGTCGACCTTGTGTGATTTGGTGGGATCAATTGTCGATTTTACAGTGGAAAAAGCTCAGAACATGGGTCAAACTTGCATAATTGTTAGACAATTGTATGGGTGTATATTATTAATAAATAATTATAATTCAAAATCTTAAGCTATTTTGTTTCTGAAATAATCAAAATTGTTAGATTAAATACTCTAAAAAAACGTGAAAATGATGATTGTCAGACAATCTGGCGATCAAGTCTGATTTATTTTCGTTAAAGTACAAACACCAACGTAAAGTATGGTGGAGGTCCAAAATGATGGAAATTCCAACATGGTCGTTTCTGGTGATTGCAATCGTTTTTGCAATTGTAGTAGGAAGAGCAGGAACTTTACTCAGGGAACTTCTTGAATCACGTCGATCTAAGGTTGAAGTGAACAAGAGAAAGAGATTGAAAGTGTCATCAATATATCATTCTCCCATGAATACTGATGATGAACATCAATCGAGTATCTATCAAAAGTAGATACGTGAAGTGTAGGAGGTCTCTATGGAGATTTCAATGTGGATGTTTCTAGTAATTGCAATCGTTATGGCGATTGTTGTAGGAAGAGCTGGAACGTTACTCAAGGATTATTTTCAACAAAACTAAAATATAAAGAGTTTCACGATTTTACCAGTTAATAAGTAGCATGTGCTGAACCGTCGCAATGCTACTTTTTTTTGCCTGAAATTTCTGTATTCCCAAATATCTGTCAATTCTTTGTTCTGTGAAGTGTGTCAAAATAACCCTATCAAAATTAGAGCAATTACTCTTTAACTCGGGTATGGCATCTGATAAGGTACAACTAAAAGGAAAAACAAATTAATTAGAGGACAGGAAGCATGTCTAAATTCCAAAAAATTGGACAAGGTGTGGCGGTCGCATTATTCACAACATCAATGTTAACGGGATGTTCTTACGTCATTAAAACAGGGGCCAATGTTGCATTAGGTTTTAGTGAACGGCATATCGTACCACCAATTCTCGCAATGGACGATGCAGATATGGTGTGTAATACGGGTAATGCTTTAACTCCAGCAATTATGTCCACCAAAGATATGGGGGCTGATCCGACGCGTATGGCTGTTCTGATGTATTCTGCGGCGGGGATGTGTGCAGAAAATAAAGCATTAGAAGCTGAATTGCGTTATTTACGTGCTGCAAAATCAGGACAAGTTTCTGAAGCACAGGATGCCCGTATTGAGCAAAAGCGCTGGGCTGCACTAGCAGCAGAGCGTCAATATGCAGGTTATCAATTATTCGCAAATCGTTGGGAAAGCAAATATAAATATAAATTAGGTGATTCGTGTCCGACGATGCGAAATGATCTAGATCAAACCGTTTACCTACTAGGGATGGTCAGTGGTTTACAAGCAATGACCAATGATATTAACTCTGGTGGTGCGGTTCACGTGCCTAAAGATATTGCAGGTATCGTTGAACGTGGTATGGCATGTTTAGACAATGAAAAGTATTGGGGTGCGCCAATGGCAACCCGTGCTGTGATCTGGACACTCTTACCTGGTGCTGGTGATGGCAAGCCTGAACCTTATGCAACCATCAAACAGTCTATGCAAATCGGTGAAAAGAAAGGCGTTCGTTTAGCCCATGCGTTATATGCTGTGGCAGCGCAGGCAAGTGGCGATGATGTAAAAATGCGTGATGCTCTGCGCTCTTATGCTGCTGCAACAGGTGAAGATAAACCCGCAAATCCTCAGTTCAAATTGATTGACCAAATGGCGGGTGCCATGGTGAAAGGGATTGCGGATCGTTATTGGACTGAAAATACGGGCGTAAGAGCGAGTGATGAAGGTTTGTCTTCATTCTGGGATGAAACCAAAGAAAGTTCATCTGAGCTAGATGATTTATTTGATGGTGGTGAGTAAGCATCTGTTCTACAGACGCAATATGATGAAGTAACCTGAATTAAACGACCTTTTACAATATGGATTAAGCAAGTTATCTATGATCTGTAAATCGTAAAAGGTCTGTTTTCTCCAGAGAGGTGCATAAATGAAAGATCAAATATGGATACGGAAAGTCATTTTGATCGCTGTCTGTGTGTCAGTGGCAGCATGTTTGCAAGTATTTGCTGATCATTTCATTTATTGGAAATCCAGTCTATTAACCGAGTTTTGGCGGTTGTGGACTGCACACTGGGTGCATGTTGGTTGGATGCATTTCTTATTGAATATGTTGGCTTTTGCATGTTTGCCTTTCATTTTTCCACATGTGCGTAATTGGCATCTGGTTGCTTTATTATTGCTTCTTCCTCCATTTATTAGTCTGGTTTTTTATTATTATTTACCTTATATCGATGCCTATGCTGGATTATCTGGTGTTTTACATGGTCTCTATACCGCGGTCAGTATTGTTTATCTGCAATATCAAAATGAGCGCAAGTTTGCGGTGTTGGTGTTAGTTCTGATCGCTGCAAAATTGATTTGGGAAAATACTTTTGGACAATCAGGAACAGCACAGTTGATTGGTAGCCCTGTTTTAACCGAAGCACATTTGATTGGTGCAATTGGAGGTGTGTTGTGTGGATCAGGTTATTTACTTTTAGTTGGGAAAGATAAAGAACAGACACATTGATAATAAAGTCCATAAAAAAATAATTGTAGCCATTTTTTTTAGCGAAAGATTGCTGCAAATTTAGGCGGTTTAAAAGGGATTGGTGTTAAGAGGGTAAATTCATTTATCTATCAACCATAGACATCGCATGATTCAACATCTTTGGATGGATGTTGATAACAATAAATTGGAATAGACATGCAAAATGATCAAGAGAAAAAGTCTGGATTAGGTCTACTGAGTTATATCTGGACAGAGTGGATATCAGCCTTTGTTATTCTCATCTTACTCTTAGTAACACTCGTGATTGGTACGGGTGAGATGATCCATGGGCAGTTATTACGTATGGGTGAACGTCTGTACGGCGATCCGAATATTGGGATGCAATATTCGTTTCTACGGGCTGAACCGAGTAAGCCAACCTGTGATCGTAACCCAAATATCGATGCACAAGTTCAAGAGCAAATGAAGATCAATGCTGCGGATGAGTTTGCAAGCATGTTTGGTGTTGCTTCAGAATCTGATGTTCGTTCTTCATTACTGGCTGCACAACAACAGTGTGAAGAAAAATATGTCTTCTATGATAAAGCAATGGCGCATATTGAAGCGAATCCGAGTGTTCGTACCTATCGTACGATAGAGACGTCCTTTTTCGGCATCTTTAAATTTGGCTCTGAAAATCGTGCATTATTGTTAGTCATTATGGTGGTATTTGCTGCTATTAGCGCCACGATTAAATCACATCATATTGGTTTACGTAGTCCAGCCACTAGAATCGATTTCCGTATTTATAATACGGCAATGGTATTAGGTAATGGTTTACTTACTTCTTCTGTGATTAGCCAATACAACTCGGTACTTAATTCTGGTGTACCTTTTGCCTCTGGCATGAATGTGATTTATTGGTTATGGATGATTTTATTTGGATCATTGACCTTAATTAGTCTATTCCATTTGATTAAATCACCACCGCCAACTCGTGAAGGAGGTAATGTTGGTTTAGCCTTCTTGAGTATCCCGTTATATGCTTATATGGCGATTATTACAGGGGTGGCATTTACCTTCTTCATGGATTATCCAATGGGGCAAGGGATCTATCTTGGTCAGTTGGTTGAGTTTTCAAATATCTTCTTAAATCTTGCCTTGTTTATTTGGGCAGGTATGTTGCTTAAGCAGACACGTATTGTTGATTTATTCTTAAATATTTTACGTCCGTGGAACTTAGCGCCAGAAACCTTAACATGGTTAATTTTGATTGCAGCTGCATTACCAACCGCCTATACAGGGGCATCTGGTATCTTCGTTATTGCAGCCGGTGCGATTATTTATAAAGAAGTGTGGAATGCTGGTGGTCGTCGTCAGTTTGCATTGGCAGCAACAGCACTCTCTGGTTCATTGGGTGTGGTATTACGTCCATGTTTATTAATCGTTGTCGTAGCCTCTTTAAATAAAGAAGTGACAACTGATTTACTTTATACACATGGTATGTATGTCTTCTTATTGACTTCAACCTTGTTCTTAATCATTTCTTTGTTCTTTGCAGAGCAAAAATTCCGCATTTCACCGCCGAAAATTGCTTTGCCTAAATCATTGCGTGCGTTTGTTCCTGTAGCACCATATATCGTAATCTTTATTCTGATTTGGTTATTCTACAAGCATGCATTGTCAACGGATCTAAATGAATTTACAGCACCAGTGATGATGCCAGTAATTCTATTGCTGATGGTATTGTTTGATAAGTTACGTAAAGAACCTGCACCACTAGCACCAGTCGGGCATTGGGACAGTACTTTAAACACGTATACTGCGCCGCCAGATGGTTCACAACCTACACCGAAAGTGAATCCTGCAGATGATCCTCGCAACCCAGAGCGTAAAGTTCCATTTGGAAAAGCTTTACATCTCTCAACAACTGAAACAGTCGGTCATATTGGTGCCTTGATTATCCTTATGGCATTGTCTGTCAGCGTAGGTGGTTTCTTAGAACATATTGAAGTGATGGAAGCATTCCCGCGTGACATCAGTAGTATGTTTATTGTGATCAGTTTAGTGGTTGTGTTCATGGTTCTCGTAGGGATGATCATGGATCCATTTGGTGCGGTAATTTTGATTTCCGCAACGGTTGCACCAGTGGCTTATCAATATGGTATAGATCCTGTTCACTTCTGGATGATTGCATTGATTGGCTTCGAGCTAGGTTATGTCACACCACCTGTTGCCTTGAATCACTTGTTGGCACGACAAGCAATTGGTGATGATGAAGTACGAGCAGCCGACGAAGAAGTGAAGCATTTGTCCTTCTACTATCGTTTCGAACGTTGGATATTGCCATTATTGGTAATGGTCCCAGCAATCCTGATTGTTGCGTATATTCCTTATTACTTTAAGTTGTTTGGTTGGTACCAATAAGCAGTGAATAAAAAAGCACCTTCGGGTGCTTTTTTATGTATACAGAATAGGGAATATGATGGATAGATCAAAGCTACGCCAATAACTTTGCAATATTTTCCCATCCCATTTTAAGGGCTAGGTCTGAGGCGGTCATAGATTGGTTATTCAGTGCTGACTTATCTAGATTATGTTGCAGTAATGCTTGAATAATTAAGAAATTACCCGCAATAGCTTCTCGATGTAATAATTGATTGCCGTGATCATCTCTTTCATGAATTACGGTTGGATTGGTTTGGATAAAGTTTAAAAAACTATCTAACATCTTTTCGCACATGGGATGTTCAATTAAGTTTTCAGGGTGTTCCTCTTGATCATAGACAAATAAGATATTGTTGGGATCACCGAAATTTATTCCCCAAGATTCATCATATTCTTTTCGCTCAGAATCATTTAATTGTTTACGATATTCTTGAATAGTAAAGCCACCATAAACCTGATCTTGAGTTAAAAACATCCAGTCTACGATCGCCTCAAAAGGTTGCGCTATAATGTCACCAGCTTGTACATTGTCGATATAGTTTGGTTGATTTATTAACTGGCCAGAGATTGTGGTCCCATCAAAATCAATTTGGTTTATCCACATATACTCAACTAGTGGTGAGTCCGATGAGTCGCTGTGTTCTTGGATGAATGCACATTTAACATAAGCAAGATCAAAAGCAGGAATTATTCTGCGATATTCCCAAGAAAGTTCTCGCCAAAAATATTTAAAGGTTTCTTGAGCTTTATTGAATGCTGAAATCATTTCAGGAGATTCATTTACAAAAACGGTATTTCTTATATTCATGAGTTTGAATTTTCCTAATTTGTATCGTTGCAATTTTATTCAAAAGAGTAGCGTATTGTTAAAGTTTAAAACGCCATTTCTTATAGGTTTGTGTAAGTGGACTACATAAAAAGATCGCAATCAAAATAAAGCCAAAACCAATTAGACTGTAGGTATCAGGTAATTCGTGCCAAAGTAAAAAGCCCCAGATACCTGCAAAGATAATCGCGACATAGTTGATTGGAGCGATCTGACCTGCTGGCGCTAGACGATACGCATGTGACATAAATAGTTGACTAACATTGGCGAGTACACCAGCCGCAATCAGAAAGAATAATTCTTCAAGTTGATAGGGGCGCCAAACCCAAAACATCGGGATGCCTGAGAGTAGAGCACCGATAAAGCAAAAATAAAATACGATGCGCTCTGGGGGCTCGGTCTGGGTAAGCGCGCGGACAGTCACAAATGCCATCGCTGCACATAAACTAGAGGTGATTCCAATGATTGATAACCAGTTCAATAGCCCTTGATCAGGCTTTGCCACAAAAAATACCCCAATAAAACCGAGTGCTGCCGCGCAAAGCATTAGCGTGCTGATACGTTCTTTAAGAAAGAGCCATGCAATAAAAGGAATAAAGATTGGGGAAGAGTAGGTAAAGACCATCGCATTGGATAATTCAAGATGAGCAATTGCATAAAAGAAACCGTACATTGCAGCTAATCCAATAATACTTCGCCAAGTATGCATCCAGATTTTTTCTGTTTTGACAAAATCGGTGCCTTGTCTATAAATGAAAGGTAAGAACAGTATCAATCCAACTAAGTTTCTGAAAAAGACAATGGTGTAGTTATCGATGGTATGTGATGCAAAACGGATGCATATGCCCATAAGTGAGAATAAAAAAGCTGAAAACGTCAGGCATGCGATTGCAAGAACGACAGGGTGACGTTGACTGACGATAGGCATAAAATAAAAATGCTAGAAGGGATGATCACATTCTAGCAAATTGAATAGCTTAAAAGCTGTTTTACGATGCTTGTGTTTGGAGCAGTTGTGCTTCTAATAGTTTGATTTGTTCTTCTTTGAGTTTTATTAAAGTATCAGCATCGTGGTGTTGGGCTTGTAACTCTTGTTTCTGATCTTTGAGCTGGTGTTGAATATCATCTAATTTAGCAATTTCTTCTTTTGCTAGGCTTTCATTGTTTGGCACAGCTGCTTTGAGTATTGATTCTTCAACCAGTTGAATCGGAGCTGGGTCACTTTCCTCATTTACATGACTCATCATCGCAGCGCTAGCGGCTTCGACATTTTCTAATGAAGTCGTTACAGGATGGGGTTGGCTTACAGCTGTTTCAGTTTCTGCTGTATGGTTAGATAACAGCCACTGTGCAGTAAAAAATATCAGCACAACGAGGCTAATCCCACCAATGATCATCCATAATAATTTGGAGTTGCTTGTTTGGGCTGGTGACGTCATTTTTTTAACCTTCTAGTCAAAATGACGAGGTTTGAACTGTATCACCCCAATTTCATCTGGCTCAGCGGGTTGCGACTCTTCCACATGGGTCGGACGTTTTTCGCTATAAGCACATTCGATACATTCAATCCACTCGTCATCCACAGTAATGATTTTAACGACACGATCCAAAGCCCCACATTTTGGGCATTTAGCGCCCGCGATGAATTGTCTTTTCATGTCAGTTAATACCATCCTGTGAACAATAATGACGTAGTTTAAGCGGTTTTATCTGTCTTCGTCCAACCTTGATGACGCAATAATGCATCTATTTTTGGTTCTCTTTTTCTGAAATTGCGAAACGCATCAAGTGCTGTATCTTTTCCGCCAACTGCTAGAATAAACTTTCGAAATTCTTTTCCAGTCTCTGTGTTAAAAATACCTTCATTTTCGAATCGGTCAAAGGCATCACTGGCTAAAACTTCTGCCCATTTATATGAGTAATAACCTGCAGCATAGCCACCTGCAAAAATATGACTAAAACTGTGTTGGAAACGGTTATAAGCAACAGTAGGAACAACCGAAAATTTCGCTCGAATGTCATCTAAAGTCGCTTGGATTTGCTCGCTATTTAAAGCGGGCGATTGACGGTGAATAGTGAGGTCAAATAGTGCAAATTCGATTTGACGTAGTGTTTGCATACCTGATTGGAAGAAACGCGCATTCAACAATGCAGTTAACAATTCTTGCGGCAAGGTTTGCTTGGTTTCAATATGCTCGCTAAGTACATCTAAACTTTCATTGTCCCATGCCCAAAACTCCATGAACTGGCTTGGTAACTCCACTGCATCCCATGCAACGCCGTGTGTGCCTGCAACCGAGATATTATCCACTTCGGTGAGCATGTGATGTAAGCCATGACCAAATTCATGGAATAGGGTAATCACTTCATCATGCGTAAGCAGGGCAGGCTGATCGCCAATCGGTGGTGTAAAGTTACACACCATATAGCAAATTGGTTTTTGCAGTCCATTTGTGGTTTGTACGCGGGAACGGAAGCCGCTCATCCATGCGCCACCGCGTTTGCCATTGCGGGCATATAAATCGAAGTAGAAACCACCCACCACTTGACCTTGATCTTCAATTTCAAAATAACGCACATCATTTTGCCAAACAGGTGCCTGACGTTCAACGATCTGGATACCATAAAGACGTTGCACAATCTGGAATAAACCGTCCACAACTTTTGGAGCTGGGAAATAGGGTTTAAGTGCTTCTTGAGACAAGTTGAATTGCTGTTGTTTCAGCTTTTCAGAATAATAGGTGGCATCCCACGGTTTGAGTTCTTCGATACCATCCTGTTGTGCAATTGCTTTGAGTTCAGCGATTTCGGCAAGAGCAGGTGTGCGTGCATGTTCTGCCAAATCCACTAGGAATTTATCGACGGTTTCGACGTTAGGTGCCATTTTGCTGGCCAAGGAGTATTCAGCAAAATTGTTAAAGCCAAGTAGTTGTGCCATCTCTTGACGTAAGCTCAGAATTTCTTCCATCACAGGAGTATTATCAAATTCAGTCTTGTCAGATTGCTCTGAGGCACGAGTCACGTAGGCTTTATACAGCTCCTCTCTAAGTTCGCGATCATCAGCATAGGTCATAATCGCAAAATAAGCAGGGAAGTCGAGTGTGGCAACGGCTTGATCAAGCTCACGCTGTTGTCCATATTGCTTTAATAGTTCAATACTGCTTTGTGGTAAGCCTTTGAGTTGTTCTTCTGTTAATGCTTTGAAATAAGCTTGCGTTGCATCGAGTACATGGTTAGAGAAATCTGAAGACAGTTGTGATAAACGTGCTGAGATTTCCGCATAACGTTTTTTGGCTTCGCCTTCAAGTGCAACGCCTGAAAGTTTGAAATCACGTAAAGCGAGTTTAATGGCACTTTGTTGAGCTTCGCTCAGACTTTGGAACGCAGCGCTGTCATGTATCTGTTGATAGGTTTGATATAATGCCGTGTGCTGTCCAAGCTGAGTGTAGTATTCGCTTAAACTCGGTAAAAGTGATTGATACACTTCACGGGTTTCGGCATTGTTCATGACCGCATTGAGGTGTGACAAAATGCCCCATGATTCACTCATGTTATTTTCAAGCTGATCGACTTCAGTCAGCGTTGCAAGTTGTGCTTCGATGTCTTGAGGAGCTTCATTGAGTTGATTTAAGAAGTTTTGACCATTTTGAATGGTGCTTTCAATCTGTTGTTTTAAGTCGGCAAGTTGGATTTGATTAAACTGGGGAGTGGGAAGTGTTGCTTGCTGTAGTGTCATTGTATTTTTGCCATATCATCTTTAAACATAGTTATAGATGTAAGGCTTACAAGCACGGAAATCAAGGTTGATTCATGATTTATTAGATGATTGTTTTGTTGTTAATTCAATTTTGTTTATTGATATAGATGGCGAGCACATGCTTCAAATCGAAAAAATAAGAGAGCCGAAGCTCTCTTATCTTTTATCAATTACTCAGCCTTTGCTTTCGCATTCGACTTTTTCTTTTTCACTTTCTTTTTGGCCTTTTCTTTCGTATCAGGCTTAGCCGAAGCCTTTTTAGCTGGCTTTTTGCTATAAGAACTTGGTTTGTTCTTATCCTTTTTCTTACGCACAGGCTTTTCGCCGTCTTCACTGACTTTAGCTTTCGTAGATGAAGGTGCTTTGCCGAATACTTCTTCAGTTGTTGACGCACGATTCGAGCTAGAAGGATTCGCAGTACGAGGTGCTTTTTGGCGAATTACACGACCCAAATGAGTCAACTGTTGTACCAATTGGAAGTCGATCTTACGTTCCTCTAGATTCACGCCTGCAACCTGAATCTTGACTTCATCACCGAGGCTAAACGATTGTCCACGGTTCTGTCCGATTAAACTTTGGCTGGCTTGATCATAGAGGAAGAAGTCTTCACCTAATTGACTCACATGAATCATGCCATCGACATAGAGATCTTTAAGGGTAACAAATAGACCAAACTCAGTCACGGCACTGATCACCCCAACGAATTCATCGCCTAGATGTTGTTGCATGTAGTGACATTTCAGCCATGTGGTTACACTGCGTGAAGCTTCGTCAGCACGACGTTCTGTTTGTGAGAAATGCTCGCCTGCATCATCGAGCGCC
Source organism: Acinetobacter sp. ATCC 27244 (assembly GCF_000156555.1). NCBI lineage: Bacteria > Pseudomonadati > Pseudomonadota > Gammaproteobacteria > Moraxellales > Moraxellaceae > Acinetobacter > Acinetobacter sp. ATCC 27244. Next base: position 295,755 of record NZ_GG665950.1, read on the forward strand.
GCACCTGACAATGGATAAGGTTTTTGTTGTAAATAAGCCTTGATCGCACGGTGTAAGAGCAAGTCAGGATAACGACGAATTGGTGAAGTGAAGTGCGTATACGCCTCATAAGCAAGACCGTAGTGTCCTGAGTTCTTCGCACCATAATAAGCTTGCATCATCGAGCGTAACAAAACGGCATGAATACTTGGTGCATCTAAACGATCTTTAGTTGCTTCAATAACACGTTGATAATCCGCTTGTGTTGGCTGTTCAGGGAACGGTAAACCAAGCAACTTCACAAAATCACGAACTTTTTGAATACGTGAAAACTCCGGTGCTTCATGTACACGATAAAGCATCGGAATATCGTGTTCTAAGCAATACTCTGCAGCCGCAACGTTAGCCAATAACATACATTCTTCAATGAGTTTATGTGCATCGTTACGTGTGCGTGGCAAGATTTCCTTGATTCCACCTAACTCGTCAAAGGTCATGTAGGTTTCAATGGTTTCAAATTCCATTGCATGACGTTCAGCTCGGAGGCCTTTAAGCGTTTGATAGAGTTGGAATAGTGTGTTTAGTGATTTATGAATGGTCTTGTCTTCAGGAATCGCATCTGTTGCACCTTCAAAATATTGACCAACTTGGGTGTAGGTCAAACGTGCTTTGGAATGCATAACCGCAGGATAGAACTCATAACCTGTCACTTTACCTGCACGTGATAGTTTTAAATCACAAACCATACATAAACGGTCTACATGCGGATTTAGAGAACACAATCCATTCGACAAGGCTTCTGGTAACATTGGCAGGACGAAGTGCGGGAAATAAACCGATGTGCCACGATCTTCCGCTTCTTCGTTTAATGGCGACTCTAAACGAACATAATGGCTTACATCTGCGATTGCCACCACAACACGGTAACCGCCTCCTGGGCGCTTCTCCGCATACACAGCATCATCAAAGTCGCGTGCATCTTCACCATCAATAGTGACCAGTGGCAGATCTCGTAAATCAACGCGATTTTTTATGTCTTGTGCAGAAGGTTCTTTAAAGCTTTCAGCTTCTTTAATCACTGCTTCTGGAAATTCATAAGGCAAACCAAATTCTAAAATTGTTTGCGGGATAATAATTTCAGTATCCGCTTTGTCTGCCATGGATTGAACCACGTGACCAGTTGCAAGCTCTTCACGAGTTGGATAATCATCAATCGCAACACGTAACATATCACCAACTTTGGCATTGGCATGTTCAATCAGTTCTTTTTCTAGGGTAATCGGTTGATGCTGATTTGGATTACTTGGTTGAATAAAGTATTCACCTTGATGTTCAGCCACTTTACCAATGATTTGTTTCACGCGGCGCTGTACCACTTCAGTAATGAAGCCCCAAGCTTTACCTTTGCGATCAACTGAAGTCTGACGTACTTTAACGCGGTCACCATTAAAAACGAGACGCAACTCACGTTCAGGTAAGAGGACATCATCTTGTCCCGCGATATTTGCAGTACCTAAACCTTTACTATTGATATAAACCGTTGCTTCGTAGCTAGGCGCATCTGTTGAGGGCTGATATTTAAAACCATCCTTCATCAGTTGACCATCGCGAACCATCGCACTTAAACGATGGTTCAAGGCATCAATACTTTTTTGGTCTTGAATATTAAAATGCTCAACGAGTTCTGCGTGAGATTGCGCAGTTTTTAATTGTTCTAATGTAGTAAGAATAAGAGTTCGGCTCGGAATAGGATTATCGTAACGTTCAGCTTCTGCTTTTGCTTCGGGATCAACCCAATTTGTAGTCATATCGTTTCATTTCACATCTGGCAGATCACTTTAGCATAAGACATTCAAACTTAGACTGCACGTCAAAGATTGCAAGATTGTGTTTATGTCATGGATCTGTATAAAAGAGATGCCTATATTAACAAGTGAAAAGCAAAAAAATGCTGAAAAAATACCAAAATTGTTTAAAAAATATTTGATTGATTTAAAAAAACAGAAAAAATAGGGTTCTTCCCTTGTGTAATGGGGATTTAGTTTGTATTATTGCGCTCGTGTTACGGTGAGATGGGTGAGTGGCTGAAACCACATCCCTGCTAAGGATGCATACGGGTAACTGTATCGAGGGTTCGAATCCCTCTCTCACCGCCACTTTACTTAAGGCGCTCATAGCTCAGCTGGATAGAGCACTTGGCTACGAACTAAGGGGTCGGGAGTTCGAATCTCTCTGAGCGCACCAAGTAAAGATTTAAAAGTAACACACGCCTGCATAGGCACATAAGTAATGCGCTCATAGCTCAGCTGGATAGAGCACTTGGCTACGAACTAAGGGGTCGGGAGTTCGAATCTCTCTGAGCGCACCAACTTAATGAAATAAACCGCTTAATTGCGGTTTTTTTGTGTCTGAATTTTCTTTTGTAGTATTTTATCGAAGAAAAGATATAAATATCCGACTGTTCCCAAGACACCTACCATACGAACCACATGAAATGCAGTCACGATTGGAACACCGAGTTGCAGAACCTTGGCTGTGATCGTCATTTCAGCGACACCACCGGGCGCAAGTCCTAAACCAAGGGTGGCGATAGGAAGATCCGTCCATTGCATCAGTGTATAAGCTAGCAGCCCAGTTAAGAATAATGCGCCTAGATTACAAAGTGCCACAATGCTTAAATAACGCGGGGCGGTTTTAAAAAATCCAGGTTTAAATTTATTACCTAATGACCAACCGAGTAAGACTTGTCCTAGATGAATAATCGGTGTCGGAATTGCGGATAGATGAATATCTTGTGCTGTAAAGAAGATAGCAACCAATAATGCACCAAAGGTCCATGGATTAGGGAGTTTAAACTGAATAAAAATACGACTGGCAATATAAGAGATCAAGACCAAGCTGAAAAAACCAAACCAGTTCACTTCGAGATGTTTTGCGATTTGATCCGTATCAAAACCATGCCAGCCCATAAATTGGTAAAAGAAAGGCACAATCACCACCACCATTAATACGCGTAATGTATGAGCTGATGCAACTTGATCAACGCGTGCCTGATAGTGTTCTGCGAGATGAGACATCTCATTTGCCCCACCAATTGCAGAAGCAAACCATGCGGTTTTAAAGTCGACTTTTGCCCAGCGTTGCAATATAAAGGCACCGATTGCACCGAGTAATAATGCAAACAACAGGCCGATCAGTAATACCAGCCAATGTGATGCGATTAGGTGAATCATCTCTGGTGTGAAATATAAACCGAGCGTGAGTCCTATGATGGATAGTCCAATACTGCGTGCAGAATTATGACATTCGATGGGAGCGTGATTTATTTTAAGAAGAGCGGTGGTGAATAATGGCCCGAGCAGCCATGGAATAGGTAAGTGTAGCCACTGTGCAACAAGTGCACCTAAAAATGCAAGGCTTAGACTCAAAGCATACTTTAGATACAATTGCATAAATCAAATCGCATAAATAAAAGGTAAATGACCGATAGATTTTATTCTCTATCGGTCAACATTATTTAAATCGCTCTGTGACGGTTACGTAACCAGCGGATTAAAGGAAGTACGATCATGATACCTGCTAAAATCCACAATACTTTGGTGATGTAGCCATCGAACAAGATTGACAATTCACCTTGAGAAATAGACAGTGCGCGACGTAAGCTTGACTCCATAAGCTCACCCAAAACAAAGCCTAAGATCAGGGCGGATAATGGGAAGTTGAGTTTACGTAAAATATAACCAAAAATACCCAATCCAACCATCAGAACCAAGTCGAATACGGTGCTATGTATTGCATACACACCAACGAAGCTGACTGCTGCGATTGCAGGAAGAAGAATAAAGTTTGGAACGCTCAACAACTTGGCAAAGAAACGTACCAATGAAATATTCATGATCAATAATAAAATACTGGCAATGAATAATGATGCAATTAGTCCCCAAACAATCGTTGGTTGTTCAGTGAATAACTGTGGACCAGGCGTAATATTGTAAAGCGTTAATGCACCTAACATCACAGCTGTGGTACCTGAACCAGGTACACCTAGAGTTAACATTGGAATAAATGAACCACATGCCGAAGCATTATTGGCTGCTTCAGGTGCTGCAATACCACGTAAATCGCCGTCACCAAATTTTCCATCTTTTCCCGCAAGTTTTCGTTCGCTGGTATAAGACATTGCACTGGCAATTGTTGCGCCTGCGCCCGGTAAAATGCCGACAATGAAGCCCAGTAGCGAACTACGAATCGTGGTTTTTAGGGTGAACAAAAATTCTTTTAGGTTGAAAAGACTGCGTTTACCTTGTCCAAGTGCTTTCTGTCCAATCGCTGTTTTTTCTAACATAATCAGAATTTCACTGATACTGAAAAAACCGATCACGATGGTAGTGAACTGAACGCCATCACTGAGGTTTACTGAGTCAAATGTAAAGCGATAGACACCTGTCACTGCATCGACACCAACGGTAGCAAACAGTAATCCGATCAAGGCTGCTACGGCTGTTTTAATCGGTTGATCACCCACGAGGCCACTTAAACAGGTCAGAGCAAATACCATTAAAACGAAATATTCAGCTGGCCCGAAAACAATTGCCCATTTTGCTAAAAGGGGAGCAAATAATACGATCCCGATAATTGCAATTAAACTGCCAATAAATGAGCTCATGGCCGAGAGCGACAGCGCAATCCCTGCTTTTCCTTGTTTAGCAAGTGGGTAACCGTCCATGGTGGACATAATTGCTGCTGCATCTCCGGGGACATTGATTAGAATGGCGGAAATTCGTCCACCATATTCACATCCGAGATAAACGGCTGCCAGTAAGATTAATGCACTCTCAGGGGGGAGTCCTAAGGCATAAGCAAAAGGAAGGAGTAATGCAACACCGTTAATTGGACCGAGACCAGGCAATAAGCCGACAATCGTACCAATGAATGCACCAATCAGTGCAATGAATAGGTTTTGTGGGGTTAATGCGACTTGAAAGCCGTACATTAAATATTCAAAAACGTCCATTAATTCTTCCTTGATTAACTAAAAAATCCTAATGGCAGTGGTACATCTAATATGTAGTCAAATAACCCATATAAGAGGCAGCCAAAAACAATGCCTGTGATTAGTGATGCTTTTAAACTTCCTCCGAAGAGGGTGCCGACAAGGAAAAACATGATGGCTGTTGCAATAGGGAAACCTAAGAACTCAAAAGTAACGGCATAAATCAGCATAAACAGCATCAACAAACCGATTTTTTTTAAGACGGATGGGGTGTATCCCAGATCAATAAATTCAGCGAGTTTTCGAGGTCTAAAGGTAAGATATAAACAACATGAAATTAAAAGTAATAACAGGAGTACGGGATAAGGACGTGGTCCTAACGGGTCATATGCAATGGGTGCGACATAGCCCCAAGCCAAGTAGAGTAGGCCAAGACTGACGAGTCCTAAGGTCCCTGAAAAAATCCTTTCTGCGGACATAGATCATTCCTTTTTCATTAAAATTCAGGAACACTTCAACCCTGAGTTTCATTCTATGAAAGATCAGCGGTTGAAATGTTTTCTGGGTTTTAAGTGCTATTTTGTAACGAGGTCGAACTCTTTAGATAATGCTCTTAATTGATTGGTTTGTTGGATTACAAACTGATCTAATTCTTCACCTGTCATGGAGAGCGGGAGTAGCTCAAACTGTTGACGTGATTGCTCAAATTTTGGATCTTGCATCATTTTTTCAAATGAAGTTTTCCACCATTGATAAGCTTCGTCACTGACTTTTGGACCAACGTAATATCCACGTACAACTGGCCATTGAATGTCATAACCTTGTTCTTTTGCAGTCGGAATGTTTGCTAATTCATTTGGTAGACGTTCAGGAGCAAACACGGCTAGAGCACGTACTTTTCCTGATTTAATATGAGGGATGACTTCAGCAATTCCAGCGCTGACCACTTGGATGTGATTACCCAGAACAGATGTTACCGCCTCACCGCCGCCTTCTAGGGCAATGTATGTCATGTCTTTAGGATTTACACCTGCAGCTTTTGCAAGCATCGCAGTTTGCATCCAGTCCTGACCGCCCACACTACCACCTGCGCCGAAGCTCACGGATTTCGGATTTTTCTTGAGTGCAGCAACTAAGTCGTTAAGATTTTTATATGGAGATTCTGCATTGACCGCAACCACGCCATAATCTGTCCCGACAATCGCTAACCAGCGAACATCTTTTTCCGTATATTGGCCAAATTTTCCTTGGGCAAGGTTGAGTAATGAGCCGGTAGAGAATGCAACAATCGCATTGTCATTCGCAGGGTCGTTAGCAACGATTTTATTGTATGCTACAGCGCCTACACCACCGGGCATATAGGTTACACGCATAGGAGAATTTAAGAGTTTGGTTTCTTTGAAAGCATTTTGTGCCAGTTTACATGTGAGATCGAAACCACCGCCAGGTTTTGCTGGGGCGATACATTCTGGGCGTTTGGGTTCTCCAACTTCACCTTTATTTTTTCCACATGCTGTTAAACCGAATCCTAAGGTCACTAAAGTGCTGGTTAATATAATTCCTCTTAACATCTTAAATGTTTCTCCATAAACGATTATATTTATACGCACAATAATAGTGCATATTTATATTGGCTTCTTTGCCATAATTAAATAAAGTTACATGCATAAAATTGAGCATTATTCTTTTGGAATCTGGGGTGCTCTTTATCACATTTTGATAACTTTAAATCAGGGTGTTCATCATAAAATTAAACAGAAAAAGCATAGCATCAACTTATATCTTGTGATGATTCATTTTAGAAATATCAAATTACATGCAATTTATTTTAAAAATGTTTGAGTTTAACTATATAAAATAAAAAATATTTTATTAAAGGTTGTTGTTTTAAATTTAACTTTTAAAGCACGAATTAGGTGTTTTAATTTATCTTACTGGGGTGTTTGAATTGTTTTTTATTTTGTTTTTTTTGAAATTTTGCTCTAGGGTTTAATTGTTTATTTATGGTTTTTTAT
>NZ_GG665950.1:303248-313592 GCF_000156555.1 Acinetobacter sp. ATCC 27244
GCTTGTTAAAAACTATTCTAAATAATATTTAATTTAATTATAAGGTTAAGATGGTACAGGTTAAGGTTTCTATTATTTTTGAAGCGGTGGTTATGTATGAAAAGAGCAATCTATAGCCAGTTGATCATGATCGAGTGAAAAAGAGCTTATCAATTGAGAAAAAATACGTATAATGCCCAACATCAAATATGCGCTCATAGCTCAGCTGGATAGAGCACTTGGCTACGAACTAAGGGGTCGGGAGTTCGAATCTCTCTGAGCGCACCAATTTGAAAAAAGAAACCGCTTAAATGCGGTTTTTTTGTGCCTATTGCTTTTAGAGTTTGGTTCGTATTTTTTGTACAAATACCGTATTCCCACCAACGGCAGGTAACGTATCGTGATAAGGAAGGCTGCGCATCGCTCTTAATAAAAATGGTGCTTTTTCATCAATTTTCATAGCGGTCGTCATTTTAAATAAAGATCCTTGATTCACTGTATTTATCTGCATTCGCCCTTTGATATAGCGTAAATCTCCGCCATTGGCATGAAAGTTATTTTCGGTGGTCTGTGGGTAGTTAAACTGCAATTTAAAAGCAAATGGAATGTTAATTACACCTAAACTAACATTGACCTGAATATCGGCATCCTGACTTTGGTTTTGAATAGGTGTAGTGCTCACTTTTTTAATTTGACGTGGAAATAACTCCTTATAAGTCACTGGGGCAAGCCATTTTTGTAGTTGTTGAGGCGATTGCTTGTAGAACTGGTAGGTTGTCGTAAAGCGCATTGACTCCCGACCATGTGTATAAGCGATTGTAGTTGGGGAATGTAGAAAACTTACAGGTTGTTGAGCAGCTTGACTCAGTTGTGCAATTTTAACTAATTGGGCAGGTGTGAGTTGTGGAGAGGGTGTTTGACCTGCAGGAAGCGCGATAGGTGTGAGTGTGTTAAATCGTGTTCTTAATGATTCTAAGATAAAAGCGCTGCCGCTGCTGGGAATGCCAAGCTTCACTTCGGGAATCGCAGCTAGAATTTTTTTAACTAAAAAACCTTGAGGCTGATTTAGGTCACCCCATTGGGTTAGTGTGATTAATGTTCGATTTTCATCCAAAGCAAACCATTCAAATTTACCGACACCATAGGGTATAGGGGCATCAATCACCAGGGTTGAAATACTATTTTCAGTCAATTGGTGTTGCATGATGATATTTTCATTAAAGTTTAAAACAGGGATAGGGGTTGGTATCGAAACACGATATTTCATCTGTGTGATATTGCCAGATTGAGCTAATGTTTTCGCAGATTTCAGTGTGGGGAAAAGACCAACATATTGATGAAAGTCGGTCAGTGTTTTTTCAACCTGTTGTGCATTCACAGGAACAATCATCGCAGCGGTCGTAAAGTTTGCGGTTGGCTGAGGATTATTTTTGAGGGTCGGAACTGAGGTTTTTACGGCTGGGTGTCCGTAGATAAAAATATCATTTTGCGTATAACTTGCCAGAGTTTTTGGTTGATTTTGAAATGGTTGTATAGCACTCGGAATATTATCTGACCATGTAATAAGCTGTGCGAAGCTATACTGTATTGAACAATATAGAAAAATTGTAAATAGAGTGATAAAACGAGACATCACATTCCTTTGATTTTCTTTTGGTGATTCCAACTACAACAATTTATAACTTTTTTCTGCTAAGGAAATAGCCCTATTATGTAAAACGAGTCTGAATGATGAAAAACTGGTGTAATATCTATGCCTGTCTATGATCACCCGAATTGAAGTGTTATATGTCTGAACAGCGTCCAACCATATCCGCACGTTTTTATCTTAATCTGGAAGAATCTCAAGATGGCTTTGCTTTAGTCACTTTTGGCAAAAAACCGATTACTCGTTTTCTAACCCCCGCAATTAGCATCGCAATTATCCTTTGGGGAATTTATTTGGGGTTCACCGGAGTTGGTCGTTACTATGTGGCACTCGGTGTTTTCTTCTTGATCATGCAAGCGATCATGCGCTTTTGGTTATTGCCGCTGTTGTTTAAACGTCAATTTGTGCGCTATCAATTTGGGAAAAGTGAACAAGGTATTGACCTATATCAAGACTACTTTGAGTTATATGCTGCAGGGAAGAAACAAAAAGCACAATATAGTGAAGTTCAATCTTTTGTAATTGGCAAATTGACTTATATGTTGGAACTTAAAAACCAAACAGTTGTGATCGTACCCAAACGTGTTTTTACTAATCCAGCAGATCAAAATAAATTTGAAAATAGTTTTAAAAAATAGTTGTAAAAATAAATAACGGTTCAAAACAACAAGGAGTTTTCATGAATACACAGCCTTCAAAAATTGTTTGTGTGGGTAGAAATTATGCAGAGCACGCGAAAGAGTTGGGGAATGCTGTCCCAGATCGTCCGATTTTATTTATGAAACCACCAAGTAGCCTTGCTACGTTAGCACAAGGTGTCGCTTGGAATCAGGCCTTAGGCGAGTGTCACTATGAATGTGAAATTTGTTTGCAAATTGCACATCCTTTATCGCAAGAAATCGATAAGAACAAAGCATTAGAAGCAATTGGTGCGATTACGTTAGGTTTGGATTTAACTTTGCGTGATTTGCAAAGTGAATTGAAAAACAAAGGACAGCCTTGGGAGCGAGCAAAAGCGTTCGATGGTGCTTGTATATTGGCAGATTGGATTGAAGCAGATGAAATCGGTGATTTACAAGAATTAGAATTGGTTTTAATGATCAATGGCGAACAGCGTCAGCATGGTTTTAGTCGGGATATGTTGTTTGATATCGGAGCGCTATTGGTCGAAATTAATCAGTCATTTAGTTTACAAGCAGGTGATGTGATTATGACCGGTACGCCAGCTGGAGTAGGTGCTTTAAATCCAAATGATCAGCTTACGATGAAATTAATTACTCAGTCTGGGGAATATGATTGGGATACCTTTGTTAAAGCATAAGAATGAGTGATATGGCGCTGATATCTAGGTATCAGCGTTTTTTTATGGGAAAAGAAATGAGAAAAATAGAATGAAAATAGGGCTATACCTGACACTGTTTTTGATCACCAGTTTCGTTCATGCGAAGCAGTTGGCGTTGAGTTTCGATGATGGGGTAAATCCTGATTTAAATGTTCAAGCCTTAACAATTAATCAGCATATTTTAGAGCAACTTCATCAACATCGAATCAAAAGTATTATTTACCCGAGTGTAATCAAGATTGGTGATTATGCAGGTGTACAATTGGTTGCTGAATGGGGGAAACAAGGTCATCAAATTGGTAACCATAGTGAGTTTCATCTTAACTTAAATAAAGACAGCATCAGTAGCCAACAATACATTGATGGAATTCGACGAGCAGAACAAGTATTTCAACCGTTACAGGGCTGGGTTGCAAGATATCGTTATCCTTTTTTGAAAGAAGGCAATACCCAAGAAAAAAGAGATGCAGTTGTTGGGTATCTTAAACAGCATGACTATCAGTCGGGTGCAGTGAGTATTGATGCCAGTGATTGGTTTTATAACCAAAAATACTTGTCTTATCAAAAGCATCATCAGAGTGATCAGCTTGAGAAATTAAAGCAAGCATACATTTATCATTTGCTAGATCGAGCCGATTATTATGATCAGCTTGCAATAGATACAATTGGATATTCACCAAAACATGTACTGTTATTACATGTAAATGCCATTAATGCGGCTTTTTTGGATGACGTGGTTCTTGCATTTCAACAACAGGGTTGGCAGTGGATTGACAGTGAGAAAGCTTATACCGATCCACTGTATCAACTATCGTCAACGGTTTTGCCAGCTGGAGAAAGCATCATTTGGTCCTTGGCCAAACAGCAAGGACATGCAGACTTGCGTTATCCGGCTGAAGATGCACCTTATGAGCAGGAAAATTTAAAACGGTATGGCTTATTGTAGAGAACTGCCTTGATACAATTTCCTAAATTGATCTGGGGTAAAGTGCATCCAACGTTTAAACATATAAATAAAGGCGGAAGAACTCGCATAACCCAAATCTAATGCAATATTTTCAATGGTTTTCCCTTGATTGAGCATCGACATCGCTTTCATCACCTTGAGACGTTGTCGCCATTCATGTAACGACATGCCAAGCTCCTTTTGACTATAACGAGCCAAGGTTCTTTCGGTCATGTTTATCATTTCCGCAAGCTGCTGCAGGGTACTATTATCCGCTGGATATGCATGTAAGTGGCTTAATATTTTTGATAAGGCAGGATGTTGTGTGGTGGGTAAATAACTTCCTACCAATTCAGCATGTGTGAGTGCATCTAGTAATACTTGTAGTAAGCGTAAATATTCTGGGTCCTGCTCTGAAAAAGGGTGTTTACGAATGTGCTCTAGCAACGCTGGAACCAATGGTGCAGTCAGTAAGATACCCGCTTGTTGTGGCATGTTTTGGCACAGGTTTTCGTGTACATACAAAATGCAATGCGTGACCTCATGACGGTTGATCCCACTATGTTGTAAATGAGGAGGTAGCCAAATCCCATAAGGTGGGGGTGTAAGATAATGAATCTGGTCAATACTGACCTCCAGTACCCCATCAAAAGTATAAATAAACTCTCCCCATGCATGCGCATGTTTAGGATAAAAGGTTTCAGCGGGTGCATCGCGAATACGTAGCCACAATGATGCTGGAATATCATCACAGGCGGGTAGCTCCTGAAAATCTTGGATGCGATGTGCTGACTTTTTCATAATATGAGAATTGCCTGAAAATATGCATGCATTGTCTAAATCTCACTATATCATCAAAATAAGACAGCTTTATATTGGCTTTCTAATTATAAAATTGGGAGCTGGCAATGGATGAGCGTAAAACATTAGATGCACGAGCATCTGGTCTTATGATCGGACTCTGCATGATTTGGGGATTACAACAAGTCATTCTAAAAATGGCAGCTCCTGATATTTCTCCTCTTATGCAGATTGCACTGCGTTCGGGCTTGGCAGCAATTTTGTTATTACCATTATTGTATTTGGATAAAGCTGCTGAATTATTCAATCGCCAAAATCTTCAAGCAGGTGCTTTAGTTGCCTTTTTATTCTCTTTAGAATTCTTTTTGTTGGCGCAAGCATTACAATGGACTTCTGCTTCACATGCAGTGGTATTGCTATATACAGCACCAATTTTCGTGGCGTTGGGTTTACATTGGAAGTTACCCGCTGAACGTTTAAGTTGGTTGCAATGGAGTGGTATTGCTCTAGCTTTTATCGGCATAGTGGTGACATTTATCCGAGAGCAATCAGGGACAGCTTCTGCGATTGAGCAACAAATGCTTTGGGGAGATTTGTTGGCATTGGCTGCTGGTATTGCTTGGGCAGCAACCACAATTACCGTACGCTTATCTTCATTGGCACAAGCTGCGGTGACACAGACTTTATTCTATCAATTGGCAGGTAGCTTTATTTTATTGTTTGGCTTGGCTGTGTTTTTGGGGCAGGCAAGTATTCATTTTACCCCATTGGTAATTGGTAGTTTGGCATTCCATACCCTCGTGGTGTCTTTTGCGAGTTTTCTAGCTTGGTTTTGGTTGCTTAGAAATTATTTAGCTTCGCGCTTAGGCGTATTCTCTTTTTTAACCCCATTGTTTGGAATCATTTTCGGAGTATGGTTGCTCGATGAGCGAATTGAACCTAACTTCGTGCTCGGCTCAATTCTGGTGTTAGCAGGGATTGTGGTGGTGAGCTTACAGGGTTGGTTAAGGAAATAAAAAAGACCTCAATATGAGGTCTTCTTGCTACTTCTGCTCAAAAATAGTGGATAACGGAATAGAAAGTTTAGCTGCTAAATAATCATTGCTTTCAATCAAGGCGGGTCCGATTTTTTCCATCCATTCATCATCTGCATGAACATTGGCAACATCATCTCGTAGTGGTAGTGGATATGGGAGTGCGGTGAAGAAACTCCAAAAATCAACCTGTGCTAAATTACGAACCAAGACATACTCATCATTGTCTGTACGTTTAATCAGATTTTGTGCTTCTAATTGCAGAATATATGAAGGTAAACGCCCCAGCTCACCACGACCTACGATATCAAGTAGCTCATGCTCACTTACACTATTTCCAACTTGTTGCTTCTTATAAAATAGCTCTAAGATATCTAATAACATCATGATTGGATGACGCTTTTGTTCCTTACCTGAATGAAATGCGGTCAGTGCATAGCTGATTTCCACACCGAGTAAAATAATATTCCACGACAAGAAAATCCAAAGCAGAAAAATAGGGACAGCAGCAAAAGCACCATACACAATTTCATAGCTGGTGAAGTTACTCATAATCCAGCCAAAGAGACGTTTTAAGACTTCAAACACTGTCGCACTAAAACATGCTGCGATCATAGCTGAGTAAATCGGGACATTGCGATTCGGTATGGTCCAATACAAAATGAAAAAACCAATAATGGTTAATAAAAATGAAATTAACCATAAAAGAAAAGCACCGTTTAGCTGATAACCTGCAAAGTTATTGCTTAAGATATTCATTGAGGCAACTGTAGAGGAGAGTACGAATGCGCTCCCTAATAAAATCGGACCCAAAGAAATAATGGTCCAATAGCGCATAAAACCGACCAAGCCTGTACGCGTTTCTTTGACACGCCAAATACGATTAAAAACATTCTCAATCGATGACAGCATTAATACCGTTGTGACAAATAGAAACAAGATACCAATAATAGTTAGGTTGCTCGATTTATCAGTAAAGGCACTTAAGGCTTTATCGAAGGCAATGGTGCTTTTAGGTAAAAAATTGCTATAAATCAATTGCTGTAGTTGTTGTCGTGCTGGTTCTAATGCTTTGATGGAAGAAATAATCACCAAAAACACAGTCAGCATTGGGACGACCGCAAATAATGTGGTATAGGTCAAGGATCCTGCTTGTTCTCGACAGCGATCAGCCTCAAAACGGCGCAATACAAAGACAATAAATTGAAACCATGTTTTTTCTAAAAAATTCAGTTTTTTTAGATAACGGTTTAAGATCATGGAGATATCCTAGTTATTTTTAATCAAGATCTTGGTGAGTGCACAAGATCAACAACAGCTAAAAAAGGTAAAAATGTCGTATAGTGTTCTTAACTTAGCAAAATTATGAAAAGTGATGCAACCTTACGTTCTTGTACTTTATTACAGCAAATATGGTTCTACTCGGCAAATGGCTCATTTAATTGCGGATGGAATCGAGTCAGCAGGGGTGAATGCTCGGATTCGAACAGTCCCGAATCTTGCAACTGTTGTAACAGAGGCACAACCGAGTATACCGGCAGATGGCGATATATATTGTAGCTTAGATGATCTGGCTCATTGTTCTGGTTTAGCTTTGGGTTCACCCACTCGATTTGGCAATATGGCCAGTGAGATGAAATATTTCTGGGACCAGACTACCAGTTTATGGCTCAATGGTGCTTTGCATAATAAACCTGCTTGTGTTTTTACCTCTTCGGGTTCAATGCACGGTGGGCAAGAAAGTACATTATTGACGATGTTACCACCACTATTTCACCATGGCATGATGATTTTAGGTCTGCCTAACTCTATTCCTGCACTATCGAATACTAAAACTGGAGGGACACCTTATGGTGCGAGTCATGTTAGTGGACCGCGTCATGATCAGAGTTTAAGTCAGGATGAAAAAATATTGTGTGAAGCTCAAGGTAAACGCTTAGGTGAACTGGTTAAAAAGCTCATTTGAATGAATAATGGGAGCCAAAGCTCCCATTATTTTGTTTATTTTTTCAATTGCCAATCATAGATGTTTTTACGATAAGCATACCAAATCATCCAAAGACCAATAATAATCATTGGGAAGCTTAGAATTTGTCCTTTGGTCATCCAGCCAAATAAGATGAATCCTTGATCTGCATCGGGTTGACGGAAGAATTCCATAAAGAAACGTGCTACGCCATATCCAACTAAGAATACTGCTGAAACGGCCATACGTGGTCGAGGTTTAGAGCTAAACCACCATAAAATGATGAAGAGTAATAAGCCTTCACACAATGCTTGATAGATTTGTGATGGATGGCGTACCAGCCCCAAAGGGTCTGTTGGGAAAATCATACCAAATGGATAACTTGGGTCTTGAACTTGACGACCATACAGTTCACCACCAATGAAATTACCAATACGACCAAACATTAAACCTGTCGGTACACAAGGTGCGATAAAATCCAGTGTTTGAAACCATGTTTTTTGGTATTTCTTGCACCAAAATAACATGGCAATCATTACACCAAGAAAACCACCATGAAAACTCATGCCGCCTGTCCAAACTTGGAATAGCCATAGTGGGTTTTCTAAGAATTTTCCAAATTCGTAAAACAGGACGTACCCCACACGACCACCAAGTACAACACCTAGCGCACCGTAAAAAACGAGATCTGAAACCATGTCTCCTGTCCAGCCATCACGCTGCTTAGCGCGATAAGAGGCAAGTCCCCATGCACATAAAAACGCCAATAAATACATGAGTCCATACCAATGCACTTGTACTGGTCCCAAGCTCAGTGCAACTGGGTCTATATTTGGATAGGTCAGCATTGCTGTTCCTCAATTTAGAATTTGAAATTAAGTTTTGAACAGATTGTAGCGGAATGATGTGAAAAATGTTGTACATTCAATGTGTAAAGATGTGAGAACAAAATCAATGTGTATTGTCGCTTTTGCATGGCATGTTCTTGAAGACATGCCACTTTGCTTAATTTCAAATCGAGATGAGTTTTAGCATCGCCCGAGTGCTTGTTTACATGCTTGGGAAAATAGCAGCATTATTGCTGGACAAGATTTACAGTCAGGCGGGACATGGATGGGGATAACAGCATCTGGGCGCTGGGCGATTGTAACTAACTTTCGTAATGGTCGAGATAAAAATCAATATCAAACCTCAAGAGGTCATTTGATACAGACCTTTTTAGAAAGCGACTTAACTCCGATTCGTTTTGCGCAGCAGTTAGAATTAAAACAACAAGAATACGCGGGTTTTAACTTATTTGTAGGTGATCGAGAGCAAGCCGTTTATATGAGTAATCGCGGAGAAGCCCCGCAAGTTCTCGCCAATGGTGTTTATGTTGTTTCGAATGGTTTAATGTCTGAAGATTGGGAAAAAACCAAACATTTACGTAAACGTTTTACTCAAGAGTTTTTACCGATGTTACAACAGTCGAATATCACTGAAACTGCACTGCATTCTACAGTTTGGGATATTTTGGAGGATGAGCGTAAGGTGATACTCGATTTGCTCCCCGATACGGGGATTAATGCTGAAATGGAGGCTTTATTGTCTTCGACATTTATTCAAAGTCCAATCTACGGAACACGATGTTCTAATTTTTTGCGTATGCGTCAGCAACAATGGCTATGGACAGAGAAAGCACAACAAGGTGAGCAACAGGGGGAGATTGTGGAGCAAAAAATCAGTTTGTTGAAATAAAAAACCATGCTATCCGAAAATAGCATGGCTTGAATCTACTTTTTAAAACTAAGCAGTTTTATCCAACAATTACACCGCCATCTTTACGAGTGATCACCACTGTTGCAGAGCGTGGACGGGCCGTGGTGTTATTCGGGTCAGTTTGAGTTGCAGGCCAGTTACTAGTTGGTGCTGCATAACTTTTAGCATCTTCACCTGGGTGCTGAACGTTGATGAAGATAGCTTTGTAATCAGGGGTCATCGTTACACCTGTGATCTCACATTCTTTTGGACCTGTGAGGAAACGACGAAGATTTTCATCATTCACTTTTGCCCCAACGATGGTTTCAGTCCCATTCGATGTTGTTGCCTTGCTACCATCGTTCAGTTGACCTGGTAGTGCTGCCAGCATCATACAGTTCGTAACATCCGTATATGCACCATCGTCAGTTTGAATCCACAATACACCGCGTGGGTCAAACCACATGCCATCTGGTGATGAGAAGTCATTGCTATCAGTTAAACCAGAAAGGTTAATGTTTGATGCCATTGCTGCTTCTGCACCAAATAAGTAGATATCCCATTTGAAGTTTTCAGCTGTGGTTTTATCCTCAGCTTCACGGAAGCGAATGATGTGGCCATTCACATTACCTTTTTGTAAGGTCGTGCCCGCTTTTAGATCTTCATATTGACGAGGGTTCGCTGCATCTGTTGGATAGCTTGAACCACGATTCGAGTTATTGGTGAGAGTCACATAAACTTCGCCATTGACAGGGTTGACTGCACACCATTCAGGACGATCCATTTTTGTTGCACCAACAGAATCTGCTGCCAAACGTGCAAAAGTTACGACATCTGCCTGTGATTTAAATGGATAGACAGGATTGCTTTCTGTTAAGCCATTCTTACCAT
>NZ_GG665950.1:314574-357640 GCF_000156555.1 Acinetobacter sp. ATCC 27244
ACCATAGCTTAACTCTAACCACTGACCTGTACCATCAGCATTGAATTTAGCAACATAGAATTTACCGCTGTTCATATATTTATCACCAGCGCGGTAACCGCCGTTGATATCTTTTGGATCCCACTTAGCATCGGATACAAATTTATAGATATACTCACCGCGTGAGTCATCACCCATATAAAAAGCTAGGTTCTGACCTTCAATGACGCGGCTAGTACGGCAGTCTTCATGAGCAAAACGTCCAAGTGCAGTACGTTTTACAGGTGCTTGGCGGCTATCAAATGGATCGATTTCGACCATCCAACCAAAAGTATTTGGTGCATTGCGGTAATCTTGTCCTGCATTAGCTGCTTTTACATCAGCATTCCAACGATCATAAAGATCTTGGGATTCAACTTGACCTTGTGCAGTTTCCCAACCATAGCGTGAACTTGCACCTTGTTTTAAACCATAGCGCTGCAGTGCAACAATTTCCTCAGGTCGACGGGCGGCATCATCAGTTACACTACGTGTAAAATAGCCAATGAAGTTTTCTTCAGTAGTGAGGTAAGTTCCCCATGGCGTGTAGCCATTACCACAGTTGTTATGTGTACCACGGGTTTGTACACCCGATGGTGAGAACTTAGTGGCAAGTAATGCATTACCCGCAGCAGGACCAGCAAACTCCATTAGAGTCGAACCGGTAATACGACGGTTATAAACTGAGTTTTTGACCAATTCAACTTTTTGAGTTTTGGTGTCTTTCTTTACATGAATGATCGAGACGCCGTGAGCATTCACTTCACGGATTACTTCATCTTCTGGACGGCGGCCATCGACTTTAGTTGGTCCTTTAGGATGCAAGAATGTCGGATTGATATATTCATGATTTAGAACCAACAAACCATCATTTGACTGCTGTTCATCATAACGACCTGTTGCAGTATTTAGACCAAAATAACTCATCCCGTCATGACAGTCGCCTGAACGGAATTGGAAACTTGGACCTGATGGAATATTGTTGTCATCCCATTCTGCGTATGTTGGATTGATTGAGTCACCTAAAGCATACAGAACATGTGCTTCATAACCTTCAGGTACAGTCACGATATCGTTTAGATTTTTAGGCACTGTAGTGAAGTTTAATTTTTCAGGTTTCTTATTTGGGTCAATAGGAGGGTTGGTTCCGCCGTTATTATTATTCGATTTATTATCGTTGTCATTGCAGCCAGTTAAAGTTGATGCCAAAGTCAGTGCGACAGCACCGCTTGCAGTTTTAGTGATGAGGCTACGGCGGTTAATATGTTGTTCTAAAATGTCACGGAAATGAACATTTGTAGACGTGTTATTATCCAGTTCTTGGTCTTCATGATATGGCGTCAGCTGTGTCATGGAATCATCCTAAGTTTATATGTGCGATAAAAAATTTCCCGCCTTTAACTTAGTTTTTAATTGTGACGCTGCCTTGACAGTTATGTGACAAATACATTAAAAATCAATAAATAATAAAACGTTTAGTCAAAAAAACAGGTGCTAGACCTGTTCTAAAATTGGATCATTTAAGTCTAAGCTGTTGCTTTTGATTTTTCTAGAACTTTGCCTAATAAGAGACCAAGTTCAAACAATAACCACATTGGAACGGCGAGCATAATCATTGAAATAGCGTCAGGTGGGGTAACAAACATCGAAATGAAAAAACATCCCACGATAATAAATCGTCTTTTCTCAACTAAACTTTGCGTGCTGACAACACCGATTAAGATCAGTAACAAGGTAACGACTGGAATCTCAAAGGTCAGACCGAAGACTAAGAAAAGTTTTAAGCAGAAAGCCAAATAACTATTAATATCGGTCATTGGTGCCACTGTTTCGGGTGAGACACTGATGAAAAAATGTAAAATTGAAGGTAAAGCAATAAAATAAGCAAATGCAATACCCAAATAAAACAAGCAAATACTACTCACTAAGATCGGGAGAGCTAAAGATTTCTCTTTTTCATATAGGGCAGGTTTAGCGAAAGACCAAATCTGATAAATGATATAAGGCATAACCAGCATTAATGCCACGAAGAAATTTAGTTTGAAAGGTGCCATAAATGTTGCTGTAACATCCGTTGCAATCATGGATGAACTTACAGGCAACTGAGCTCGTAACGGTTCAGAGAGTATTTGATAAGTACGATTGGCAAAGGGTAATAAACAGAAAAAAAGTAACAGAATGGCAGCAACGATTTTAAATAAATGTTGTCGCAGAATCATCAAATGCTTGGTGATAGGCATTTCCTCAAGCTTAACATCTTGTTCTTGCTCACCCAAAGAAGACTGGGGAAGTTGAGAGCTAGAGGGTGAACTCATACTGCTACCTTTAATTCTGGAACCGAAGTTGTTTGTTCTAATGATGAAGTTGATACCGATGTATGCAATAGGGCAAATTTCGGAAGGTAAATCACAGGCAATGGTTGACGAATGTGGTGGTAGACCACCTGAATCTGACATTTTTGCGTAGCAGCTTTTTGAGAATCTTCTTGAAGCGAGACCTTTTGCTGCTCAAATGCTGTCATTTGCGCCTGCATTTTTTGTTCAAGCTCAGCAATGCGTTGCATTTCTTGCTGCATTTGCTCTCGTAGTTCGGACAGACGTAATTCACGATCTATGTCATTTTGAACATTGCTAACCGTACGTTTAATTTTTGCGTACCATTTCCCAACGAATCGGGCAGCTTCAGGTAATTTATCAGGCCCTAGTACAAGTAAGGCGATAATGCCGAACGCTAGGAGTTCGGACATTCCCAAATTCAGCATAATGGTGCTCGCTTAGCTTTTTATTGAGCTTTCAGAATTTTTTACTTGAGCGTCGATAGTACGTGGTTCATTTAGAGAAGCTGTAGTTTCTTCTTCATCTTTCATCGACTTTTTGAAATCTTTAACGGCACCACCAACATCTTTACCCAGATTTTTTAGTTTTGATGTACCGAATAGTAAAATAACCACGATTGCAAAAATGAGCACGTGCCAAATAGATAAACCAGCCATAACCGTTTCCTCTTAAAATTTAGCTCTATCTCAACAGGTTGGCGTGACAAAGATGTGACATTTATATTGCAATATTAAGACAATAAGGATGGTAGATGATTTTGCAAAAGGGACAGAAACCTGAATAGATGCTCCAGGTTTCTATAAATATTAACTTAGACTTGCTTTAAAAAGTTGCATCGCTTGACCACGATGGCTGATTTTATTTTTATCTGTTTTGCTTAATTCGGCACTTGATAGATTAAGTTCTGGCAACCAAAATAGTGGATCATAGCCAAAACCATTTTCACCACGAGCAGCTGCTAAAATCTCACCTTTCCAAATGCCTTGGAAAATCTGCGGTAGAGGGTCTTCTGCATGTGTCACAAGTGCAAGTACGCACACGAACATACCTTCTATGCTTTCACCATTTTTGCGGAAGGGAATGAGATCAGCCAAAAGCTTTTCATTATTCGCTGTATCATTGCCATGTTCACCTGCATATCGTGCAGAATAGATACCAGGTGCACCACCTAAAATTGGGACGCATAGACCTGAGTCATCCGCAATCGCAGGTTTTCCTGAAAGTTTAGATGCATGGCGCGCTTTGATAATCGCATTTTCAACAAAACTTAGACCATCTTCGATGGCATCTTCAATATCCAGTTTACCTTGAGGAATGATTTCGACAGGTAGATCGAGTTGTTGAAATAGGTGCTCAAATTCTGCGATTTTACCTTTGTTGTTACTTGCAAGCACAAGGCTGCCTTGATTAAGCCATGATGGAATAGACATATATATTTTAGATCAGCTCATATTGAGTGGAATTTTAGGGCTTTTTGCATAAAGAGGATAGTCAAGAATTATTGCTTGATTCTTGGTGTGATGTCTCTGAACAAAAGGTTTCTAAATCAGCCAATAGTTCCTGAAAGACAGCTTCTGGTTCAGTTTGATTATATCTTTCTAATGAAGGATCAAATTGGTCATCATAATAATTTAATAAATCATAGAGTTCTTCATTTTTTAATTGCTGAGCCAAACAAAAAAGTTTATAAAAAAATGGATAAAAATCACTTTGTGTTTGGGTTAAATTTACTTTTTTTGAGAGATACTCCTCTAATAATGTCTGAATCATATTTTTGGTTAGATTTAAATCAAAAATTATTTTGGATATTTGTTTAAAATAATCTTTAATCTGCTCAGGTGTTGATAAGAAACAGAGTTCTAATGCGAGATCATTAGACGGATTTTTTTCTAATGTTTCAATTGCCCACCTTTGGATTTCTTTTGGTGTTATTGTTTCTAATTCTAGTTTTGCTTTGAATATCGCCTTTTCTATATCGCTCATTTAGTACAGTTAATATAAGAATGAATGCTATAACTATAATGAAAAAACCGACTCTCACAAGTCGGTTTTTATATTTTCACTAAATCTTAAAAAAAATTACTGCGCTTGAATCCATTTATCAGCACGATCACGTGCAGTACGGATTTGCTCTTGGGTTAAGTTTGCAGCCAAAGCGGTTTTCTTACCTTCAGAAAGACTAATCACTTTAGTATCAAGCATGCCATCACGTGTTGAAAGCTCATACCATTGATAAGCGCCAATATAGTTTTTCTTTTGTTCTTCCATCACAGCAAGGTTAAAGCTGGCACGGTTATCACCATTACTTGCCGCTTTTTCAAAATACTTGCGCGCTAACACTTCATCTTTTTTGGTGCCAATGCCATCGGCATACATACGACCAACATTGAGCTGTGCAGCGGAAATACCTTTGTCTGCAGCAGCTTTAAATAAAGCAAACGCTTGTTTTTCATCTTTTGCAACGTCCTTACCATGTTGGTAACGAGTTGCTAAATAAAACTGTGCCCCAGCCTGACCTGCTTTTGCAGCGTTTTGCAATTCACCAATACTCATCACTGAATATCGTGCTGCTTGTGCAGCAACGGATTGCGGTTGAGCAACATAGTCTGCATGCGCTTGTATGCTGATCAGACCAAATAAAAATGTGCTGATTAATGTCTTTTTCATAGAGCGCTCACTCGATAAATTGCGACTTCACCAAATAGGTTCGGCATATGCTTACTGAGCAAACTACCTTGTTGGTCACCATTAACGGCAAGTCGATTAATAATTTTAATCCGATTCTCAGCACATAAGGCTTCAAAGTCACGGAATGTACATAAATGAATATTCGGAGTGTTATACCACATATAAGGTAAAGCCTCCGAAACAGGCATTTTCCCTTTTAATGCAAGAAAAGAACGCGTCTTCCAATATGCAAAATTTGGAAAAGTAATAATTGCTTGCTTACCAACACGCACCATATCACGAAGTAATACATCAGGTGCATCTACAGCTTGCAAAGCTTGTGCCATCACGACAGAGTCAAAAGATTGATCGGCAAAGCGGCTTAAACCTAAGTTTAAGTCCTGTTGGATAATATTTAACCCCCGACTGATGGCAATTGCAATCTTTTCTTGATCAATTTCTAAGCCATAAGCACGAATATTGTGCTGTTTGCTCATATGAGCCAATAATTCGCCATCGCCACAACCTAAGTCTAGCACGCTAGAATTTGGATTAATCCATTTTTCGGCGAGTCGTTGATCTATACGCATTAGTTCAGCTCCTGCGATGTCGATTGCAACTGTTGTTCTCCACCTAAAAATGCACGTAAGGATTTTACATACAGCGGAATTGGGAACAAGAAAGAGTCATGGCCCTGTTCAGCATCAATTTCCAAGTAACTCACAGGTTTATGATTATCAATCAAAGCATCAACCAATTCCTGTGAGCGGCTTGGACTAAAACGCCAGTCTGTGGTGAATGAAATTACCAAAAATTGACATTTCGGTTGACTCATTGCTTTGGTCAATGAATGCTCATACTCACGAGAGGGGTCAAAATAATCCAAAGCCTTGGTCATAATCAAGTAAGTATTTGCATCAAAATTACGGCTAAATTGTTCGCCTTGGTAACGCAAATAGCTTTCAACTTGGAACTCAACATCAAAACCATACATAAATTTGCCAGATTTTAGATCTCGTCCAAATTTTTGTTTCATGGCTTCTTCAGATAGATAAGTGATATGACCAACCATCCGCGCCAAAATCAAGCCACGTTTTGGATAGCTATCATTCTCTAAATAACGTCCATGATGAAAGTCTGGATCGGACAAAATAGATTGGCGTGCGACTTCATTGAACGCAATGTTTTGAGCAGAAAGCTTGGGTGCACTCGCAATAATCGCACATTTCTTTAAACGATCTGGATAGTCCAAAGACCATTGCAAAGCTTGCATGCCTCCCAATGAACCGCCGATGATGGCGTACCATACATCAATACCAAGACGATCAGAAAGCATGGCTTGGGTCTTTACCCAGTCTCGCACAGTCACGAGAGGGAAGTCGGGACCATAGGGACGATTTTCATTTTCAGGATTAGGTGAGATTGGTCCCGTAGAGCCACTACAACCACCGATATTATTCAGTGCAACTACGAAAAAGTGATTGGTATCAATTGCTTTGCCAGGACCGATACAACTGTCCCACCAACCTGCTTTTTTATCATCTTCATGATGATAACCTGCGGCATGATGGTGACCTGATAGGGCATGACAAATTAAGATGGCATTGGAATGATCTGCGTTGAGTGTTCCATAGGTTTCAACCATTAAATCAAAGCGAGGTAATACCCTCCCACACTCAAGTTCTAATGGTGCTTCAAATGAAAATTTTTGTGGTGTGACTAAACCCACTGAATCCGATGGAAAAGACACTGGAATCGTTCGTCCTATAAATCTTTTATCAATAATAAAAAGGATACCAACTCTGGTATCCTTTTTAAACGATTGTTTTTGTTAAACTGCAGCGGCAACCACTTGATCCGTTGTTAACACACCTTGTTCAATCAATCGGTTGGTACATGCAATAATGGCTTCGATTGATGACGTAACGATGTTGTCATGTACGCCTGCACCAAATGCGCTTTTGCCTGTGCCTTTCACTTGGAGTTCAATTAACGCAAGGGCTTTGGCATTTGCACCAGAACTAATACTACGTTCTTCATAGTTCACAACATCGATTGGCAACTGTAAAGCGTTCAACATTGCAGAGATTGGGCCATTACCTTCACCACGTAAACGTTGAATTTCGCCTTCAATTTCAATATCTAATTCAATGATTTGTGTGCCATTGATATCAGACAACTGATAGTGTTTAGTTTGATAATGGTGGTTTTTGATATCCACATAAGTCTTTTCGAACAATGTCCAAATCTCATGCGCACTGATTTCTGTACCATTTTCATCAGTATGTTGTTGAACGATCTGGCTAAACTCAATTTGAACACGACGTGGTAAGGCAACGTTGTAATTCGATTCTAATAAGTATGCAATACCGCCTTTACCTGATTGGCTATTCACACGAATTACCGCATCATAGTCACGACCCAAGTCTTTCGGATCGATTGGCAAGTAAGGCATATCCCAGATTTCTTCATTTTTCTGGAATTCAAACCCTTTTTTGATCGCATCTTGGTGCGAGCCAGAGAATGCTGTGAAGACTAAATCACCTGCGTATGGATGACGAGGATGAACAGGCAAGCCTGTACATTCTTCAACTGTAGCGATGATTTCATTGATGTTCGAAAAATCCAAATTCGGTGCAACACCTTGGGTATACATGTTCAAAGCGATGGCTGCAACGTCAACGTTACCTGTACGTTCACCATTTCCAAACACACAACCTTCAACGCGGTCAGCACCAGCCATAATCGCCAATTCAGATGCTGCGATACCACAACCACGGTCATTATGACAGTGAACAGAAATGATCACGCCATCACGACGTGCCAAGTTGCGATGCATCCATTCGATTTGATCGGCATAAACATTTGGCGTTGACACTTCGACAGTTGCAGGTAAGTTCAAAATCACTTTATTGGTTGGCGATGCTTCCCAAATTTCTGTGACTGCATCACATACATCCTTGGCAACTTCTAATTCTGTTGCAGTGAAACATTCAGGGCTGTATTGAAATACCCATTCAGTTTCAGGATATTGTGCTGCATATTCTTTGACTTTATTGGCTGCATTGATGGCAAGTTGTTTCGCACCATTGACATCGACATTCAAGACTTTTTGACGGAATGTCGGTGAGTTTGAATTATAGATATGCACGATTGCACGCTTTGCGCCCACTAAGGATTCAAAAGTACGTTCAATTAAATGATCACGTGCTTGCACTAAGACTTCAATGTAGACATCTTCTGGGATCAAATCTTCTTCGATCAATTTGCGAGCAAAGTCAAAGTCGATTTGGGATGCAGATGGAAAGCCAATTTCAATATGTTTAAAACCAATTTTCACCAACATATGGAACATTTTTAATTTTTGTTCCATATCCATCGGTTCAAAAATTGCTTGATTACCGTCACGAAGATCGGTACTCATCCAAATTGGCGCTTGGTTGATTTCATTGTTCGGCCATTGACGGTCTGGTAAATCCACACGTTGGTACATACGGCGGTATTTTTTACTTGGATCTGCCAACATTTTGCTAACTCCTTGTCATAGCAGGGGTTGCAAACTCAGCGTAAATGCAACGTGCTACTTTATATATGGTGTCTATTCGAAATAATTTAAAGAGAATCTGTGTCGAGTACCTAAAAATTTAGGTCAAAAAAGTTATATGCGCGCGAGGCGCAGCATCAGGAGAGCAGCGAGATGTTTTTTATGAGACGGATGGATAAAGCCGCGATTTGTTTTCATCATCTACCATTCAACGCAGTTATTAGGTTGTGTTGCTATATTAATCACGTATTAGAAAACAGTCTAGGTGAAAATACAGGCAACTGCAAAGGTCTATCTAAATCTATAAAGCATTTTAATTTGTATGAACAAGAAATAATTTCCTATTTTTGCGCTAAATAGAAAAATAATGAAAATATTTACCGAGATACTCGCTAATCTCGGTAAATAAAATCTTGGTTAATGTCATCTATGCTCGCTGTTCCCATGAGTGCCATGGTAATTTTTAATTCTTCTTTTAAAATTTAAAACCCTTTTGAGGGAGTTGGAGTTTTTGAACTCATCCAAATCCCCAAAAAGGGTTTTATCCGAAGCTGAATCTTTACAACGTGACTGAATTAGAAATCATAAGATATAGATAACCAATAGTTACGACCTGATAGGTAGGTGCCTGACATACTTGAGCTGATTTGCATGTAGTCATAATAAGAGGCAGGATTACCCTGAGCATCTATATATGAACCATTACTGCTAAAATCTTTGTCAAGTAAATTGTTAACAGAACCATTAAAACGTAATTGATCATTAACGCTGTAACTGGCACCTAAGTTGAATAAATTATAGCCTTTTAGTTTGTTATTGGTTGCATTGTAAATAATAGCGGCATCACCGGTAGTTTGCTCAGTATCGTAACGCTTACGATCTGACTTGTATTCATGCTGCAACCATAAATCAAATGCATCATTGATATGCCAAGTTGAGGTCATGTTAAATGCATTCTTGGGTACGTTACTTAGGTATGAACCTTTGTTTTTACCTTTGGTAATTTCTGATTCCATGTAGGTATATGCAGCTTTAATGTCCCATTCTGGAATAATGCTATATTTGAGGCTAAGTTCAATACCTTTGGTTTCTGCTTCATCCGCATTGATTTTTTGGTTAAAGCTATTTTGGGTAATATGTGAACCATAACTCACACAACCTGGTTGATTCGGATTTGTTGCAGAAGAACAATTTAATAATTCTGGCCCATCTGTAATCAGGTTCTTAATCTTATTAAAGAACGCTGTAGTGGTAAGGTCTAAATTGCCATTGTTATAATTAAACCCAAGCTCATAGTTGGTTGATTCTTCTGGTTTTAAGTTTGGGGACCCCACATTAAAAGAGGTTCCTTGTCCAGTGATACTGATAATACCATTGTGAAGATCTTTGGCTGAAGGTGCTTTGTAGCCTGTGCTGACACCACCTTTTAGTGTCAAGTTGTCATTTGCGTTCCAGACTAGGTAAGCACGTGGGCTAAATTGACCACCGAACCCAGAGTGATCTTCATAACGACCACCAAGAGTGAAACCGAGATTTTCCAAGATACGCCATTCATCTTCAGCATAGACAGAGAAAGAATCTTTTTTGAATGTAGAGCCAAAGCCCGCTATATCATCTGCAATTTTAGCTTCTTTATATTCAGCACCAACCGTTAACTTATGATCAGCAATTGGCAAAACCACATGCGAGTCTGCAACTAAATCAGTATTTTTTAGTGTACGATCCTGACCTGCTGAGGCATTTCCAGGGAAAGTATTATGTGGGATTGTTCGTCCAACTGTTTCAGTTTGGGTTTGGCTAACATAGGAGGTCCATTGACCAAAACTATAGTCACCGTCATGACCTAAAGCAATCTGATCACGTTTAAACTCTAATTTATCTTTATAGCCAGTAGCGCCCAGTTCCGTTGCACCTCTTGGTACGGTCGTCCAATCTTGTGTACCTAAACGGCTATCATCGTTTTTATAAGTTTGATTTGAGTGAAAGCCATCTATCCAAAAACTATTTTGATCATTCAATTTAAATGATAATTTTCCACCAACATCATAAATGTCTGCTTCGCTTGGGCGTGGGTCACGACCTGAAGTGCCTGGAACACGTTCCGACTTTTGGCGATCTAAATAAGAACCGCGTAGTTGTACGCCAAGTTTATCCTGAATAATTGGACCATTGACGACTAAGCTGGTTTTCCATGAGTCGGCTTCACCGCCATGTTCCATCACATTGCCACTTACTGTGACATTGCCATTCCATTCATCACTAATTTTCTTGGTAATAATATTAATCACACCACCCATTGCTTCAGAGCCATAGCGTGTAGCCATTGGTCCTCGAATCACTTCAATGCGTTCAATAGAAGCCAACGGTGGTAAAAAACCATTAGCGGATTCACCAAAACCATTTGGTGTCACGTCTGAAGAGGTGGTTTGGCGACGACCATCAATCAGAATTAGACTGTATTCATTTCCCAAACCCCGCATTTTAATATTTAAGCCAGAGGTCTTGCCAATACCATCACGGATATCAATGCCAGGCACGTCCGATAGTAGATCTGCAATGCTGGTCGCATTTTTCTTTTCAATATCTTCTTTTGTTACGACACTAATAGAAGCGGGTGCATTTTTAATATCTTGCTCGTAACCTGCAGCTGAAACCACGATAGTTGATAATTGATGTGTCGTCGTTGGTTCAGCGTTATTGGCATAGACGGCCCCAGATACAAGAGCGAGAAGAGCAGCAGAAAGAGGGTGAGGATTGAACCTTGCCATAATTTAAAAAATCCCTAAATAAAAATAAAAGTCACGAGAATGTGGGTGGTATATAGATGTATTAATGATAATGATAAAACTTATCATTAACAACAAAAAGAAACATTGTTTTAAGTTTGATTTAAGAATCCCAATAAATTAGGGTGGGTGGGCAGATAAACTGACTTTTTCATCATCTAATTTTGTATATCTGAAAAGTTGTCATATAATGTGGCACTTTAAAAAATTGTTACTACTAACTAAATATCGAGGAAGCCATGCAAGTAACGACTGAAGCGGTTTCGGGCGTTGCCCGTCGTTTAAATGTTTCTGTACCGACGAGCCGTGTTAACGAGCAATTTGAAGCTCGCTTAAAACGCACTGCCAAAACTGTGAAGATCAACGGCTTCCGTCCAGGTAAGGTGCCTTTAAATGTTGTTCGCCGTGAATATGGTGCAAGCATTTATCAAGAAGTTGTAAATGACGTCATCCGTGACACTGTTTTCGAAGCAATTCAACAAGAGAAAATCAATGCTGTCGGTATGCCGAACATTGAGAAAGTGGAAAACAAAGATGATGCTTTAGTTTATGAAGCAACTGTTGAAGTTTATCCAGAAGTAGAAGTGAAAGCTTTTGCTGACTTAGAAGTTGAACGTAAGTCATCAGAAATCAATGATAAAGACGTTGATGTCATGATTGAAAACTTGCAAAAGCAACGTGCTTCTTGGACTGAAACCAAAGGCATGGCGAAAAAAGACATGCAAGTGACTTTCGACTTTGAAGGTACAGTTGATGGTGAGAAGTTTGAAGGTGGTGCTGCTGAAGACTTTAAACTTGTTCTTGGTTCAGGTCGTATGATTCCAGGTTTTGAAGATGGCATCATCGGCATGAAAAAAGGCGAAGAGAAAGTGATTGATGTAACTTTCCCTGAAGACTATCAAGCTGAAAACTTGGCTGGTAAGGCAGCTCAATTCAAAATTACTGTGAAGCTTGTTGAAAAACAAAAACTTCCAGAGATTGATGCTGAGTTCTTAAAAATCTTTGGTTTAACTGAAGAAGAAGGCTTAGACAAATTAAAAGCTGACGTTCGTAAGAATATGGAACGTGAAGTTCGCAATGGTCTTCGTAACCAAGTAAAACAAGCGGCATTTGATGCACTTGTTGCTGCAAACGAAATCGAAGTTCCAGCTTCTATGGTTGCTCAAGAAATTGACCGTCAACGTCAACAAATGATCCAACAATTCACTCAGCAGTTTGGTGCTCAAGGCGCAGGTGCATTTGACAGCAGCATGCTTCCTGATGAATTGTTCAAAGAACAAGCTGAGAAATCAGTTAAGCTAGGCGTATTGGTAAGCAAAGTATTGGCTGATGCTAAACTTGAAGTTGATCAAGCACGTGTTGATGCTTATATCGATGACATGGCTTCTTCTTATGAAGATCCAACAGAAGTTGTTGAATACTTCAAAAATGACAAACAACAACGCGCTCAAATTGAAGCTGTTGTGTTAGAAGATCAAGTGGTTGATCACATTTTAGCTGCTGCTAAAGTAACTGATGTTGCGATCAGTTATGAAGACTTATTGAAAGAACAACAAGCTCGCCGTGGCTAATTTTTCAAAAGTTCTGAAGAAAGGCGCGTAAGCGCCTTTTTTTATCTGTCTTTGTCTCTGTTATGAATGTGTTAATTTGTCGAAAAATTGCCAAAATTCAGCTGAAATAATCGAATAATTCAGAGTGAACCTTTTGCAATTTCATCGATTATCCCTCATATTGTTGGCATAGACCGAGTCACAATAATTTAGGAATAAATAAACGTATGTATGTTCCAACAATTGAAAATGCTTTAGTTCCTGTTGTCGTTGAGCAATCATCTCGTGGTGAACGTTCATTTGATATTTTTTCACGTTTATTGCGTGAGCGCGTTATTTTCTTAACGGGCGAAGTTGAAGATAACATGGCAAACCTAATCGTTGCACAAATGTTATTCTTAGAAGCAGAGAACCCTGAAAAAGATATTCACCTTTATATTAATTCACCAGGTGGCTCAGTCACTGCGGGTATGGCGATTTATGACACCATGCAGTTTATTAAACCTGATGTTGTGACTTATTGTATGGGACAAGCAGCATCTATGGGTGCATTCTTGTTAAATGCAGGTGCGAAAGGTAAACGTTACTGTCTTGAAAATGCACGCGTCATGATTCACCAACCATTAGGTGGCTTCCGTGGTCAAGCTTCTGACATCGAAATCCATGCACGTGAGATTTTATTTATCAAAGAGCGTTTGAATCGTTTGATGGCTGAGCATAGTGGGCAAGACTATGAAACAGTGGCTCGTGATACTGATCGTGATAACTTCATGACAGCGCAAGCGGCGAAAGAATATGGTTTAGTTGATCAAGTATTAAGTAAGCGTCCGTAATTTTAAAGATTTAGAATTGGAGTAAATATGTCCGAACATCCTCAAGGACAAAAACATTGTTCATTTTGCGGTAAAACGCAGTCTGAAGTCGGGAAACTGATTGCAGGTGAGGACGCATATATTTGTAATGAGTGTGTGGATGTCTGCATGGACTTGGTT
This sequence comes from Acinetobacter sp. ATCC 27244, assembly GCF_000156555.1. Lineage (NCBI taxonomy): Bacteria > Pseudomonadati > Pseudomonadota > Gammaproteobacteria > Moraxellales > Moraxellaceae > Acinetobacter > Acinetobacter sp. ATCC 27244. Next base: position 328,468 of record NZ_GG665950.1, read on the forward strand.
CAAACGAGTCAACAAGTTGAGGCAGGTGATTGGGCGAGTAAACCTTTGCCTAAGCCGCATGAAATACGTGCTGCCTTGGATCAGTATGTTATTGGACAAGATATCGCTAAGAAAACCTTATCTGTTGCAGTGTACAACCACTACAAGCGTTTAAAAGCAGGGCAGTCAGGTCATACACATAAAGAGATTGAGATTGCGAAAAGTAATATTTTGCTGATTGGACCTACAGGTTCAGGTAAAACTTTACTTGCACAAACACTTGCACGTTTACTCGATGTTCCTTTTGCAATGGCTGATGCAACTACATTAACCGAAGCTGGTTATGTAGGGGAAGATGTTGAAAACATTGTACAAAAGCTTTTGCAAAAAGCTGACTATGATGTTGAGAAAGCGCAAAAAGGAATCATCTATATTGATGAGATTGATAAGATTACGCGTAAATCTGAAAATCCATCGATTACCCGTGATGTGTCTGGTGAAGGCGTACAGCAAGCGTTATTAAAAATGATTGAAGGTACTGTCGCATCAATTCCTCCACAAGGTGGCCGTAAGCATCCTCAGCAAGAATTCATTCAGATTGATACTGCAAATATCTTGTTTATTTGTGGTGGTGCGTTCTCTGGTTTAGAAAAAATTGTCCAGCAGCGTCAAGAAAAAGGTGGAATTGGTTTCACCGCTGATGTGAAAAACAAAGATGACAGTAAAAAAGTCTCTGAACTATTCCGTCAGGTGGAAGCAACAGATCTTGTGAAGTTTGGTTTGATTCCAGAATTCATTGGTCGTTTACCTGTGATTGCAACATTAGAAGAACTGGATGAAGAGGCATTAATGCAGATTCTGACAGAACCGAAAAATGCATTAACTCGTCAATACCAGTATTTGTTTACGATGGAAGATGTAGATCTAGTCTTCGAAGAGTCAGCTTTACGTGCGGTCGCTAAGAAAGCATTAGAACGTAATACCGGTGCTCGTGGTCTGCGTTCAATCTTGGAAAATGTACTGCTTGAAACGATGTATGATTTACCGAGTCGTTCAGATGTCGGAACAGTGATTGTTGATGAAGCTGTGATCAATGGAACAGCGAAGCCGAAGTTTAAGGCTGAACGCTTACCTCAAACGACCAGTGCAGAAACAGTTGAAAAGAAAGACTTAAAGGTGATCGACTCCAAGTCAGCATAATCCTGATCTTGTATCGTTTATCTAAAAAGCATGAAAGGCTTCGCTTTTCATGCTTTTTTTATTTGCAATTAGACGTTGAGGTGTTAATCTTAAAAATTGAAAAATCCGCATAGTATTGCGTAGTTAAAAATAAATCCAAGAAAACGCCTTGAGGGATGTCATGCGTTATTTAATATTATCATTGTGTTGTGCAGGGGTGTTGGCAGGCTGTCAAAGTCATAAGACAGTTGAAGAAAAACCAACAGCGCTGACTGCAACGCTACCACCTATTGATACTGAGAAAGAGCCTGGTTTATTTGATCAATACCATGTTGGTGGTTTCACAGTGGGTGGTTGGGTAAATCAAAAATTAGGTCAGCATTTCAGCCCGATTAAACCGCAAAATGAGCAGGCTGCTGTGGTCTACTTATATCGTCCTGATACGCGTTGGAATCGCCAAGAGATCGCCGCTGCAAATTTATTTATCAATGGGCATCGCATTCCAAGCTTATTGCATAATCACTATTATTGGCTTGAATTGCCTGCTGGCACTTATCGTTTAAGTGTGAGTCGTCCTTTGGTTGGATTACATTTTCAAAAACCGAAGTACATCGATTTTAGCGTGGACGCAGGGCAGACCTATTTTATTAAGTACGACGAAGAGAACAAAGTCGAGCGTAGTGTGCGTTCAGGTCCATTTATGCCAACGCCTGATAAAGTTGCTCGTCAGGAAATCGCATTTACCCGTTTAAAATCGTCTAGTTATAATTTTGTGGCACAGGAAGAATCGGGGAAAGTACGTTCCAAACCACAAGAACTTAAACCTGAAAAATACGATGTTAAATCAGAAGTGCATCTCGTAAAGCCATTTAAATTATGGAATCCTTTGACGTGGTAATATGCCATGATGATCTATGTAGAAAGGCGAAATCTAGTTTTGCCTTTCTACATTTAGGTAATTAAAGCTTAGAAATAGTAACCTAAGTTAATATTAAAACGTTGTTCAGTTTTAGAACTATCACCTGCAACGCTTCCTCCGATGAAAGGTTGATTTTTTGCGTTCACAAAGTCGATATAGCTAAAGAAATTACCCGCAGAAACCGCAACACCTGTCGTGTTCATGATGGTATCGCGGCTATTGTCAGATTTATCGTAAATCATCCCGTAATCATTATAAAATTGTAGTTGCGAAATTGGCCCTAGAGAAACGGGTAATGTATAAGCAATATTTGCACTTAATGACTTGGCCTGAGCCGCTATAGAATCATAAAAACCGTAAGCACCTACAATCATACGATCTGCATTGTTGTTGACATTGTAGTCATATTGGCTGTGCTGTAATTGGAAGTTCCAGCGCTGATAATTACTATTGAGATGAACCGCCCATGCGTGGTAATTTCCGACACGGTTTTGGTTGTCATGTAATCCACCATAAAGGGCCGATGTACCTATTTCACTGATAACCCCACCGATATCGAATTGATAACCTACGCGACCTGCAAGTGTATTGTATTCACCAATTTTTTGTGTGGGCTCAGCATAAATATCCTCACCTTTAGTTCGTACGCCAACTACATCGTATGAGTAGCGTTTACTACGATCATCAACATAACCATCAACACCGCCTAATTCATCATTTTTATAGAAGCCTAAATCCAGTCGCCAATTATCTTTCATTTGACGTGAAACTAAGATCCCAAGATCAAAGTCATCCTCTAGACCAATATAATAATTGGGGCTGAAATAGTAGCTGTGAGAGTTATAAGGTTGATTACCAAAGCGGACAGGGGTAATACCGGCTTTAACTTCCCAATTCGGTAGGAATTCATAACCTAACCACGCATATTTGACGGTCGTCATGTAGTCATAAAAACGCAGTTCTGCACCGAGCAGGATATCATCAACATTGCCATTAAACTTCAGTGCGATCATATCGAAATCAAAATCGCCATGACGGTCTTTATTGCCTTTTTCGTATGAGTTGATACCTAAATTGGCACGAACTGCTCCTCCGACTTCAACTTTACTTTTTTTAGCCTCAGTGTGGGTGGTCTCTATTTTCTCATCTGATACTTTAGCTTGTTGTTGGTGTAGTTTGGTTTCGAGTGCAGCAAGTTGTTGTTTTAAATTATTGATCTGTTGCTGTAAGTCAGGTTCACTTTGAGCATAGCTGCTAGAACAAATAGCAAATGTGGATAGAAGTAAGAATCTTTGATAAAGCATAATATTGAGCGCCCTCCCTTGTTAATGTTTAAGCAGTGTAATAGAGGTTTCATCGTATTATCAAATTTCAAGCATTTAAAAAGGCATTGAGGATAACCTCAATGCCTTTAAAGTGAATATCACTTATATTTTGTTGATATACAGGGAAGCTTAAGCTTGTGCAGCATCAACCACTGGAATTTTTCCAATTTTTGCTTGCCAGATTTTTGGAGCAGTTGCGTGGATAGAAGTACCATTGACATCAACGGCAACGGACACAGGCATATCTTCAACCACAAACTTGTAGATTGCTTCCATACCTAGGTCAGCAAATGCAACGACTTCCGCTTCACGTACAGCTTTAGACACGAGGTAAGCAGCACCACCAACAGCCATGAGGTAGGTTGCTTTATTGTCTTTGATTGCTTCAACAGCCGCAGGACCACGATCCGCTTTACCGATCATGCCGAATAAGCCAGTTGCTTCTAAGACTTGACGCGTAAATTTATCCATACGTGTCGCAGTTGTCGGACCAGCAGGACCAACCACTTCATCACCTACTGGATCAACAGGACCGACGTAGTAAATAAATTTACCTTTTAAGTCGACTGGAAGTTCTTCACCATTATTTAACATGTCGACCATGCGTTTGTGTGCTGCATCACGACCTGTATAAATTGTACCGTTAAGAAGTAAGGTATCTCCCGGTTTCCATGAGTCCATTTCTTCTTGTGTAATGGTATCAAGGTTTACACGTTTTGATTGAGAAGAATCCCAAGTCACAGCAGGGTAGTCTTCAAGTTTAGGCGCTTGAATGTGTGCAACACCTGTACCATCTAACTGGAAGTGTGCGTGACGAGTCGCAGCACAGTTTGGAATCATACCGACTGGCTTACCTGCAGCATGACATGGGTAATCTTTGATTTTAATATCAAGAACAGTCGTCAAACCACCAAGGCCTTGAGCACCAATACCCAACGCATTTACTTTTTCGAAGATCTCGATACGGAGTTCTTCCATCTTGTTTTGTGGACCGCGACGAAGTAATTTGTCCATGTTGATTTCTTCCATGAGCGCTTCTTTCGCAAGCATCATGGCTTTTTCAGCAGTACCACCGATACCAATACCGAGCATACCTGGTGGACACCAACCTGCACCCATCGTTGGAACGGTTTTAAGTACCCAATCCACGATCGAATCAGATGGGTTAAGCATCGCAAGTTTAGATTTATTTTCTGAACCGCCACCTTTTGCTGCAACGGTAATATCGACTTTATTCCCTGGTACGAGTTTGTAGTGAATGACCGCAGGGGTATTGTCTTTAGTATTTTTACGACCAAAAGCTGGATCAGCAAGAACTGAAGCACGAAGTACGTTTGAATTTTCTAAGTAACCTTGGCGTACACCTTCGTTCACTGCATCATCTAAGCTCATGGTTAAATCAAATTTAACGTCTAAGCCAACTTCAAGGAAAACGTTAACGATCCCTGTATCTTGACAGATTGGTCGGTGACCTTCAGCACACATACGTGAGTTGATGAGGATCTGTGCAATAGCATCTTTTGCAGCTTTGTTCTCTTCACGATCATACGCACGGCTCATCGCTTGGATGAAGTCTTGCGGGTGATAGTAAGAAATAAACTGGAGGGCATCCTTGATTGATGTAATCAAGTCATCTTGTTTGATGATCGTTGTCATATCAAAATTCTCTTGAGCGGGCGATTAGCTGGCGGGCTAAATTATATGACAAAAAGCTCGGATTGTGGGAGTTTTAAACGACTTTTGGCTAAAGGGTTAAGGATTTGGCTTCTTTCTCTATTGATCTAACCCTTATTGAGTTTTCTTTAATTCAAAAAAATATAAGAGACTTGATAATGAACTTACTTCATGCGCATTTGAGAGGGAGAATAACCAAAATATTTTTTAAATCGATTACTAAAATGACTGCTAGAACTAAAACCATATTGCGCAGAAATTTCGGTTAAATTGAGATTAGTTTGCTGTAATGCTTGATGTGCTTGCTCTAAGCGGCGTTGCATTACATATTGGTGAGGTGGCATACGCATCGATTGCTTAAACATATGGGCAAAATGATACTCACTCAGTTGAGCTTGCTGTGCCAAGTCAGAGAGTGTCAAACTGAGATGGAGATTGTGATCAATCCACTGCAATAATTGTTTCAACACATACGGTGATAATCCCCCTTTAACTTCCGGTGCTTGCCATTGGGCGTGGCTATAATTTTTAATTAAATGGTTAAGTAGCAGTGTGGTTGCAGTGCTCATTTGTAAGTGATTTTCACGATTTTGCCATGCACCATTGAGTAAAAAATGTCGGTAAATCATGGCAATGTGTGGATCAGCAACAAAAGTCTGTGGATTTAAAATAATTTGGTTGGGTTCACGATCCCAAACTTGTTCTGCGACACGTTGTAAATGTTGTTGGGTGTAATAGAGATGGACAAAAGTGAGTGAGTCACGAAGATCCCATGTTGATTCAAAATCTTGGGGCATCAAGCACATATGATCAGGGCCACCACCATTATGCCAACCTTGAGCAGTTTTTTGATAGCTTTGATATCCGCCTTGAATATACATACTCAGTGTATGGTGATTGCTGCAAACATTGACGCGATCTTGATTGTTTTGCCACATCGCGAGTTGCATACCTGAACCCAGTTCTACTGAGTCGAGCAATTCGGCTTTATATTGTTGTAATTGATCTAGAATCTGATATTTCATCTTCTACTCAAAGGTTTGAATATGTGACTAGTGTAGCGATTTTTAATCGCGTTTGTCATTAGTACAGCGAGGGTAAATATAATCGCAATTTGATGATAATCATCGCAAGAACATGCAAGTTAAGATGATTTGAAACATCGCAAAATAGCGGTTATGTGAATACGATCGGGTTAATTAAGATGAATGCGCTGTTATATGCTTTGGTGGTGGTGATTTGGGGAACCACATGGATTGCGATTAGTTTGCAACAACAAAGTGGAATCTCAGCAAATGTCGCAGTGTTTTGGCGTTTCTTTATTTCAGCGATTGTTCTCTTTGTCTTTATTGCGCTCACCAAGAAATTACAGAAACTTGCATTAAAAGATCATCTGTTTTGTGTATTACAGGGGCTATGTGTTTTTGGCTTAAATTTCGTCTGTTTTTATTATGCTGTGCAATATATTAGCAGTGGGTTGGAAGCGGTGATCTTTTCTATGGCCATGATTTTCAATGTAATCAATGCTAAATTCTTTTTTGATCAAGAGATTTCACCGCGCTTTTATCCAGCCGCTTTGATGGGACTTTTGGGTATGCTGGCCTTATTTTGGCATGATGTGTTTGGTACAACATTGAACTATCAGACATTGATTGGGATCGGATTGTGTGTATTGGGTACGTATGGCTTCTCACTGGGCAATATGATTAGTACTCGACATCAAAAACATGGATTAGATATTTTTAGTACCAATGCTTACGGCATGTTATATGGTGCGATCTTGATGGCGTTGATTTCGGGGATTAAGCAAGACAATTTCTTTCCAAGTATGCAGTTCAGTGCGTTGAGTGCATTATTGTATTTAGCGCTTTTTGGGTCAGTGATTGGATTTACTGCCTATTTCTATCTCATCGGACGGATTGGTGCAGCGAAGGCAGCCTATAGTACGTTATTATTTCCATTGGTGGCTTTAGTTGTGGCGACAATTTGGGAAGGCTATCAATGGCAGCTTAACGCTGTGATCGGCGTGGTCTTGATTCTTGGTGGAAATGCTATTTTCTTTATCAAAATGCCACGAATCCAAACGATATTTACGTCTTCTAAGCAACTCTGAATGAGCTTGCCATATTTAAGGAAGAGAAAAATGCAGGCGCATTTGGCAAAGCAGATTATCGATATCTATAAGAAATATGGACGTTCATGGACCGAACATCGTGGAACCTATTTGTATGAAAAGGTTTGGTTGGATCGATTTTTATCTTTAATCCCTGTTCCATCCAAAATTCTAGATTTGGGCTGTGGCTCAGCCAAGCCAATTGCGGCATATTTGATTGAGCAGGGTCATGAGGTAACGGGGGTGGACGCTTCGGATGTCATGATTGAAATGGCTCAGCAAAATTTTCCTGAACAGCACTGGATACAACAAGATTTTCGTAGTTTTCAATCAGATCAAAAGTTTCAAGGTATTTTAGCTTGGGACAGTTTTTTTCATTTGACCCATGATGATCAAAGAAAAATGTTTGGGTTATTTTCAGATCATGCTGTGGCGGGTGCTGCATTAATGTTTACTAGTGGCCCTGCACATGGGGAGGCGATTGGTGAGATGTTTGGTGAACCTTTGTACCATGCCAGTTTATCGGCAGATGAATATCGCCTTTTATTGAAGCAACATGGATTTGAAGTAATAAAAATGATAGCAGAGGATTCTGAATGTGCAGGGCATACAGTGTGGTTGGCAAGATTTATTTGAAAATAGCGATTTAGTGAGATAGATGAATTTTTAATCACAAAAGCCAGTTTTAGTTTGTAGGTATTATTTTTTAGATTTAGTTTAATACAATATCGTTAACTCAATATTTTGGTTGTACAAATATCTTTCGAAAATGCTTTTGGATACATTCGGGAATAAGCACCATGAATTTCGTTATCAGATAAAGATAATACCTGTCGGAGATTTGTACTCATAAAGGATAGAGTTGCTGCAATGATAAGAATCAGGCTGAGTAAAATCAAAGTTATATTTATGCCGAAGTTACTAATAAAAATACCTGTAATAACAACACCTATTGGGTTTGCGATACCTGTTCCAAATGTGGATGAGGCGCTGACTCTGTTTAGGAAGTTATGTGGTACTGCTGCGCTACGCATAAAACTGGTATTGGTTAGAGCAACCATTAAGCCACAGCCAGCTACACACATGCTAAAACACATCAAACTAAAATAGCCAATGTGAAAAACGGATAAGACTTGGCTCATGAGCGCAAATATTAAAATACCTACACTTAACGCTAAATATCCTGAGTATGTGGTTATTGCTCGACCAAACAAAGAATTGGCGAGAGTTGCGAGTTTTGTTGCGCCTAAAAACATGCCGATTGCAAATGATGTGTCAACGATACCAAGTAGTAGAGGGGTCTTACTATAATTTTGATAAAAGTAAGTGGGTAGAGCGACACTAAAAAAAGGAAATAAGCCTAAATTTATAAAAAAAGTAATTTTAATTAAACTAATTTCTGGAGGGAGTTGTTTTAGGGTAGAAAAACCACTGTTCCACTTAGGCCGTTTGAGCTTAGAGTTTATCTTCGAGCCGACATTTAAAATTTTTATTGAATTTAATAAAATGATTGAGAAAAGAATCAACCCGACGCCAAACCAAATCGTATTATGTGCACCGATGAGCGAAATTAATCCTGTTCCTAATATAGGTGAGCAAAAGGTCACAATTGTCATCGCTGCTGATCGCCATTGGATAGCGCTGGAAAGTTGTTCTTTGCTGATTTGAAATGGAACGATACTGCTTTGGAGTGGTTCACGAATACCAATGGCTAAACCACCTAAAGCTTGGCAAATAATAAGTACAATTGCTAGATAGGTCTGTGTCGTCGCTAACAAGGCGATGGTGATTGCTGAGATTAGACTCATCCAATAACACAATGAAATCAGTCGTTGTTTATCATAGGTATCACCGAGTGATCCAAATAATCCGCGTGCTAAGATGTCTGCCGCTGTGCCTATCGCAACAAAGATTACAAATGCTCTTGCATCGCTGGTTATCGAAAGAACCCACCATGCAAGAGCTAGATGTATACAACGTGAAGCAATACTATTCAGAATTGCGGAAAATTGAACAAAATAAAAACCTTTTCCAAAGGAGTATGGCGTCAAGCTTATTTACTCCTAGGCTAGGTTTATTGTTGCGCCGCCTGTATCGCCGTTAATGCAATAGTAAACACGATATCATCGACCAAAGCACCGCGAGATAAATCATTAACTGGTTTGTTTAAACCTTGCAGCATTGGGCCGACACTGACCACATTGGCAGCACGTTGCACTGCTTTATAAGTGGTATTACCCGTATTTAAATCAGGGAATATGAATACATTGGCACGACCAGCCACTTGCGAATCAGGTGCCTTTTGGCGACCGACACTTTCTACTGAAGCCGCATCGTATTGTAAGGGTCCATCAATGAGGAGATCGGGACGACGCTGTTGGGCGATTTGAGTTGCTTCAGCGACCTTTTCAACATCCGCACCTGTGCCAGAGGTTCCTGTTGAATAGCTGATCATCGCAATACGAGGGTCGAGACCAAACGCTTTTGCAGAATCAGCAGATTGAATGGCAATCTCGGCCAATTGTTCTGCATTCGGATCTGGATTAATTGCACAATCACCATACACATAGACTTCATCTGGTAACAGCATAAAGAACACAGAAGAAACTAACGAATAATTAGGCGCAGTCTTAATCAACTGGAAGGCTGGGCGGACTGTGTTGGCTGTCGTATGAATCGCACCAGAAACTAAGCCGTCAACCTCATCTAAGGCTAACATCATCGTACCAAGAACAACGGTATCTTGAAGTTGTGCTTTGGCTTGTAAGGCATCTAACTTACCTTTGCGTAGTTCAACCATTGGATCGATGTAGCGGTCACGGATAGTGTCAGGATCAATGATCTTTAAATCACTCGGTAATTGAATACCACGAGCTTTTGCAACTTCTGCAACAGATTCGGGTTTTGCCAATAAGATACATTGTGCGATACCACGATTCTGACAAATCACAGCCGCTTGTACGGTGCGAGGTTCGTCGCCTTCAGGTAGCACAATGCATTTTTTAGCAGTAATAGATTTTTGGACTAACTCATAACGGAATGCTGAAGGAGATAGGCGCGGGTGTAAATTGTTTTGGGTGTGTTGATCTAGCCATTGACTGTCAATATGGCTTGATACAAAGCGTGTAACTTGTTCTGCACGTTCAGTATCATCGATTGGAATTTCATTACCAAAACGACTGAGTTTCTTCAATGCTTCTAAGGTTGTGAGGGAGGTGTGTAAGACTGGTAGACCTTGTTTGATTGCACTTTGGCAAAACTCAAGCACATTTGCTGCGGGTGGGGACGGTTCTGTGAGAACTAATCCTGCCAATGGTGTTCCATTACTGCTGGCAAGACTGGCAGCAAGTAAAATATCAGCGCGCTGAGATGCACCAATAATTAGTTCACCCGGTACAAATTTGTGAAGTTCAGATTCAATATTAGATGCAATTAAACTGGTATGTAATATACGTCGATGTTTGGCTTCACCTTGATGTAACCACGTTCCATTAACAATCGGGGCAATGTCTAAACTTCGCGGAACGCTCAAAATATTACTAAAAGGCACTAAGCCAATAATAGGTAGGGCCTCGGTTCCGATATGACGGTTATAGCGTTGTAACTCTACTGCATAACGATCTATCTTTTCACCTAAGCGTAAGCTTGGATCGAGTGTGACAGGGATTTGAGCCGTACTTTCAGGCAAACCTTTGGTTCGCATAAATAGAATGCCAGTCGTACGTGCTGAAGCAGCGCCACCAAATTGTCGAAGATGTGCATCTATTCGTTCGGCGGTTTTGCGAGGATCTGACAAGTCTGCGGTACTGACCAAGACCACTTGAGCATCTAAAGCTTGTGCTAAGGCAGCATTGATTTCACTCACAAAATGGTCTTGGCCATTTGGAACAAGCCCTTCAACAATGATCACATCATGATGCGCCGCGATTTGGCGGTGTAAAGCCACCGCTTCTTCAAGCAATTCATCTGTTTCACCGAGCGCAATCAATTGTGTTAATCGATCATAGGTCATCGGTTCTACAGCATGATGCTGAAATAGATGATGGTATAAGGTTGTGGTGCGATCAACAGTTGCTTCAGCAATTTGAGAGAAGGGTTTTAAAAATCCTGCATTAATGCCTTTACAGTCTAGTGCATAGATCATGCCTAGACAGGCTGAGGTTAAACCTACACCTTCGCCAGTTGGAATAAGTAAAATTGTATTCATAATGACCTTAAAATTCGATTTATTGGTTAATTAAGTTGTCCAAGCACTTGGCGTGTTTCTTTGGCAATCCTTCCTTCTTCATCGGTTGGGATGACCCAGATTTGTGGACCTGTACCATGATCAATCCGACCTTCGGTACCACGTGCTAAGCTATTATTTTTTTCTACACTAAATTGCAAACCAAAGTGTGGTAGATAGGCTACGGTTTTCTCACGAATATTGGCAGCGTTCTCACCAATACCACCTGTAAAAATTAAACCATCTAAACGAGGGAGCCCACAACTTAAAGCTGATAAAGATTTAGCGAGACGATAGCAGAAGACTTCGATTGCGAGAGTTGCACCTTCATGCCCATTTTCTGAGGCTTCAACTAGGGTTCGCATATCATTAGAAAGATCAGATAAACCCAGTAAACCGCTTTCTTTATTCAACATATTGTCGATTTTCTGAATATCCCATCCTAGATTGTTGGATAAGAACAAAGGGAGGCTTGGATCAACATCCCCACTTCGGGTGCCCATAACGACACCTTCTAGCGGTGTCATTCCCATAGAGGTATCAATACTTTCACCATTCCAGATTGCACAGGTTGAGCTGCCATTACCAAGATGTGCACTGAGCCATCCACCTTGATTTTTTTGGCCAGCTAACTCACTTGCTCGCTCTGAAACATAGGCATGACTCGTACCATGGAAGCCGTAACGGCGAACTTGATAATCTGAGTATAAAAACTGTGGTAGTGCATAACGATAAGCACGTTCAGGCATAGTTTGATGAAAAGCAGTATCAAAGACAGCGACTTGAGGTAAATGTGGAAATAGCGCTAAGGTGGCTTCAATACCAATTAAATTGGCTGGATTGTGTAGCGGTGCTAAAGGAACCGCATGACGAATACGATCAATGGTGTCCTGCGTTAAACGTTCAGCATGTGTCATGGTCCCACCATGTACCACTCGATGTCCGATCGCTTGAGGATTATAATTTGCTAGACGAGCTAATAGCGTTTCAAGTGCTTTGGCGTGATCTGCGTAAGGGATGGATAGTTCAAGTGGTTCACCACCGATTGTGATGCCTTTAATCCGTGCATCAGCCGCGCCTAAATTTTCTGCCAAACCGTAAATACGATCTTCACGACGTTCTGAGATCAGGGCATATTTAATAGATGAAGAGCCACAATTAATTACTAATACAGATATAGCCACGTTTGAACACCTAACCAATTTTAAATTTTATGATAAGCATTTTGAGTTTACGATCATCGCAGAACAGTAAAAACAAGCGCAATGTTTTAACATGAGGTGTTGCATTGGCAAAATAGACTTTAGCCTATACAACTTTTTATAAATCAACGGAATTAATATTTTTCAGTATAGTTTGTAAATAAGAAATACTTTTGATTAATCTGTTGGTTTTCACTGTTTTTTTGTATGAAAATATATAAAAACACGATAAAGATCAAATGAATGAACTTTATCGTGTCTTGGTTTAACTAGATGAGTTTTAATTATTGACGGATTTGACCATCACCAAAGACGATCCATTTCTGAGAGGTTAATCCCTCAAGACCTACAGGACCACGGGCATGAATTTTATCAGTAGAAATACCGATCTCAGCACCTAACCCATATTCAAAGCCATCTGCAAATCGAGTTGATGCATTGATCATTACAGAGCTTGAGTCAACACGCGCTAAGAACTCTCGCGCTAGACTAAAGTTTTCAGTAATGATGGCATCTGTATGATGCGAACCATATTTATTGATATGTTCGATTGCTTCATCCATGCCTGTAACCACTTTTACCGCAAGGATGGGTCCTAAATATTCGGTATACCAATCATCTTCTGTCGCAGTTTTAACAGAAACACCTAAGATACGTTGTGTCTCTGGGCAGCCCCGTAACTCGACCTGTTTCTCGGCATATAATTCGGCAATATGCGGTAAAAATTCCTCTGCAATTGCTTCATCGACCAATAAAGTTTCCATTGCATTACACACCCCATAGCGATGGGTTTTGGCATTTAATGCAATTGGAAGTGCTTTTTGCAGATCTGCTTGAGCTTCAACAAACACATGACAGTTACCGTCTAGATGCTTAATGACAGGGATACGTGCTTCTTGACTAATACGTTCGATCAGGCTTTTTCCACCACGCGGTACAATCACATCAACATATTCAGTCATGGTAATCAGATGACCAACTGCTGAACGATCTGGTGTATCAATCACTTGAACGGCATGTTCTGGCAAACCTGAAATTTGCAAGCCATGTTGAATCGCGGTTGCAATTGCTTTGTTGGATTCAAGAGCTTCTGAACCGCCACGTAAAATAATGGCATTACCAGACTTTAACGCTAAAGACGCTGCTTCAAGTGTAACATTTGGACGTGATTCATAGATCATGCCAATGACACCCAATGGGACACGCATTTTACCCAATTGAATACCTGATGGACGATAAGCGAGATCGGTAATTTCTCCAATAGGATCAATTAAGGCGATGACATCTTTTAAACCTTGAAGCATTCCTTTAAAACGCGCGGGTGTAAGTTCTAAACGGTCTAGCAAAGCAGTGTCTAATTGTTTTTGACGACCATTTTGCATATCAATTTGATTGGCCGCTAAAATTTGTGTTTGGTTATTTTCCAACGCTGTATAAATCGCAGACAAAGCATGGTTTTTAAGATGAGTTGATGCACTCATTAAAACACGAGAAGCTTGGCGCGCTTGAATACCCACTTGTTGCATATAATTTTCAATAGAATCTTGCATAGCATTTTAAGGATTGCCTGTACTAATAAGATAGTAACAGTCAAATGCAGAACAATGAATAGGCGGAACTGACAATTCAAAAAAATTAAAAATGTTAATTGACGCAAATTTTTTTATTTTAGTGCGATAGAGATATTGAATATAAAACGGAGATTACATATTTTGCAAAAGATTATTGGATTAAACAAGATAAGTGGTAAAGGAAATGATTGCGTATAAAACGTGCATTTGTATAGAATGAAAAAGTATAGGATAAATGTAATACAAATTTTATAAATTTGTTAACTTGCAAGTATAAATCGCTGACAATGAGGTTCTTGCATCAAAAAAATAAACAAGGATGGAGGAAGGACATGAATTCCATTATCCAAATGGACTCGGATTTAAATCATACCTACACAGGGTTTGGTTTTTTCGACATCTACAATAAAAACAGTTTTAAGCAACCAGCACGCACAACATGGATTGATGGTTGGAAAATTGAATATATGGCGATTGCAGATCCTAAAACGATCTATAACACGCCGATTGTAATTGTCGGGGGCGCATTTCAAAACTTTAACTCTTATAAATATTGTGTTGAGCAACTTTTTGAGAGTGGTCCTGTTATTTTAATCGATTTACCATCCATGGGTGCAAATCAACAAATTCGTAATGTTGATACTGGTGAATCTGCAGGTGTTTTAGAATTGCCAGACTTATCAAAAATGCTTGGTCAATGGCTTGATATTGTAGGAATCGATAAAGTTTCCATGATGGGAATGTCTTTGGGATCGGTGGTTGCTTCTTCGTTTGCACATCAACGTCCAGAACTTATTGATCGTATGGTGTTGATGGGTGTCATGCAAAAGACACGTAAAAGTTGGCGTATGCTACTTGAAGAGTCGTTGCATCTCATGCGAGAGGATCGCATGGAAGAGTTTGGGCAAGCTGTTATTTTGTATTTGGTTAATCATGCCAAATTGGATAAAACACGCATGTCACCGACGGCAAAACGTTTGTTTTTTAGACAGATGGCGGAGTTTAGTGCAACCGAGCGTGAACGTTACGAGATCAATTGCAACCGTTTATTGCGTCTAAGTGATGTGCCTGTGCCGCAGTGTAAAACATTGGTTGCAGCAGGGCAGTACGATAGTTTTACTTTACCTCATGAAAATGCGGACTTTGCACTTCAATGTCAAGATATGCAGTTTGCTTTGATTGCCAATGCAGATCATGTACCACAATTACAACGCCGTAAAGAAACGATGAATTTATTTACCTCATTCTTGAAGGGTGAATCCATCGACAATCTTGATGGCATTATTACCATGACACGTGAGGAAATGAAACAAATCGAACGTCGTGGTGAAGAACGTATTCCGGTCTTGCAACCAGAAACTAAACTAACACATCGTCATTTAGATACTGAAGTTTTAGTTAAAGTTGTTGATATCACTTTCTTTGGTGTGTATTTAAAACTTGATGACATAGAACAGCTTGATTTTGTTAGCCAACATCCGCGTGATTTAGCTTTACATTTAGTGGATGAAGAAGGCGAGTTTAAAATTGAATGCTTAACTTTCGAAGCAACAGCGCAAGGATTACGTATTTTGTTTAAACATGGCAATTTCGATGTTGCTGAGCGTTTAACACGGTTTATTGAGCGTCAAAAATAGTCGTAATTTTAGTTTACGATTAGTAAAAAAGAGAAGTAGATCATTTGATCACTTCTCTTTTTTCTTGTGGGTTAGTTATTACTTGCTTGAATGGTCCAAACCAGATCACCTAAATGTTGTTGTTTATTTTCCAGTATTTTTTGCTCGAAGAATTGTTTAGGTTGCAAGACTGTTACTTGTTTAAAACCAGCTTCATAGAAAAACTGCTCAACTTCTGATGGTGTTTGAAAGTGAAAACTAAATGCACTGCGAGACATCCATTTTAGTAAGCGGCTGCTATTCCAAATAATTGTGGCAAGTTTGTTTTGCGTTGGTTCTGGATAAAGATCAGTAAGATAATGAAGTTCGATAAAATCTTTTCCATAAGTCGCAATGGATTGAATCAATTGGTGTAGTAAAGGCTTATCAAAATAGTTAATTAAACCTTCGCTAATAATCACCAATGGGCGTTTCGAATCAAATACGGCAAAGGCGTCTGCAAATGCCTCTGTAAATAAGTCTACTGATAGTACATCTTCGACATTTTCTTCGATTTGTTGTAATGCGGCTTGCTTGGTTGCAGCCATATCAGGTAGATCGAGTTCACGATAAACAATATCTGGATAGTGTTGTCTAAACCACCAGCCACGGGGAGATAAGCCACAAGCAATTTCAAGTACCTGCAAGTCTGGATGTTGGCGGATGAGTTGCTCTAAATGGGCATCTAGCATAGTGTGGCGTTGCTTGAGCGTGGTGCGCATGCTACCGCCCACATATTTTTCCGCCCAACTTTCAATCGGATGGACTAAAGCAGCAAGTGTTTTTCCTTTGGCTGTTGCAAGAGAGGGATGTGAAATCCCCATCTGATACCAAATATAGCCTGTGTAGTGTGCGGTAAATGAAATGTGGCGATGTTTTGAAAGTTGTTGTGTCATCTGTCCTAGACTCTATTTTTTCCTAATTTAGATATAAAATTCATCTCTTTAAAATATAGAGTGTTTTGACTACATCTTGATTTAGGTTTGTTATTTACTATCGTGGGGCGGCATGGATGCCGCTGTTGGGCTGGGGTTACAAGGATGTACCCTCAGCCTAACAAAGGATTTTTGCTTACTTTTCATCCCTGAAAAGTAAGTCGAGCCGAAGGCCAAATCCTTTAATCAGATGAGCTCTCGGCAAGATTCCATCGTGTGAATAGAACAATTAAAAAAATCTAATCAAAGTTAGAACGAATTCTTAAATTCTTCAATGACTTTTCTGACGTTGTGCCAGTTTTCATCGTCTAAAGTTAATGTTGTGCCGATTTGAATATTTGGAATTTTGCCACGCATACGCTCTAATCGCTGTTGATTTGGCAACGCCAATTTTTGGATTCCATCCAGAGCTGTACATGCAGCATCACGGTCATTGCAGACCAAGCCCATATCACAACCTGCACTTAATGCCGCTTGAATCCGTGCATCTGCACCGCCAGCAACACATGCCGCTTGCATACTTAGATCATCGGAGAATAAAACTCCGTCAAATTTAAGTTCTTGGCGAAGAATTGTTTGTAGCCAAAATGGAGAGAATCCAGCAGGGTTTGGATCGACTTGATCATAGATCACATGAGCAGGCATCAAGGCATCAAGTTGTGGCATGAGTTTGATAAAGCTTTGCATATCTTTGTCATAAATTTCTTGATATGAACGGCTATCAATGGCGGCGGCGACATGTGAATCTGCTTTTACCGAACCATGTCCAGGGAAATGTTTGCCTGTGGTAGCCATACCTGCTTTTTTCATCCCACGCATAAAAGCGTCGGCAAGAGGAACAATATCTTGCATATTTTTAGCGAAACCACGATCACCAATCACATCACTGACATCATTCAGATCTAAAACAGGTGCAAAGCTGAAATCAATACCAACAGCTAAAACTTCGGTTGCCATTAACCAACCACATTGTTCTGCTAACTCAATCGCTTGTTGTGGGTTTTCGAGGTAGTGTTCACCGAGTCTTCCCATTGCAGGTAATAAGGTAAAACCTTGTCTCAAGCGTTGTACTCGACCGCCTTCTTGGTCTACGGCAATCAGAATATCAGGGCGTACTTGGCGCATTTGATCGGTTAGGGCGCGAACTTGTTGAGGTGATTCAATATTTCGTGCAAATAAAATCATACCACCGACTTGCGGGGCTTGTAATAGTTCAATATCTTCTTGAGTAAGTTCTGTGCCAGCAATATCTAGCATCAAAGCGCCAATCATATGTATTCCGTTTGAATTTTGATTAAAAAATTGATGAAAAAAACGATAGCAAAATTGTGCAATGATTTGCTACATTTTGTCAGTACAGATTATGATAAAACTACATGATATTGATGATAAATACTTATTGTGAGGTTATTAATAGCACCTGATAAGTATGCAGGCTGATAAAGTGTCGGATGAAATATGTTCTTAATCGCTGTATCAGCGTGTAATAATTGCCATATCCAAGGAAGTACCCAAATTTTATGAAACTTCAAATGATAGCGTGTGCAGTTGCAATTGCGACTGGTGGTTTGTTTTTCTCTCATACAATTAATGAGGCATTTGCGGCAACAGAAGCATCTGCTGTCTCAACGGTGATTAAGCCTACACAAGAACAAGCACTGGTTGCACGTCAGTTAGCAACATTGGTTGATCGCCAACACTACCTTAACATGCGCTTAGATGCATCGACTTCCAACCGCGTTTTGGATATGTATTTAGATAGTCTTGATCCTGATCATTCACTTTTTTTGAGTGGTGAGGTTGAGGAGTATAAAAATAAATATGGTTCAAATTTTGGTAGTTCACTCAAAGCTGGGAATTTAACGGGTCCATTTGAAATTCATGCGCAATATCGTGAACGTTTGAAACAATTTTATGAGTTTATGTTGGCTGAGTTGAAAAAGCCGCAAAACTTGCAGCAAAAAGATGTTTATTTGGATCTGAAACGAGAAAAAGCTCCTTATTTCCAGACCACTGCTGAACAGCAAGCGCATTGGCGTAAAATGCTGGTATCACAGTTAATTAACTTAACTATTAGTAAAGAAGAAGAGTTAGCCAAGCAAAAGGCATTAAAAGAAAATCCATCACTTGCAAATGGACAAGATCTGACAGGACCTGAGGATCTTACACCTGTGCAGACATTGACCAAGCGTTATACGCGTCAGTTAGAGCGCATGGCACGTCTAAAAAGTGATGATGTCTTAGAAAAAACTTTAAATGCGATGTTGGCGACATACGATCCACATAGTAATTATTATCCACCAATTGATGCGATGGAGCTGAATCGCCAAACGACTTTGCGTTTAGAGGGGATCGGTGTTTCGATTCGTCCAGAGCGTGGCAATGAAGATTACACTCGGATTGAAACGATCGTCGAGGGTGGTCCTGCAAGTAAGTCTGGACAAGTTAAATCAGGTGATCGCATTATTGGCGTTGCGCAAGACGGCGAGAAAATGGTGGATGTCATCGGCTGGCCAAGCTCTGAAATCGTTGGCTTGATTCGCGGTAAGCGAGGAACCAAAGTGGTTGTACGTTTACTTGGACCAGGTGCTCCGATGAGTCAAGCGCGTAATGTCACTTTAACCCGTGATATTATTCAAGAGGAAGATGCAGGCGTTCGTTCACGTACCATTGAGATCACACGAGATGGAAAGAAACATACCTTTGGTGTGATCGAAATTCCATCTTTCTATTTTGATTACCGCTCTCGCCGTGCAGGAGCAGAATATCGTTCAGTTTCAGTTGATACAGCCAAGGCTTTGGAAGCGCTCAAAGCGAAAAAAGTAGAAGGAATCTTGGTTGACTTGCGAAATGATCCGGGTGGTTCTTTGGAAGAAGTTGCGCGGATGTTGGGACAAGTCATCAAATCTGGTCCTGTAGTTCAGATCCGAGATGGCAACGGTAATGTCAATGTGTTTGAGGACACAGATGGTGGTGCACAAATTTATGCAGGACCATTGGCTGTTCTTGTGAATTTAGCATCTGCATCGGCTAGTGAAATTTACTCTGCTGCGATTCAGGACTATGAGCGTGGTATCGTAATTGGTAGTACTACGACAGGAAAAGGAACTGCACAGGTTCAGTTGGATTCGTTAGCTTATGGGCAGGCAACGCTGACACAACGTAAATTCTATCGTATTACAGGTGGAAGTACCCAGAATAAGGGGGTGATTCCAGATATCAAACTTGTCGATATTTATAACGAGGAGTTTGGTGAACGTAAAGCGAAGAATGCGTTGAAGTGGGATACGATTCCAACAGCACCATTCAAACGAGAGGGTTCGGTTCAACCTTATGTGGCTAAATTATCCCAATTCTCTGCTGAGCGTGTTGCTTTGGATGCACAGTTTAAATATTTAGAGGCGAGAAAGGCAATTGCACAGAAAACCTCTGATCAGAAACAGGTCGTATTAGATATTAACCAGCGTCGTGCAGAACTAATTGATTTAGAAAAGCAGACTTTAGAGGCTGAAAATCAAAGACGTGTAGCATCTGGTCAAAAGCCTTATGCAAATTGGGAAAGTTATCAAGCTTCCATTGATGCTTTAATTGAAGCACGTGCCAAGATGAAAGCACATCAACGTCCACCTTTACCAGAGGAAGAAGCATTCGTAACAGAGGCGGCAAATGTTCTGTTGGATTATGCAAAGTTACAAGCACGATAATTTAATCGTGCAAACAAAAAGCCCTATAACATGATAGGGCTTTTTGTTTTGTCTGAGGGTTTGTTTTAATCGTTAATCTGCACGAATCCAGATTTGGTTACGACCTAATGCGGATACACCTAGATAGCCGCGTAAATGTAAGCGTTTGCCATTTGCACTTAATTTAGCCCGCATACTGTAAATTTTACCTGTATTCGGATCTAAAATTCGACCATTGGTATAGTTTAGACCTTCACTGTATTTTAGACCTGTGACTACATCTAAACCTAAAATTGGTTTATTGGTATAAGGTGCAGGACAATCTACGCAGGTTTCTTTCGGTGTGTAGCCTGTACGAGGTGTAATCTTTACGATTTTCCCAGCATAGCTGCCATTTGATTCTTGGCGAATTTCAACTAGCGCTTTTGGCGCCCCCGTCTTGTCATCAATACTTTGCCAGAGTCCTGTAATATCAACTGCAGAGGCAAAACTGCTGATTGTTGATAAAAGTAAAGCACTTATTAATTTTTTCCCCATGATCAAAAATCCATTTAATGTTCAAGTGCTCTATTATGGGTGATTTGTAATAACTAGTTCAATATTAATATGTGATTTGTGACAAAAATTATGATAGAGATAAAATAAATGTTGGCAACCAAATGGCTGTAAATACACCATTCACCGCCATACCAAATGCAGCATAACGCCCTGCAACAGGACCGCGTTGCCATGCTTGAGCTGTACCAATCGCATGAGCTGCAAGGCCCAATGCTAAACCAGAAGCACGTTCATCATGAATATGTTTTAAGATCCAAGGTGAAAAAGCAGCGCCAATAACGCCCGATAAAATTACAATCAGGGTAACCATCATCAAGGGTGCGTGGAGTAAAGTTGCAATGTTTAGTGCGATAGGCGTGGTGACTGCTCGTGTAGCAAAGGCCATGATTGTGGGTTCAGACATATGTAGCAAATAAGCAAGACTCATAGGTAAAGCGACAGCACTGATACTGGCAAAACCTAAAATTCCAATCATGGATTTAATTGGTAAATCATCATAGCGCATTGCAGCAAGTGGTATCGCTAAAGCGACGGTGACATAACCTAGTAAATGATTAAATATACCATTCACGTTATCCATGTAGTGTTCGTAAGGAACTCTTAGGACGGCTAATAAACCAATCACAATAAACATGGCAAATACAATTAATGGAATTTGAGGCATTTTTTTATTGAGAGGCTTAGCAATCAAATAACTAACCAAGGTGATCACGAATCCGTAAATAACCATAAACATATACGAACTCCTATAACCAACGTTTCGCCATTTTGGCGTAAATCCACAATGGCAATAAAGTACTTAGGGTGAGAATAAATAAAAACACAGGAATTTCTTTACCCAAATGAACTAGCATGATTAAGGACCCTGCACAAATCGGTAAAAATGCAAAAGAACTTTCTTTCATGATTCTATTGTTGGTATCAATCAGACGATTAGAAATTTTTCTAAACTTTCTCCAGATTAATAACACGCTAAGTAGGCTAATTAGCCCGACCAAGTTACCGAGTTCTGGATGTTGAAAGAAAGTGGTGATGGCGACAGCTCCTTCACGAAATACAACAATTAATAGAATTGTGTAAAACCAAGCTGTCCAATCGATTTCTTTCATGTTCTCTTTTACCCATGTTTATAACAATGATGAATCGTGTTATTACGCTTGCACGAGAAGCGAGCCCCAGCGACTTATTCCTGTTTAGATTCGAACTCTTCTAAAACACGATGAAATAAGAACGACTTTGCTCCGACAATTTCATCGAGTGGTAAGTGTGCTTGTTTAATCAGTTGTTCTAACTTGTGAGGGGCGATGCATACGGATAAATGCAAGTCACCTTCATCATCATAATGTTCTGATTGAATAACATTCAAAGTGTAAAGTTGTGTACGTAGTTTACCGTAAGCAGGCTTGAGGACTAAATCAAATTGTTGTAACTGTCCCATCAGACATTGTTGTACTGCTTGACTGAGTAAATCCAATCCTTGACCTGAATGTGCAGATAGATAAACGCGATCGGGTAGTTCGGGTGCTTTATAGGTGATTTTAGCAGTATCACCGCTCAGGTCGATTTTATTATAGACATGCAAAATAGGTGCATCTGCCCCGATTTCTTTTAGAACTGACTCTACCGCTTCGATTTGTTCAGGCATATTGGGGCTACTACTATCGACAACGTGTAAAAGGAGTGTTGCTTCAAGTGTTTCCTCTAAAGTTGCTTTAAATGATTCAACTAAATCATGTTGTAGATTACGTACAAACCCAACCGTATCAGCGAGTACAACTGTACCAATACCATCCCACTCAAGTCGGCGTAAGGTCGGGTCTAGTGTTGCAAAGAGTTGATCAGCAGCATAGACATCACTTTTCGCTAAAATATTAAATAATGTTGATTTTCCAGCATTGGTATAACCCACTAAGGAAATGGTGGGAATCGCTGCCTTTTGGCGAGCGGCACGACCTTGTAAACGGGTTTGTTGTACTTTAATAAGTTTATCTTTAAGTTGGGTAATTCGGACTCGAATGAGTCGACGATCTGTTTCGAGTTGCGATTCACCAGGACCGCGTAGACCAATGCCACCTTTTTGTTGTTCTAGATTGCCTGTAAAGCCTCGAATCAAGCGAGTCGATAAATGCTTGAGTTGAGCCAATTCAACTTGTAATTTACCTTCATGTGTACGGGCACGTAAGGCGAAGATATCTAAAATTAAGCCTGTACGATCGATGACACGACATTTTAGAACTTTTTCTAAGTTACGTTCCTGAGCAGGAGATAATGAGTGATCGAAGATCACCAATTCAGCATCAAGTGCTCTAACTAATTCCGCAATTTCTTCAACTTTACCTGAGCCAATAAAAAATTTTGGATCAGGTTTCTGACGTTGAACTGAAACATGTTCAAGAATTTCAGCACCTGCGGATTGAGCGAGCAATCGGAACTCTTCAGCATCAAGATCATCAAGAAGTTGAACGGAAACACTGACCAAAATTGCTCGTTCACTATGCTGACGCTGCTCAAAATTTTCCACGCTGTTTATAAATCCTTGGTCTCAAAGTCTTATTCTAGAACAAACTGAAAGTAAAGGGCAAAGACTGAGTAGATTTATATAATATTACTGCGTAAAAGTTCTATAAATCCTACCAATGTTCCAAAATATAAGATTGACCAGCCAATAAACATTCTTAAAGCATAACCGTAAGGTACAGTGGTTTGTGACGTAGATGCTGTTGCTTGAGATTTCATCTGCTCACCTTTTAATTTGAAAATTCGATTTTTAAATTATAATCAATCTATAAAACCATTTAAAATTGAAAAATATTATGCTTACATTCGGTTTTTGTTATGACACAAACTTTTATAAGAGGATATGAGCGTGATATAACTTGATTAATTCAATGTATACATGTTCAGTGTTTTACTGATCCGATGGTTTTAATGATTTATGACTCAAGAAGTATCAACAGCAAAAAGCAGCGCGCCATTAAATTTACTTTCCAAATTTAGTTTATATAGTCGAAAACTAGCAGCAGGCTTAGAAACCATTGGTGAAGGATTTTATCTGATTTATCGACATGGTCTTTACAAAGATCCGAATAATCCTGTGAATACTCGATATGTTCAATATTTTTGCCGACGATTATGTGAGGTCTTTAATCTAGATGTACAAGTGCATGGCAGCATACCTAGAGAACCTTCACTGTGGGTTAGTAATCATATTTCATGGTTAGATGTTGCGGTACTCGGCTCAGGAGCACGTATTTTCTTTTTGGCGAAAGCTGAAGTAGAAAAGTGGCCTATTTTAGGTAATTTAGCTAAAGGTGGTGGAACTTTATTTATTAAGCGAGGCTCGGGTGACTCACTGCGTATTCGAGAGCAAATTACAGATTTTTTAAAACAAGATATTCCTGTCTTATTTTTTCCAGAAGCCACAACTACAGATGGTCGTCAGGTTAAAAAAGTGCATGGTCGCTTATTAGGTGCGGCGATAGAAGCTCAACGACCTGTGCAGATTTGTGTCATTTGCTATGTCAATCAGCAAGGTGAGCTAGATATGGTTGCGCCATTCATTGGTGCTATGACTTTTGTTGAACATGTACAACGTGTATTGGAAATGCCAAGAGTCACAGCGCATTTATTGACTTTACCTGCAATCTCGGTTGAAGGGCATACGGTGGATAGTTTAACCAAAGAAGTGGATTTAAAGATGCGTGAAGGTCTGAAGAAGTTACACCGTAAAGTTTTAAAAGTATTGCCTGAAGATGATCTTACATAAATCCTTCAATTGGAAGCCATGAAATGACTTTCATACCAGCTCTTTGCCACCATTTCATTTTTGGTTCTTTTCTGTAGATAATCGGGCCTTGGGGTGTTTGGCGTTGCCATGTAATTTTATTATTTGCATCCAAAACTAATTTGTATGCAAATTTGGTAAGGTTCTGATCCATGGTGGTGTGTACGGCTTGAGCAAGTGGTGGACTATTCAGAAGAACGCCGATTTCGGTATTTAAATATGCCGAGCGAGGATCGAAATTAAAAGAACCAATAAAAACTTGCTTTTCATCGAGTGCCATTAGTTTTGCATGCAAACTAGAACGGCTTAAACCTTTAAGACTCACTTTTGCTTTTTTGGCCAGTTCTTCCGTCCGCTTATCTAAATCACTTTTGTCTATTGCAGGTAAAAACTCGTAGAGTTGAACCCCTTTTTCGAGTAACTCTTGACGATATTTTCCATAGAATGCATGAACAACGGCAACATCGTTGGCTTTAAATGAGTTGGTGAGAACTCTGACTTCAATTCCATCTTGCGCCAAGTCTGTTAAAACCTTCGTTCCTTTCTTTTCTGGTACAAAATAAGCGGAGATGAGATCGATATTCTTTTCAGGTTGTTCGAGGTGATTGATCAATTGAAAATTTAAATGTTCTTCTTTCTTGGCTTTTGCTCTTATTTTATCTGGAGAATCTTTGACAACTTCTGCTTTGACCCAGTCGAGTGAAATGCGTTGATTCATTAAACCATTTATGGTCTGTGAGTGATTGGTAATATCTAAGTAGTTTTGCACCGTGGCAAGTTGATAATGTTCATCTAATTGCTGCTTTAAGCTTTCATAGCTAAGGCGATGTGATCGTTGTTTAACGATATCTCTCACATCATAAGCGTATTCATGGTTCCAATAGTCATCAAAGGATGCTGAAATATCATTTACCGCTGTGCCAAATAGCATGACATCGACATCAGAAAATTGGAAATTTTCACTGATATTATAATATTGATTCGTCATGTTACGCCCACCAATCAATGCAACTTGGTGATCAGCAATAAAACTTTTGTTATGCATTCGTCGATTGATGCGCTTTAAGTCGAGCACCATATCTATGGCACGATATTTACGAAACCGATAAGGATTAAATAACTTAACCTCAATATTGGGATGTTGAGCCAAAGCTAAAAAAATTCCTTCTGTTTTTTTTGCATTGTTATCATCGATTAATAGTCGAACTTTGACTCCACGATCAGCTGCACGTATCAGTGCATGTAAAGCAAGAGCTCCAACTTTGTCGTTATCCCAAATATAATATTGTAGATCTAAGCTTTTTTCTGCTTTATCGATCAGACTTAAACGTGCAGATAAGGCTTCTAGTGGTTCAAATAATACATGGTAGCCTGTCAGTGCAGGGTGCTGGGCTTGTAGAGGTTGGATGACCTGAGCCAGTGATGTTTCTGAGTGTTCAGTTTGAATGCTTATAGAGGGTGTTGATGGTGTTTTATGTTGGGGTAAAGTACTACATCCACTTATGGTTAAGGCAATTGCACAAGAAAACGCAAGCATGTTTTTATTGTAAGTACTTGTACTTATCTTTGTATGTTTGCCATTTAAATGAGAAAATTGCGTCATAATCGTTACTGATTAAAGGTTGGGTTGAGTATACCATTTCATCGAAAAAGATAAATATAAGATGCAACCTCTGTCCCTGAGTAAATTGAAAGAGGGCTTTAATGTCGAATTCAGATCCTATTATTTTTGGCTTTTATCTTATTTTTGCGATTTTAGCACTTTGGGCCTTTATCGAAGCATGGGTTCACCAGTCACGTACAGAGACCATCCATCCATTTAAAGCTTTTGTGCATTTGCTTGCTTTTTATCTCTCTTATTTACTCGTACCTCTGTGGTTTTTTAGCTTATATGCGGGGTGGTCTGGGTACTATAATATCCATCAAACCGCTTTTGTTTTTCTCTTGAGTAGCGTCTTGGTCTACGCACGCTTTATTGAGCCACATCAAATTCATGTCAAACAGCATCAGTTTCGTTTAAATCCTACACAGGAATTTAAGCGTCCTATTAAAGTGGCATTGGTTGCAGATTTGCATGTTGGATTATTCTCAGGGCATGAGCGACAACTTAAAAGTATTGTTAAAAAGTTAAATCAGCAGCAACCTGATTTGGTTGTCGTTGCTGGGGATTGGACCTATGAACCAGAAAATCGACTTATTTATGAACTTGAGGTCCTAAAGAAAATTAAGGCTCCTGTTTATTCTGTTCCTGGAAATCATGATGAACAATATCCAGGACCACCTATTCAAGGGCTTTTAAGTGAAGCACTGGCGCAAAACGATGTGATAGATATCGAAGGTAAAATTGTTGATTTTGACGAATTTCGTCTTATTGGTATTGGTGATCTGTGGGCTGGTAAAGCCAATATGCGCTTTTTGCCTGATCTGCCCCAAGATAAACCCTGGTTAATTTTATCTCATAACCCTGATACTGTTGATATGGTGCCCGAATTACCTATGCGTCCATTGATGCTGTCTGGACATACGCATGGCGGTCAAATTGAGCTACCTTGGGTAACCAACTATATTATGAAAAAGGTTTCAATTTTAGGACATAAAAAAGGTTTTTATTCGCATGAGCATGCTGATGTCTTTGTAACAGTCGGGACAGGGATGGTTGGGGTGCCTTTTCGATTTAGAGTGCCACCCACTATCGATATTATCGAACTCATCTAAAAATAAAAAGCCAACTGACTATGAGTTGGCTTTTTGGGGAAAGAGTGATCTAGAAATTAAGGAATAATGATCACAGCTACTCGACGATTGCTCGCACGGTTTTCCTCTGAGGTATTTGGCAAATAGGGTTGACTAGAACCACGACCAATCACTGTTAAATTATTTTGCTTAAAGCCTTCATTAACAAAAATCATAGAAACGCTTTGAGCACGTTCCTCTGAAAGTTTTTGATTGTATTCTGGATTGCCGACATCATCGGTATGTCCGACAATTTTTAGTTTTTGTAAATCGTATTTATTGAGTTGCTTCGCTAAACGAGCAATCTCAGTTGCATGTTCTGGCTTGATGTCTGACTTATTAAAGTCAAAGAGTAAGCGTTCAGGTAAGCCCAAACTCCAGCCTTCATCTGTTAAAACGAAACCTTCTTGTTTCAACATTTTGACTTGGCGATACTTTAGTGGGCCAAAACTCAAACATCCAGCCAATGTTAGGCAGAGTAACGCAATAAATGAAATTTTAAGTGTGTGTGTGCGCATAACATATCCTAATTTTCTGGTTTATAAAGAAACCAATGAGGGTTTAAGTTTTTAGCTTTATACATGGCTTGATCAGCTTGCATGACCAAATCTTCTGGGTTTTCAGCGAACTGGGAGAAAGCAATTCCCAAACTAAAACTGAAATGAATGGATTGACCATTAAAGTCTAAAGGTTCTTTGCAACTTGCAAGTATGGTGTCTGCAATTGTCTCTAAATGTTCTGCTTGGTGAATAGCATGAAGAATGATAGCAAACTCATCTCCACCTAAGCGTGCAATGAAGTCTTCATGGCGAACAGAGAGTTTTAAGCGAGATGCCATTTCAGTTAAAACAGCATCGCCAGCCAAATGACCATATTGATCGTTGATTGCTTTGAATTTGTTATTATCTAAAAATAACAATGCTGAGTTGTGACGATACTGAGGATTATCAAAAATATTATTCAACTCATCATAAAAATAATGACGATTAGGTAAACCTGTTAATTGATCATGGTGTGCTTGGAATGATAGTTGATGGTTCTCTTTTTGAAGATGTGTATGCCAAATTTGAATTTCCTCAAGTAGCTCATTAAAAACAGTGTTTAAATTTTGGAATTCACGGATATGATTGTTTGGGAAGCGTAAATTATATGCTTTTTGGTCACTCACCAGTTGTGCAATGTGAGTGAGTGGCTTGATCGCTTGCATGATCTGACGGTAGGTTAGATTGACTGACCACAATAAGGCGATCACGATAAAAAACATTGAAATGGCTAATCCAATGATAATGGTTTTAAGAAAATGCAAAATATTTTCAGAGCTGCCATAAAGTACGAGTTCACCGACCTGCTTTTTATTATGAATTACTGTGAGTTGAACAGGATCGTGTAAGAACCAATTGTCGAGCAAATCTTGCAAAAAAGAGGTGTATTCAATGGTTTTACTACTTTCTGCAAGCAACTGCTTTTGAGCGTCATAAACATGGATGCTGCGGATGGCATGACTTGTGGTGTAATCGGAAAGAATTTGATCTATGGTTCCTTTATCTTTAAATACCACAGCAGGTTGAATTCGTTCAAGGACTGTTTGACTCAATAATTGAAGATTCTGCTTTGCATAAGTTTCCATGGTAAACATGG
>NZ_GG665949.1:0-7857 GCF_000156555.1 Acinetobacter sp. ATCC 27244
AGTTGTAATTGATCAACGACATTTTGTATTTCTTGTGACTTTTCTTTAAATTCATCAGGAGCATTAGCACTTGTTGCATTATTAAACATGGTTCCTAGTGATTTACCCAATACATCTCTATCAGAGTAAGTTTCATCATCTAATCCACGTTGAGCATTAATAACTCCAACTAAAAGTAATTTTCGTATTTTAGAGAAATCAATTTTTAATCTGTTTTCTTCGTTACTAGGATCTACCACAAAAGCAATGGCCTCAAAAGATGAATTTATTTGTTTCTTTAAACTTGAATAAAATGAAGCTTGGTCACTAGTATTTAATCCAGTATAAAAATTAAAAATTTCACCATCTTTAAGTCTATAAGTAATCAATATTTTCGTTTTAAAAAGATGTTCATCTAAATCAATGATGAAATCACCAAGTATCCCATAGTCATCAGCATCATTCGTATAATCTATTACCAGTTCAAGATCAATAGATGGTGTTAGACTTCTAAGCTCAGTTTCATTCTTTGAATCTATTCCAAATATATTAGTTGCTTCCATAAATTTAGAAAGACTTGAATGACAGAAATCTACATATTTTAAATTAGGACTATTGCCTGATAAAAAACTTCTAAAAATCTCAGCTGTGGAGGTCTTTCCTGTATTATTTCTTCCAACAATTACTGTAGTTTTTTCATCAAATGACAATGTTACATTTTCTAACTTTCTGAAATTTCTAATCTTCGCACTAATAATTTTCATTTCCGTCCCCTCTAAATTAATTTATTATCTAAGCCACCGCTTCATTAAATGCGTCAACAACTCCAAATATGTTGTCAACATCCACATCTGCAAATACACCATCTATCCCTTCGTAATGAATCTGATTAAATGGTGGTTCATACAATTGTGCAGCATCGAGCACGCCATTTTGAGTGAGATGTTCAATCATCATTTCAACAAAGCGAATTTGTTTTTCATTATAGGTTGAGCCTTGTAAGTAAGTTGAAAAGGCTTCTTGTACAGCTTTACGATCCAAACCGACCAAAGACCGAATGAAAAGAGGTAATGGTTTTTCCGTCCCAAAACATGCTTCAAATCTTTCTTTGCTTTCTACTTCTTGCGCTTCAAAAACAAAGCGTTCTAACTCACTTAGATCGGTCGGTGTCAGGGCTAAACCACGCTTCAGCTTAGCTATGGTAATGTGGTTCTCATTGGCCTTAATAAAGCTTTCAACTCGCTTGCGGTACTGAGCGAGATTGACACCACTTGATACCACGGGGATATCAACTTCTACTGCTTCACCAATTTTATCGTCTAGCATTGAGTAGACAATGGTTGAAGTTGATTTCTCAATCAGTTTCACCAAACCACGTATACGTTTTCTCATTGATTCAAGCATAGGTAAGGTAATACCTTTCCAATACTCTACAGTTTGGATGTCTTGGATTAGTGCAATCTGTTCTGCAACAATAGGAATGTTTTCTTTAGTTTCCAATTTAGAGGCAATTTCAATCACTTTATTGGCATAGCTTTGAGTTGCTGTATTGTTCTGTTCTAATACCGCCATTTCTAGGTTGTAGCACAACATATCAAACAGTTTGGCCTCTAATGTTTCAGGCTCAAGTTGATTAGGTAATTTAGAGATGTGTTCTCGTAACGTACCGATCGCAAGGTCATCCAAGTTTTGTGGTTCAGGCAAGTCTTTCTTACTAAAGTCATCAATCAAGCTTTGTGGATACTTAGTAGCATGGGTAATGACACGGGCAAACTTGCCATCATATTGTGGATAGTTTTCATTGAAGCGATCAGCAATAAACTGTGCATGTTTTTGATTGACGGCAAAGATAATGGTTTTACCCAAACGATCTCCACCTTCGGTTTTAATGCCATTTTCCATCAAGTGTTTGAGCATTAAATCAATCGTGCCTGAATTAAACAGCTCTTTATTGATTTTGGATGCTGAAACTTCTTCGGGAGCTTCTTCGGCTCCCCAATTCAACTCATCCCAATGTTGTTTTTCTTCTTCTGAAAGTTCGTCATATTTCACACCTTCACGCATGAATTTAAGAGGAACAGAATAGGCTTTAGGTGGCACAAGATAGCCATCGGCAATAGCTTGATCGAGGTCATAGTAATCAGTCGGCACACCACTTTCCAAACCAAACAGTGCATAAGTGTCACGATCTACTTCATCGCGTGGTGTCGCAGTTAAACCGACAAGTAGGCTATCGAAGTATTTAAAAATTTCACCAAATTTTTGGTAAACGCTGCGATGTGCTTCATCAACAATAATCAGGTCAAACATGCCTGTACCGAATTTACGTGTACCATCGGCATTCATTTCATCGATCAAGCCCATCATGGTTTGATATGTGGAGAAGTAGACACGACCGACTTGGTTTTTATCTTCAAGCAGATTAACAAATGAAGCATCTTTTTTATGTTCTTTGAATTTATCAAAGGCTTGATTGACCAATGAAGTACGATCTGCAAGAAACAAAGCTTTTTGCACAATATTGGCTTTCATTAGCACATCGACCAATGCGATTGAAGTACGAGTCTTACCTGTACCTGTCGCCATAATCAATAGGCCAGCTCGTTCTTTGCGTTGGTATGCTGCAAGTATGGCTTTGATGGCACGAGTTTGGTAATAACGCTCAACAATTTCTGCATTAATCGGGAAGCTGCTCAGATCAGGATTGTTCTTACGTCTTTCGATCAGGCGTTTGAGTTCTGCCTGCGTATAAAAACCATGTACTAAGCGTGGTGGACCATCTTGCACATCATTCCAGATTCGGGTTTTATAGCCATTGGTATAGAAAATGACAGGGCGTTGTCCTGTTTGTTGTTCTAAGCAGTCTGCATAGAGTTTAGCTTGTTGCTGTCCAATATCTGGATCAGTTGATGTACGTTTTGCTTCAACCACCGCCAAAGGCAAGCCATTGTTGTCATATAGCACATAATCGACAGCACCTTTACCCGATGGACTTGGCATTCCAGAAACTGGGACTTCCTCTCGAACAGTTGTTCCAATTACCCAACCTGCTTCTTCAAGCAAGAGGTCAATTTTAAGTTTTCGGGTTTCGTCTTCTTTATAGTCGGTATGATCTTCAATTTTGCTGTTGGCAATTTTAGCCTGTTCAACTTGCTGACGGATGTGCGCTCGTTCTGTATCGGCTTGAGCGAGTAGTTTTTCACGTTCTTCTAAGTTTGCAGATTGTTCAAACAGTCGTTGTTCTAATTCACGTAGGGCTTTATGTTGTTCTGCAAATTGTTTTTCTTTGGCTTCGGTTTCTTTTTGCAGTTGCTCTTTGTTGGCGCTTATTTGCTGAGTATTGTCAGCATTTGGAATCAGTTTTGGGTTAAATAAAAGCTGCTGTGAACGGTCTTTGGATGGTGAGCCATAATTACGTTCAAACCAAACATACATCAGGAATAAATGGCTGATGTGTTTTACCGTTTCTTCGGTAGTGAGTTGTTTGAACTTTTTCCCATGCACGGCACTGTTGCCGACCATACGGATATTATCCATTTTGTCCCAAATATAGGGTGGAATCAGGTCTTTAAATTTGATGTCATTGAGTAAGTTATGCAGTGATGCATCATAAGGTTGGGTCAGTTTTTTGTCGTATTGATACAGCCACAGTACAAGGTTTTCGAGCGAGTTTCGAGCCGCAGCAAGGGCAAATTGTGGGGAAATATACACGAGCTTTTCAGCTTCTTTGGCAGTGGCTGCTAAGCTTTTAAATTCAGGTTCTAAAAACGAGAAGTTGCTCATGTATATATTCCCTTATCTTTTAAATTAAATTTTATAAAGTGCCGTTAAATGCTTGGTTTTGTAGTGATGAAAATAGGCTTTCAAATAACTTACTAGAATTTTCAAGTGTTGTCTTTAATACTTCAATTTCATTGACTTTTTGTTGAAAATCTTCTTGCAATGAAAGAGGTGGGATTGGTATTTGCATTGCTTTCATTTTAACACCAGTTAAATGTGCAATCGTTGCCACTGTAATATGATCGTCAAACCCACCATTTTTTGAATAGAACCAAAATAACCAAACAAAATATTCAGGTAGTATTTGTGTCATATCTAGGCGAACTCGATGCAACGCTTTTTGAAAAAAACAATTTTCTAAGTCATTTTTCCATATTGCAGCACGCCCAGGTTCACCACCTTCACAAACAAGAACATCTCCGAATTTCAATTCACAGTTTTTCCGATCTTTTTCATTAAACTCCATTTCGAATACATCAGATAGATCAAATCTAAACCATTGAACATTGGCATTTCTTAAATATTTATATTGATCAATTTCAGAAGATTGTTTTTTCTTATCTAGCATTTTCCCGAGTTTAGATTCACTTATTTCACCAACATATCTTAAATCCCACCCTTTAGGATTACTTACAGGATCACCAAACATATCAATAAAGGTGGCTTGTAAAAGCTGATCTAACTTTTCAATCGCTTGCTGACGTTTTTGGCGTAGCTCATCTGCTTGATCTAAAATAGAGGCTATTCGGCGTTGTTCTGTAAGTGGTGGGAGCGAAATTTTAATTTTTTTTAAGTGTGATGGACCAAAATTTTTCTGGGCTATACCAGTAACTTCTTTCGTAATTTGTTGTCTAAACTCTAGCGAATTTAACCAATGCTTTAAAAACTTTAAATCCGAAACTCCGTCTTTAGCTTTAAAACGAATAGTACTGGTATTTAAACACAAAGGTAAATGTTGCTTTTCAATAAAGGCAATCTTTGTCCTCAGCAAATTATCTTCGTCGTTTGTAATACCTGAGCTTGCAATAACAAGATCACCTTCATCAATCAAAAAATGCTGATATTTAGAATCGACTTCTTCTGTAGATAAATGGCGATCAGTTTTATTAAGGTCAATTTTTCCTTGTTTAGTAATATTGGCGACATTAAGCAATTTAATACCGCTCTCTTTAAATTGCCAGTTTCTTACCCCTGGACCTTCTTGAAACCAATAAACATCACTTAAAGAGACTTGATTCATCACTTCAGCATCTCCTTAAGCTCATTCATTCCTTTTAGAATATCCTGCTCAAGCAGTTCTAAATCCGCCAAAATCTTACTTGGGGCTTCATATTCCACTTGTTCATACACCACTTCTTTATAGCGATTAATCGACAGGTCATAACCATTGGCAGCAATATCAATTTTATCTACCAAGAAACTTTGCTCTGTGGCTTTACGACCTGATTCCGATGCTAAGTTATGGAAACGAGCAATAATGTCAGGAATGTTATTATTCTCATGCTTTGAACTGTCTAGCTCATTACGCTTATCATCCAGCGAATAACCATCCGCCTGCATATCATAGAACCAAACTTTGTCCGTACCGCCCGACATGGTTTTGGTAAAAATCATAATCGCAGTCGATACACCTGCATACGGCTTAAATACACCAGATGGCATCGAAATAATCGCTTCTAGCTTTTGCTCTTCCACAATCTTTTGACGTAATGCCTTATGAGCCGTAGATGAACCAAATAACACGCCATCAGGCACAATCACCGCAGCACGACCACCAGTTTTTAACAACCGTAAGAACAACGCTAAAAATAGCAATTCAGTCTTTTTAGTTTTAATAACAGCTTGAATATTCTTAGCACAGCTTTCATTGTCCAAACTACCTGCAAATGGTGGATTAGCAAGAATCAGACTGTACTTGCTTTCAATATGCGAGTGCACTTCACTTAAAGAATCACGGTTTTCAATTCGTGGGTTTTCTACACCATGCAGCATCATGTTCATAGAACCAATACGAAGCATGGTGCTATCAAAATCATAACCAAAGAAGGTTTCTTCACTAAAACGCTTTGCTGCTTCAGGGTTGGCAAAAATCTCAGTGCTGTAGTGATCATTGAGATATTCACTTGCTGCTACGAGAAAGCCTGCTGTACCGCACGCAGGATCACAAATGGTATCGGTTGGCTTTGGCGACATTAGCTCCACAATCATCTTGATGATATGGCGAGGTGTACGGAATTGACCATTACGACCCGCTGAGGCAATTTTACCGAGCATGTATTCGTAAATATCACCTTTGGTGTCTTTGTCATCCATTGGTACTGCTGCGATCAAATCAACGACTTTAGTAAGTAATGCTGGTGTTGGAATAGTGAAACGTGCATCCTTCATGTGATGACTATAGGTAGTATTATCCTCTGTACCTAAGCTCTTAATGAAAGGAAAAACTTTATTTCCCATGGTGTTATAGAGTGTTGCAGCATCACCCAAAGTAATAAACTTTGACCAACGTAAGTTGTCTTGCTCAGGAGTAAAAATCGGTTGCTCAACTTCTCTTTTTAAACGGTTAGCTTTCTTCTCTTTGGTGATCTGAATTTCATCGAGTCGGCGAATAAACAGCAAATAGGTCATTTGCTCAATAACTTCTAAAGGATTGGCAATACCACCACTTGCAAATGCATCCCAAATCTGGTCAATTTTACTTTTAATTTCGCCTGTAATCACGTAGATGACTCTCAAATTTTCTTTACATATATTGTCTTAGATTTGCAGGGGAAAAGCTATAAGGCCAAAAGTACAACGTCATCTTGTGTCGTAGTGAGCATAGTAAGCACTGTTTATTTTTTAAACCATTTGTTTAGATATAGGGATAATTTAATTAAGCAGTGTTTAAATATGGAATGGGTAAGCGTAATAGTTTCAATCCTAGGATTAAGCTGGATTGTTTTTTGTTTCAAATGGCTGTTTTCAAGAGATTTTAGAGAAACTTTAAAAAGAAATGGTTTTAAGAATATTCGTGAAGAAACGGATGAATACAATAAATATGTGAGTGAGCCATCAAAAGAGAACTGGCAATTACAGAATGCAACCAATCAATATTTAGGGACAGGAAAATTTCATTACAGCCTCATCATTAGAAGTTTCAAGAAAACGTGGGATTTTAGAGATAAAGTTCGAGACTTAAATTTTGCATGGTTTTTTATAGAGCAAAAAATTGAGAACGAAAATGCTGAACTGTTCTATACGCGTAAAAAATCAACGATTGAATTCATTAAACAAGCGAATATCTTGATCTGTGTAATAGCTGCAATTTCATATTGTAGTGCAATTATTTTTGAATTGGTTTGGTTAGAAACTGCAATTAAAAACTGGAACTTTAGCAAAGAGTCTTATGATCATTGGAGATTAATAGTCCTGACATTTTTTGTGATTTTTATTCCAATCTGCGCATATTGGGGAAGTAAAGCCAGTGTAGCTTTATCATTAAAGGATACTTTTGATATTAAAGAAAAAAGTGCTGTAAATTAAGACTCTAATGTTGGTAACAGCTCTTGGGGATTAATCTTGAGTATTTCTGCAATCTCATAGAGCTTTTCAACCGTAATGTTTACTTCTCCACGCTCTATGCGACCGACATAGCTACGGTCTATTCCACATTGAAGTGCTAAAGACTCTTGAGTAATTTTCAATTCTAATCTTTTATTGCGAATTAACTGACCAATTGCAATTGATAATTCTGTCATTTGAAACCAATTGTTCAAAAAACAGAAATATCACCAAATGAGGATTATATATCCACGGACTATAATCCTCATTTACTTTTTTGATGAAATTTCATATGTTTGATTTCTACCTTCCGCTTGAAGACTACTTCGTAAAAATATTGTTGGAAAATAAAATTCAAAACTGGGAAGCAAAAATTCTTTGGTTAAATATTGAACATTTGGACCAATTAGAAGATAAGAGTTTAAGGCAGCAAATGTACAATGCACTAAGGGTTTTAACATCTAATGGTTTTTTAAGTGTCGAATATTCGAGATATAATGACAGAGTATTTTTATATAGTGAGACTATAAAACTATACGGGTTTAGAGAAAAGGT
>NZ_GG665949.1:8210-10192 GCF_000156555.1 Acinetobacter sp. ATCC 27244
AGCTAAAAACTACAATAAACTAATTCAAAATGAAAAGAAATTAATTAACAAAGAATTAGAAGATTTTAAGCTTCAAAATAAATTTATTGATGAATTATATTTAAAATACCCTGAACTAGCTCCTCAGTATTTTAAGCTAAAAAATAAAATAAGTTTAAGCCAACAGTATTCTTATGCTAAGCTTAAAACCATTGAAGGTTTAATAGAGTTAATTTAAAAACTTTTACCTGTTGGAATCAACATAAAAATAAAATTTACAAAATAAAAAAATATTGAAATAAATTAATTTCACATATATTTTTCTTCCAAATTCTTCTGTTTAAACATTTAAATGAATACACCTGAGCAAATTCGAAATAATTTCTTTAAAGATGGGTATTCTATTTCCCAGTGGGCTAAAGATAATAACTTCCCAGTGGATTTAGTTTACAAAGTTCTAAACAATAATCGAATTCCATCAAGAGGAAAAAGTCATCAAATTGCGATTAAACTAGGAATGAAGGAAGAAAGTGTATGAAATAACTTAATTTTTTAATTTATTGCAGAAAGTATAAAGACCCATGCGTCAACATGAGTCTTTATAAGTTTGTCTATCAATTAGGATCTCAAGACAAATTCATTCTAAAAGACATTGGTTATTTTATCAATGTTTAGGATTCTTTCTGCTCTGTATTTTCCTAAATTTATATTTTAATGGATAAAACATGCAGATTGTAAAAGTCATTGCAAAAGTCGTGGATGATAATTCAGGTATTTTTACTGAGATTCCAGTATTACTTGATCAAGATAAAGAGCCAATAAAACCTCTGGTCGAATATGCATTGAAGTTAAAGCGAGATGGTATGAGTCCATCAACAACTAATAATTACATTAACGCGACTCAACTTTTACTTGAATATATGACAGCGAATATAGGTACTTTTTCTTCACCACAAGCCTTATTTGAAAGTTTTAGTAGTCGATTATATACAGGTACTATTGGAGATGATGGATTAGATCCGTCTGGGCTGTATTGGCTACCTTGCAGTAAACAGGTAGCACGATTACATATTAATGCACTTAGTAAAATCACTGACTGGTTAGCTGAAAAATATGGTGTGATTTCAATGAATCCACTGATTAAAGCTGACAACTTGACGCAATATCTTAATTTTGCTGCATGGTTTCGTAGAAACCAACATAACTTTCTAGGTCATATCAAAGACAAACATATCAATAGTACTGTTCATTATGCTCGAAGCATTCAAGGCAAACGTCCGCTGGGTAAACAATCACAGGATGCTATTGAATTCCCTGAAAGATATTTTGAATCTTTTTATTTTAATGGATTGGGTGGAGCATCAGATCGCAGGATTGTACTTCGTGATCAATTAATATTACTGCTCATGCATGGCGGTGGTTTGCGAGAATCTGAAGCTTTGCACTTATGGATCGAAGATGTCCTCATTGACCCATCCAATTTTAATAATGTGAAGGTTCGTATTTACCATCCAGAAGATGGCAAAGCTCCGAACAATTGGCGTGGATGCTCAGGAAAGACAACTCGTGCAGCCTACCTCAAAGAAAAATATGCATTATCCCCCCGTAATGACCTTATGGGGAAAAAGTATGTGGGTTGGAAAAGCCGAGTAACTGACAGTAAAGAACAATACTTAGAGGTACATTGGTTCCCAACTATTTTTGGCGAGGTATTTTCAAAACTATGGCAAGACTACATCCGTTTTTTGACAATTTTAGAGCGTAATCATCCCTATGCTTTTGTAAGTTTCCATCATAAACATCTAGGCAATGCTTACACGCTCAATGCTTTCCATCACAATTATCATCAAGCTTTAAAACGTATAGGGCTGAAGCCATGTAAAGCTGATGGACTCACACCTCACTCTCATCGACATAGTTATGGAAGACGCTTACGAAGAGCTGGTGTAGACGAAATTGTGATTAAGAAATGTTTACATCATGCTTCATTAGACTCCCAAATA
>NZ_GG665949.1:10878-14181 GCF_000156555.1 Acinetobacter sp. ATCC 27244
AATAGTCTATACCACTCCATCAATAAAAGAAGTTACTGCTAGTCTAAATGCAGCGACATTTCGACTTCTAAATCCAACAGAACCAATAGAGCAAATTGGTACGCCTAGTTGGGCGGTATTAACTGAACATGGTCTTAATGATATTGACCTAGATGGTTTATTTACAGGAAAACATCCAAAATTAGGAAAACGTCATGGTTAGTAAAATAATAGTTAAAAGAAAAAAATATGATGGTCGTAAATCTGATCTGACTTTGCAATGGCTTGTAAAAAAATATGGTAAGGAATGGGAAATCTGGCGACAATTAGCTGAGGGATGGATAACGAAACAAGATAAAGGAACAGCAGTAAAACTAGAAGCTTTATGCATTTTTTTTGATATTTACCTTGTTGGTTCAGTCCCATTTACAATGGATGTTATCGGCTTATTCATTGGAAAAAATGGTTGGTATGCTTCAACTGATGAGTTAAAACGAATAATTCTAGAAACGACAAATAGAGAAGATAATGCTAATACAATAAAGATATTAAATTACATCACACATTTTATTGATTGGGTGCTTGATACGCATTTTAGTGAGAAAAATGATGATGGTAAAGTGATTAATTTATACTCAAACCCATTTACAAAAGCCAGACGAAAATTTCACGATACTGAAACGGTGCACACCCCTCTACCATACCGCTACATTTGTGATTTACGTCATATCTTATGTCCAAAAGCACGAGGAAGTTTTTCAGATTGGCTGTGGGCACAACAACAGCTGGGGCAAGGTGCAACTCAAAAAGGCAATTGGTTTGAAGTTAATAAAAATCTAATCGATAAAAATGACAAAGATTGCGTATGGCGTGCTAAAAAAGTAACTCGTAAAGGTCGAATTACTACCATTTATCAAATCTGGTCACCTGTAGCAAGTATGGTGTTGTTTATTAAACTGCATTTACCTCTACGTACCTATCAAGTACGTATGCTTGATTCGGGAGAGGCAGATACACTGCGTTATGAAAATATGAATTGGATTAAAAATCCACATACTTTCGCTCTCAATTACTGCAATAAAGGGGTATTTCGACAATTTAAAGATAATGCAACAGGTATTGAATCAACAGGATTATTTATCAGTACCAATAAAACTGCAGATCAGAACAAGGATGAGCTTGAACGGGGTTATGAAATACCATGGCAGCACGAAGATGTATTGTATTGGCTTGAAAAGTTGCGTAATTGGCAAGAAAAATACAATCCTATATATAAGTTAGTAGATTGTTCAACATTAGAGGTAAAACATATAAACCGAATTAAATCAAAAGCATCATTAAGTGCAATGGGTCATTCTTGTTTTTTATTTAGAGATGCATCAGCGAAATCGAAAGATGATAGAACTAAACCAATTATCAATGCACCGATCTTCACTCTTTGGTATAAGCTGCTCCAACAACTTGAAAAAAACCTTTTAGTTGCGGGAGAGACATTATCTGATGGCACAAAACTTCGTTTAGTGCATGATTATGGGCTAGATCACCATGCAACAAAGACGAAAACTGAGTTCCCTTTACATAGTTTACGTGTATCGCTCATTACCAGCTACATTATAGATGCGAAACTACCGATACCTGTTGTATCAAAGCTACTGGCTGGTCATTCACGCATTATTATGACGGTTTATTACACTAAACTTACACCTGCAGTAATGAAGGATAAAATGACCGAAGCTGAACGCCTTCTTAATAGCAAGTCACAAGATCATCTTCGTTTATTCCTTAAAGATGCTGAAATGCGTCAAATTCAATGCAAAACGGCATATCAAAATGATCAAGCTATTGAGGTGGCATTAGTTAATCGAAATCCTTTAGGTTGGGAAAATCGCCATCATGGACTATGTTTAGCTGGTGGTAATACTGTTCGTTCAAATGAATGTAAATCTGTAGCAGGCTGCTGGAATGGCGGAGTTTTACTCAAAGACTCAGTTCATCCATCTAACCGAATTTATGATTCTGTGCCTCATGGTTTAGAAAACTGTGTCCGTTGTCGATGGTTTATCACAGATGCCCGTTATCTTCCTGCACTTTGTGCTCACCTTAATTTTATGAGCTATAAAGCCCATGCTGCAGCCAATCTAGCTGTTAATTTAGAAAATGAGATTGAGGCTATGGATGAGCTTAAGTACAAAGCTGAAAATGAAAGCAAGCCATTTACCCAACACAATGAATTACAAGTACTTCAACGTAGATATGAAAAGCAATTGGTTGAAGCTGATGAATACACAAAAGACTGGATTGCGACCTTTAATTTAATACGTCGTCTAATTGAAATTGAACAAGATCGGACTGAAACAGATACTACGAATAAACTCGTTGCCGTTGGTTCTGAAAACGATATTAAAGTTGGCTTTGTAGAAACTAACTCTGAGTTCTTACAGCTCGCTTTACTTTGTGAAGATGCCGAGTTCTATCCTGATATACTTGATGATATTAAGAAAACTCCAATAATTCAAAATAGAACACAAAATCTTAGTCGATTTATGATGTCTAAAGGCTATAGTCCTCAACTCTTAATGTTAGATCAAGAGCAACAACTTATTTCAGCGAATGCGATGATGCGTCAAATGGCTTTACAAGCCAATCCAACAAATAAACTTGATGGATATACACAAGTCTCAAATTATCTCGAGCTAGGGCATTTTATGCAAGACAGCAAATTACTTGATGCGGGTATGCAAGTATTAAAAAATAATATTAATCAACCTATTTTAGAGCTAACGCCTCATGGCTTAAAACCAAAGGATATCTCATGAGTGTTGATATTAATTTAATTTTAGAAAATCTTAAATTTGGAAAGAGTCAGAGAACTCAAGACTCACTAAATAAACTCAATACTTTATTGGAAACTCGCTTTAATGCAAAAGAGAAAGATTATTCTATTGCTACTATTGGTCGAGTTTCAAAAGCTGATGGAGGTATCGGCGAGGTAAGTATTCGCAATAAAACAGGGGGACACTTTCGTCTACTGATTGATGCTTGGGCAACCAAAGCAGATACTAATATGAAAAAGCCTCCTATACCTCATTCAAGAAAGAATGAAATACCAACAGATACAGAGCTTTTGTTACGATTAAATGATCCTGTGATGAGAGCTGTGGTTGGTCAGATCATTGCTGAGAGAAAAAAGTTAAAAGCTGAAAACCATATTCTTAAACAAAACACTGAAGTTATTGTTGATATGCGCCCTAATCAAAACATTGGCGCAGAACAAGCGCATCAAGGGATACAAGTCTTATCTACCTTAGATAGTCTACTATTACC
>NZ_GG665949.1:14821-101552 GCF_000156555.1 Acinetobacter sp. ATCC 27244
GTGATATTGAAGCTTTAAAAGATGCTATTGACGAGAATAAAATGGCACAACTTGGTTGGACAGTCTCAAAGTATGGCGCTGTAAAAGATGAGAATGAACGACCATTATTTAAAACTGGATTTGTGTTAGCTATTAAAAAAATTCTAGATCAATTGTAGTCTTGGAAAGGATCACAGCTTTTGTATATTTATTTTATACATATATAAAAAGAAAAATGTAAGATAACAAATTGATATTAAAGGTTATAATTACATTTTTCTTTGATTTTATACACTTTCTACTAGAAAGAGCTTCGGGTGGTTTTTTTATGTGAAAAAAATACCGACGACAAGCTGCGGCGCTTCAATTGGATGAATCATCATAATTTATACATATCCCAAGATTTATTATTGGGATTATAAAAAAGAGATGTCTATAATTGTGCTCGGAAAATCAGGCTCGGAAACGAGAGAGGAATTACAAGATGTCATCTGCCAGTCAATTGAATGACAAACAACTTGAAGCCATGAAGTATGTTCAGGGGCCATTGTTGGTGCTTGCAGGTGCAGGTTCGGGTAAAACTTCAGTGATTACACGCAAAATTGCTTTTTTAGTGCAACAGTGTGGAATCCCTGCTTATCGAATTACAGCGATGACCTTTACCAATAAAGCTGCACGTGAAATGAAAGAACGTGTGGGTAAACTACTGTCGCGTGAAGAAGCCAAAGGATTATCAGTTTCAACCTTTCATACCTTTGGCTTGAATTTATTACGTTTAGAATTAAAAAACTTACCACTTAAAGCTAATTTTTCTATTTTAGATGCAGATGACTGTAAACGCATTTTGATGGACTTGATGCAGCGAGACAATATGTCTGGTGCAGAAAGTAAAGAATTGATTGCGAAGGCCATGAAGAAAATTTCAGATTGGAAAAATGATCTGATCTTGCCAGAGCAAGCACATTCAACTTGTGAAACTGTAGAAGATGTACAGCTTGCGCATCTGT
The DNA here is from genome assembly GCF_000156555.1 of Acinetobacter sp. ATCC 27244. Classification (NCBI taxonomy): domain Bacteria; kingdom Pseudomonadati; phylum Pseudomonadota; class Gammaproteobacteria; order Moraxellales; family Moraxellaceae; genus Acinetobacter; species Acinetobacter sp. ATCC 27244. The sequence goes on from NZ_GG665949.1 coordinate 15,808, forward strand.
ATCAATTATATGAACGTAATCTTCGTGCATACAATGCTGTTGATTTCGATGATTTGATCGTGATGCCAACGCGCTTGCTTCAGGAAAATGCCGAAGTTCGTGATAAATGGCAGAATCGTGTTCGTTACTTACTGGTCGATGAGTATCAAGATACCAATACTGCCCAATATACCTTAGTGAAACTTTTAGTCGGTGTCATGGGGCAGTTCACGGCGGTAGGTGATGATGACCAATCTATTTATGCATGGCGTGGTGCAAAACCTGAAAATATGGCGTTATTGAAAGATGACTTCCATAATTTAAAAGTGATTAAGCTTGAACAAAACTATCGTTCTACCAGTCGAATTTTAAAAGCGGCGAATGCTGTAATCGAAAACAACCCTCATATCTTTGATAAAAAGTTATGGAGTGACAAAGGGCATGGCGAAAATATTCGTGTCATCACGTGTTTAAATGATGATGATGAAGCAGAACGCGTTGTGAAAGATTTGATCACGCATAAGTTGATGAATGGCAAAAACTGGAAAGACTACGCAATTTTGTATCGTGGTAATTTCCAAGCACGTGTATTAGAAACACAACTACGTCAAATGCAGATCCCATATAAATTGTCTGGTGGTCAGTCATTCTTTGCTCGAGCTGAAATTAAAGATGTGATGAGCTATTTACGCTTAATCATTAACCCTGAGGACGATAGTGCATTTTTACGTATCATTAATACGCCAAAACGTGCAATTGGTCCTGTCACTTTAGAAAAGCTGGGATTATTTGCGCAAGAAAATACTTTATCGTTGTTAACGGCTTCATCAGATCAGCGTTTGTCGATGGTCTTACCAAAGAAAGCTGCGACACAATTACACGAGTTTGCTGATTTTATTGCAACTTTCACCCGTGAACTTCTCGATGATGATGAGCCAGTTCCTAAAGTTCGTCAGATGATCAATGAAGCTGGCTATATTGATTACGTTCGTGAGCAGGCGGCAACCCCTGCACAAGAAAAAACCAAAATCGACAATATTGAAAGTCTCTATACCAGTATTCAAAATTTGATTAATCGTACTGATGACGTAGATGAGAAGAACATCGAGAGTGTGATTCGCAAACTGGTGTTGCTCGATATGTTGGAGCAACAGCAGGAAGAGGAAGATACGGATAAGGTCAACTTATTAACGCTCCATGCAGCCAAAGGTTTGGAATTTCCATATGTTTATATGATCGGTTTAGAAGAAGAGCTTCTACCGCATAAGAACTCGATTGCTTCAGAAACTATTGAAGAAGAGCGCCGTTTGATGTACGTGGGGATTACCCGTGCCCGTCAAGGCTTAACCTTGACCTTGGCAGAGCAACGTAAAAATGGTGGTCAAATGCGTCAAATGACGCCAAGTCGTTTCTTGGATGAATTGCCCCAAGATGATTTGGAATGGCATGGGCGTAAAAAGAAACTTGCTCCGAATGTAGATCCAAAAGAGCAAGCACAGCAGTATCTTGCCAACTTAAAAGCTTTATTGAAACGTTAGAAAATTGTAAATAGGAAGATGGAATGAAAGTCCAAGTTAAAGTATTAGATGCGCGTTTAGGTCAAGAGTGGGCAATGCCAGCATACGCAACTCATGGTTCAGCTGGTTTAGATTTACGTGCATGTTTGGATGAAGCGATTGAGATTGCTGCGGGAGAAACGGTTTTAGTTAAAACTGGATTGGCAATTTATATTGAAGATCCAAACTTTGCAGGTCTAATTTTACCGCGTTCAGGCTTGGGTCATAAGCATGGTATTGTTTTAGGGAACTTGGTCGGTTTAATTGATTCTGACTATCAAGGTGAACTGATGGTATCTGTCTGGAATCGTGGGCAGACGACTTTCCGTTTAGAGCCCGGTGAACGTTTAGCACAATACGTACTGGTTCCAGTCGTACAGGCTGAATTTGAACAAGTGAATGAATTTGTTGCGACCGAACGAGGCGCGGGTGGTTTCGGTCATACAGGCCAACAGTAATTTGTCGTACTTATCACTTAAAATGCAATGCTTTGTCCAAAAGCATTGCATTTTTCATATTGATTGTTCTGTAGTTTTGTATTACAAAGCAGCTGACCAACTATTTTAATTTTTCTCAACAAGGGTTAGTGAATTTCTTAATAGTATTTTGTTTCTGCAATAATTTTGATATATAAAAATAGGGACTTATTGTGAACATAAAACATAAATTTCCTCTGAATATTTTTCGTGCTTATGATATCCGTGGAAAACTGACTAATCTTACCCCCACGATTATTCGTTCAATTGCTGTAGCTTTGGCAGCACAATATACCGAAGCTGGCCAAAAGCAAATCGTAATAGGGTACGATGCGCGTTTAACTAGTCCAACCTATGCCAATATTATCCAGCAAATATTTGAGCATCAGGGATTGGAAGTAATCAATATCGGCTGTTGTTCAACACCGATGATGTATTATATTGCACGTGATTATGCAGGTAATGGCATTATGGTGACGGCCAGTCATAACCCTAAATCTGACAATGGCATTAAATGGATTTTAAAAGGCGAGCCGCCAAGCCCTGAAGCGATACAACAAGTCGGTTTATACGCCGAAGGCTTCACAGATCAGATCATCGAAATCCAAAACTTAGATCAACTGCATAAGATCATTCCTCAGTATTGTTTACAATATCAACAAGCCTTGCTAAGCGATATTCATCTATCGAAGCCTCTGAAAATTGTTTTAGATGGGTTACATGGCTCTGCTGGTCGTTGCGCGAAGTCTGTATTAGAGAAGTTAGGATGTGATGTTATTGCGCTGCGTTGTGAGGCAAATGGACACTTTCCTGATCATGCACCAGATCCATCACATGCTGAGCATTTAAAACAATTACAGCAGGCGATTATTTCTGAAAATGCGGATCTAGGGATTGCATTGGATGGTGATGGGGATCGTGTGGTGTTACTTGATGAGCAAGCACACATTATTAGTCCTGATCGCTTATTGTCGTTATTTGCTCAGATGTGTTTGCAGCAGCATCCGCATAAAGAAATTGTTTTCGATGTAAAGTGTTCTCGGATGGTGGCAGATACGGTGGAACAACTTAACGGACAAGCTAAAATGATCCGTACAGGTAGCAGCTTCCTGCGCTCATATTTGTCACAATCGAATGGTAATGCTGTATTTGGTGGAGAATACGCAGGCCATTATGTCTTTAATGATGGACGTGGTTTTGGCTATGATGATGGATTATATGCAGCATTACGAGTGATGGAATATTTGGGTCAATCTCAGGCAAGATGTTTATCTGAGTTATTGGCTGCTTTTCCAGAACGTTATTGCACAGAAGATATTTACATCAGCACACACAATGCTTCACCGCAACAAGTTTTAAATAATATTGAGATTATCAGTAATCGTTTGGCCGCACGATTAAGTAAAATTGATGGGGTAAGGCTTGATTTTGACGATGGTTTTGGCATTATTCGAGCATCCAATACAGGTGAATACTTTACCGTTCGTTTTGATGCAGATCATCCAGATCGGTTAGTTGAAATTCGCCAGAAGTTTATTTCTATGTTGCAGGATCAATATCCACAAATTGCACAAGAACTCGCACAGTCTTAAGAAGGAGAGATTCATGCCATACGAGCATATCGGCATTGATAAAGCAAAAATTTTGATTGAAGCTTTGCCGTATATCCAACGCTTTGCTGGTAAAACGTTGGTCGTTAAATATGGCGGAAATGCCATGACTGATCCAGAGTTGGAAAGTTCATTTGCTCGTGACATTGTGTTGTTGAAGACTGTTGGATTAAATCCTATCGTCGTGCATGGTGGTGGACCTCAAGTTGACTCGCTGTTAAAGCGTCTTGGACAAGAATCTGATCGTATTGATGGAATGCGTGTGACTGACCAAGCAACGATGGAAGTTGTTGAAATGGTGTTAGGTGGCAGCGTAAATAAATCGATTGTGAACTTGATTAATCAGCATGGTGGTCGTGCGATTGGTTTGACTGGTAAAGATGGTAATTTACTGCGTGCCCGTAAGTTGTTGATGGAAAAACAGGAAGCGGATGGCTCAGTTTCTCAAATCGATTTAGGGATGGTAGGTGAAGTCACTGGTGTAAAAACAGATGTATTAGAAATGTTTACGCAAGGTGATTTTATTCCCGTGATTGCACCTTTAGGGGTGGATGAAGAGGGAAATACCTACAATATCAATGCTGATTTAGTTGCAGGTAAAGTGGCTGAAGCGCTAAGTGCAGAAAAGCTGATTTTATTGACCAATATCACAGGGGTATTGGATGAAAATAAAAACTTATTGACTGGATTAACCACACAAGAAGTTGATCGCTTGATTGAAACAGGTGTGATTTATGGTGGTATGATTCCTAAAGTAGGCTGTGCATTAGATGCGGTCAAAGGTGGAGTTGTGAGTGCTCATATTGTAGATGGACGTGTACCGCATGCAACGCTTTTGGAAATCTTCACAGATCATGGGGTCGGGACTTTGATTACCAATCGGGCGAAACATTGATTTCTGAAAGGTTTATATAACCACTTATGTAAGAATAAATATCTTGTGTATAAGAATTTTATTATTTTTCAAGGTAACCAAATGGGCGGCATTCATGCCGCCTTTGCGATGGTGAATACTTAATGAGAATTTTCTCTCGGATTTAAGTCATCATCTCTTCATTTTTCATTCACTAAAGTGTCATTAATACGATTTAAGGTAATTCTAGTCATAAGGAGCTTTCATTATGCTAGAAAAATTAAACCAATACCGTCATACACTGACTCTACCATTGCGTCAAAAACCAGCTCAAAATCAATTTCGATTTGAATGGGTTGATAATTTAAAAGAATTACAAGAAGTACAACGTTTTAGAGCAACACAATTTAGCCATCAATTTGGCATGTCATTTGAAGATGGATTGGATCAAGATCTTTATGATTTTGGTTGTGAACACGCGGTATTACGTGAAAAATGGACGGGTGAAATTGTTGCTTATACGCGACTAAAACTATTCCAAGGCTATGAGATTGGGCAAAGCTATAGTGCTCAAGAATTTGAAATCGTTCCTCATTTGTCTCATCTACCAAGTGTCTTGGAAATTGGGCGAACGTGTGTCCACCCAAAGTTTCGTTCTGGTAAAGCATTATCGACTTTGTGGCTAAATCTGGTGCCAAAGGTGCTTTGGTCGATGCGTGCAAAATATTTGATGGGTTGTGTAAGTATCCATCTCGAAGACAATACAGCTCGTGCCTATTACACCCATCGTCAAATTCAACAACTGGCAGATCATCAAACAATTGATATCCGTTCTAAACGAGCATTTGAGCCTGAACGCCCAGATTTTAGTTTTCCGCAAGACGAGCGTATGCCGAAACTGTTCCAAACCTATTTGGGGATGCAATCTAAGCTTTCTAAAGAAGCATTTTATGATGAACATTTTAAATGCTTAGATTATTTTGTATTTTTAGAGGTGAATAAGATTGCAACGTCTTTCGTTATGAACAAGATGGTGCAACGATAAGTGCATATCGCTCTCAATCCTATAGTGAGCACATATTCAGATTTACAAGCGATCTATACCTCATGCACAATAGGTGTAGATGTTATAAAGTTAAAAAGATATGTGCCAACTATTAGGAATGAATTGCGCCACACCCACAGATATCACTTTTTCATTTCGTGGATTTTCTCAACGAGCTGGGGTGACGTCTGATCATAGTGATGGCTTCGGTATCGCTTTTTTTGAAGATAAAGCATGCCGCTTGTTCGTAGATAATCAGTCGGCAGTCGAATCGCCGATAGCCGACTTGGTTCGAAACTATCCAATAAAATCACGTAACGTGATTGCGCATATTCGTAAAGCGACACAAGGCAAAATCACATTAGAAAATTCACATCCCTTTTTGCGAGAGCTATGGGGGAGACATTGGATTTTTGCTCATAATGGGGATTTGTATGATTTTAATCCTCATTTGAGTGGTCGGTTTGAACCCGTAGGAAATACCGATAGTGAACTTGCGTTTTGTTATTTATTGGATCAAATGGTTGAGACCTTTGGATATACTGAGCCAAGTTTAGAGGACTTGTTTGTGCTCTTAGAGCGTATTTCGCCTCAAATTGCTGAACATGGGACTTTTAATTTTTGCTTGTCCAACGGACAGGCATTGTTTAGTTATGCAACCACTAAACTTCATTGGCTGGTACGTGAATATCCTTTTCAAAATGCACATTTGATTGATTTAGATGTTGAAGTGGATTTTAGTGAGGTGACGACCCCTGAGGATCGAGTTGCGGTGATTACCACTGAACCGTTGACCCATAATGAAACATGGACAGCATTTCAAGCAGGTGAAATGATTTTATTTCAGCATGGTAAACCGATTAAACATGCTTTAACACGTGTGGATAGACTTATCCGTGAAGCTGAAAATCCAGCATTAAAACGAATAACCAAAGCAGATCTTTATTAATCACCATTTATTTGAGTGATTTGATATTTATTACTCGGTTATAACCGAGTAATTTAGTTAGTTTTTTTAATAAAATTATATAGATATGTAACATAACTGGTTAAAAAATACTTGAGTGTTTTAATTGGTGAAAAAATTAAAATAAATATAAAACAAGGGGTTAATTTATTTAATTGAAAAATATATGAAATCTGACAAAAATGCTTTGTTTTTATTTTATATTTTGCCGATATTATGTTCTTATTCAATCAATAACATTGATTTTGGGGGATTATGGGGATGAAATGGTCTGTGGATTATAATACAGGTATAGAAGTCATTGATGAGCAGCATCGTCGTATCCTTGATTATATTAATCAAATCGATGAGTTAAAGCATTGCAATGATCGCGTAAAAATTAAAGAAGTTCTCAATAATATTATTGATTATACGCAGTCTCATTTTACTTTCGAAGAAAGCTTACAAGAAGAAGCGAATTATAAATATCGTGTACCACATAAACGCGTACATGATTTATTTATCAAAAAGATAGAAGTATATCGAGAGCGCTTTGAATTGGGGCATGAAATTGAAGCTGAGCTGCATGAGGCTTTATCTAAATGGTTAATCAATCATATTCGTCATGATGATGCCGATTATGTGGGGGCCGTAAAGGAAAATATGCTTGGAATTATTAAGGAAAATGAAAAGAAAAAAGGCAAAAACTGGTTTGCTCGTTTTTTCTCATAACAATAAGATAATAACAAAGGCCCCCTTAATGAGAGAAAAATAAAAAGGCCAATATGAGTGAAAATAAGGGGGCTAATTAAATCTAATAATAAATCATGCGCAGCAAATCATCGTTAAGGTGGTTTGCTTTTTCTTTCGATATCTTTTGTTTTGATTTTCAAGCTTGAGAAAGGCAAAATAGATTGAATATTTCATTGTAAGCTCCATAAAGAACTGCAATGAGTTCAAAGATTTTTCAAGGATTGCATTATGCAGGACACAACTCTGTCACGCTGGTTTGCTCCAGTGATGGCGTTTTGCTTATCTTTTGTCATGATTACCACATTAGCGCCTACAGTGGGTATCCAGATTGATCGTCAACTGGATTTTTGGCTGTTATGGTTAGGAACAATGTTTTTATTAGCATTGCCGATTGGTTATTTAGAGATTGCTTTAGCAAAAAGATCACAAACAACTGCATTACAGGCACTCTCCGCATTAACACGTGACGCAGATGCTTCACCACGATGGCGTGTTGTTGGATGGTTAGCAGTTGTTTTTGTTCCATTCTTTGCAGGTAGTGTTTTAACGACAGCAAGTGGTGTGGTCAATCAACACGTTGCAGCGGAGCTTTCAAGCCAAATCATTTTTGCTATTTTGGCTGTAATTGCATTTGGCCTTTCTTTTGTTCCTCGTCAATGGTTACTTGCATTGACCGCGCTTAGTGTGGTTGCAGCATTTATCCTTGCAAACGTAGTGGGGACTGAGCTACCAGCATGGTATTGGACGAGTGTTGAGTTCAAAGAGTGGGGCAATGCAACTGTTCTTGCTTTAGTGGCAAGTGGCTTGGGCTTGGGCTTGTATTGGCAAAGTAGTTTGTCTGAAGTGAAGAAACAATCTGCTGCGACCACTGCTGTATTACCTATTTGGATCGCACAATTATTAGCAGTTATTGCATTTGGATTTTTCTCAGTTCAAGCACAAATCCCTGCTTTAGTTTGGGTATTGGCAGCTATCGTTTCCTCTGCGTTGCTGATACAACTCGCTAAAGAACAATTGGCACAGCGCCAACTTGCTTTAGTCATCCAATGGGCAGTCATTATTGCAGCGATTGCCGTTTGGTTTGTGCCACAATTACAGCAGTTCTTTAATCTTGGGTTGATGCTATGGGGCTTAGTAATTTGTTTGATTTACGCTGTTTTCGCTGGTTGGGTGATGAAGATTAGCCATCTACGTAAAGCAATGGGATTTAGTAATGAGCTATTTTATAATTTATGGCGTATAGCAGTACGTTTAGTATTGCCGATCTCTATTGTTATCGCCATGATTGCAGTCATTGGGCAAATTATATAATGGAACAGCTTAGACAGGTTTGGGTTGCATATGCGACACCAGAGCAGCAATTTCATATTGCAGTCGATTTCACAGATGGAATGACTGCAATCGATGCAATTGAGAAAAGTGAACTGGCTCATGCAGTTGTCTTACCTGAACCTTTGCAACTTGGCATTTTTGGCGTGAAGGCTGAAACAAGCACATTATTACAAGTCGGTGACCGCGTAGAAATCTATAGGGCATTAACGATCAACCCCAAAGATATTCGGCGTAAACGTGCAGCACAGAATCCCGTGGGGCGATTTATAAAAGGCAATCGTTTCAAGCAATCAAGCTGATAAATAAAACCCCTCATGAATGATTCGATGAGGGGTTTTATTTTATGGTGAAGCCGTTATAGTGGAGGTGCAGTTAAGATCGCTTCTTTCGATGCTGGTAGACCAGGTTGTGATTCTGGGATGGTATCTAAACCTTCGATTCGTTCAACATTACCGTTTGCATCAAAGTAAATTTGTAGATGTTGTCCATGCGCAGCAGGAATTTTTGCTTTTTTTGCATAAGTGCCTGGGATATAGTTGTAGATGTAGTCCCAACGTTGCGGATTCAGAGGGTCTGAAATTGTTGGACTGCCTAACAAGAAACGGACTTGCTGAAAGCTCATGCCGACCTGTACTTGTGCTGCTTGTGCCTTGGTTAAGGGCGTTCCTTGTGGAATGTCAACTTTATAAACACCGAAGACTGAACAACCGCTTAGTACTGAAGTGACGAATAACGTCAGCATGATTTTTTGCATTTTGCTACACTATCCTGATAAATGATGATGCATTTGATCCAAGGATAGATCATACTGCATCTAAACTCTATTTCCTATTCCAACTTAAGATTTGTTGAGAGACCTTTTTTCATGCCTATTTCCAATCAAGACTTACGCAAAGCTGGACTTAAAGTCACCCTTCCTCGTATTAAGATTTTGGAATTATTAGAAAATTCAAAACAACACCATTTAAGTGCAGAAGATATTTATAAAACTTTGCTTGAACAAGGTGAAGACGTAGGTTTAGCAACGGTTTACCGAGTGTTAACACAATTTGAAGCTGCTGGGATTATTCAGCGTCACCATTTTGAAAATAATCATTCTGTTTTTGAGATCATGCAAGAAGATCATCATGATCATTTAGTGTGCTTGAACTGTAATAAAGTGATTGAATTTACTAATGATATTATCGAAAGAGAGCAGCATGCGGTTGCTGATCAGCACGGTTTCACGCTCACTGGACATTCTTTAAATCTTTATGGCTATTGTAATGATAGTGAATGCCAAGAGGCTTATCGTAAAAAATAAGCTTAATTTCGTTAAAAATGAATGAGTTCACTAAACATGAACAATTAAAAAAGGAAGGTTACAAAAACCTTCCTTTTTTATGTCTAATTATTGACCATCAAAGGTAATGTTACGGCTCGCATTCAGTAGTTGATCTGCGCCTTCTTCAGAAAGCTTAATGGTGAGACGCAAGTCGTTTGGTGAGTCTGCGTGCTTTAATGCATCTTTGTAAGTGATTTGTCCCGCTTTATAGAGGTCAAATAGGGCTTGGTCAAAGGTTTGCATACCCAATTCACGAGAGCGTTTCATCAGATCTTTAATCTCATGAATTTCACCTTTACGAATATAGTCAGCCAATAAAGGAGTATTGATCAAAATTTCAATCGCAGCACGACGTGAATTTCCATCAGGTGTTGGGATCAATTGTTGCGCGACCAATGCCTTTAAATTAAGTGACAGATCCATATACAACTGGCTATGACGATCGGCTTCGAAGAAGTGAATAATACGATCTAGGGCTTGGTTGGCATTGTTGGCGTGAAGCGTTGCCAAGACCAAGTGACCTGTTTCAGCAAAGGCGATCGCATAGTCCATGGTTTCGCGTGAACGAATCTCACCAATCAAAATAACATCTGGTGCCTGACGAAGTGTATTTTTTAATGCAACTTCAAAAGATTCAGTATCAATCCCGACTTCACGTTGCGTGACGATACACCCCGCATGTTGATGCACAAATTCAATCGGATCTTCGATGGTGATAATGTGTCCTTTGGAATTGTGATTACGATAACCAATCATTGAAGCGAGGGAAGTAGATTTACCTGTACCTGTTGCGCCAACAAAGATAATAATTCCACGTTTGGTCATGGCAAGTTCTTTGAGTACTTCAGGCAGTTTTAAATCGTCCATACTCGGAATATGAGTTTCGATTTTACGTAAAATCATCCCAGGCATATCGCGTTGCTGAAAAGCACTGACACGAAAACGCGCTGTTTTTTCACGGTTAGTAATTGCGAAGTTACACTCACGTGTATCTGCAAATTCTTTACGTTGCTTGTCACTCATAATTGAATTGACAAGTTGCCCCACAATTTCAGCAGATAATTTGGTTTTAGAAACAGGCACAATTTGCCCGTTAATTTTCATAGATGGTTCAACATCCGCAGTGATAAATAAATCAGATGCGTTTTGTTGAATCATCAAATTGAGTAAATCATTAAAATCCATATGTTTTCTCTAATCTGTTTTATATTTTTTATAGGAATGATTCTGGTTGCTTTGCAACTGTACGTGCGGTTTGTGGACTAATAAGACCTTTAGATACCAGACTTTTTAGACTTTGATCTAAAGTCGTCATGCCATAGTTCGCTCCTGTTTGGATCGCAGAATACATTTGTGCGACTTTGTTTTCACGGACGAGGTTACGGATCGCAGGAATCCCGATCATGATTTCATGTGCTGCCACACGACCGCCGCCATTCTTTTTCAATAAGGTTTGAGAAATTACCGCTTGTAATGATTCTGAGAGCATGGCACGAACCATGTCTTTTTCCTCGGCTGGGAATACGTCGATCACACGGTCAATGGTTTTTGCTGCTGAGGTGGTATGCAGTGTACCAAATACAAGGTGACCTGTTTCCGCTGCGGTGAGTGCAAGGCGAATGGTCTCTAAGTCACGCATCTCACCGACCAGAATAATGTCAGGGTCTTCACGCAGTGCAGAACGTAATGCTTCGTTAAAACCATGGGTATCACGATGCACTTCACGTTGGTTAATCAGGCATTTTTTTGATTGGTGTACAAATTCGATTGGATCTTCAACCGTTAGGATATGGTCGTAACGATTTTCATTGATGTAATCAATCATTGCTGCGAGAGTTGTCGATTTACCCGAACCTGTAGGTCCAGTGACCAATACGATTCCTCGCGGATAATCACAAATTTCTTTGAAAATTGTGCCTAAACCCAAGTCTTCCATGGTTAAAACTTTGGATGGAATGGTACGGAATACGGCACCCGCACCACGGTTTTGGTTGAATGCGTTGACACGGAAACGTGCGATATTGGGTACTTCAAAAGAGAAGTCAGTTTCAAGATCTTCCTCAAAATCACGACGTTGCTTATCGTTCATGATGTCATAAACAAGACGATGGACATCTTTATGCTCTAGAGCTGGTAGATTAATTCGGCGAACCTCACCATCTACACGAATCATAGGTGGCATTCCCGCCGAAAGGTGTAAATCCGATGCACCATTTTTTACTGAAAAGGCGAGTAATTCTGTGATATCCATAATTTCCCCGAAACAATCAAAAGTAATTCATTATTTTGTAGAATAATATAAGACTTTCCCCGAAGCTTACCAAGACTTCTGATTGTGGTTATACAAAAAAAGATGTCGTGAATGAGAACTGTGTCAATGAATTTACTCCAACAACAACGCCAACACGTACTAATGCAAATAGAACAAGCCTGCCAGCACGTTCAGCGTGATCTAAAATCTGTACAATTGTTAGCTGTATCAAAGACACATCCGAGTCAAAGTTTGCGAGAGCTGTATCTAGCTGGGCAACGTAGTTTTGGTGAAAATTATCTTCAAGAGGCGTTGGGAAAAATTGAGGAACTGCAAGATTTAGAAATTGAATGGCATTTTATCGGGCATGTTCAACGGAATAAAACTAAACATTTAGCTGAAAAGTTTGATTGGGTACATGGCGTAGATCGCCTCATTATTGCAGAGCGATTGTCTAATCAGCGTTTAGATGGTCAGCAAGCTTTGAATATTTGTCTTCAAGTTAACATTGACGGACAAGACTCTAAAGATGGTTGTGAACCAAATGAGGTCGCTGAATTAGTAGAGCAAATCAGCCGACTACCAAATTTACGTTTACGTGGTTTGATGGTGATTCCAGCACCTGATAACGTTGCTGCATTTGCTGATGCTAAAACTTTATTTGATCAAGTCAAATCATTACATGCACAACAGCAAGATTGGGATACATTGAGTATGGGTATGTCTGCCGATTTGGATGCTGCGATTGCTGCGGGTTCAACCATGGTGAGAGTAGGTACAGCACTGTTTGGGAAGAGGGATTATTCAAGTAAGAGTTGAGTGCAATCACAATTTTAAATGCTCTAAAATCTCACTGAAATTTTCGTAATCATGTAGGTTAGCGTCAGAAATTATTGATTTAACTTCTGAATTGGGATGAAAGAAAATAGTTTTCATTCCGACAGCCTTGGCGCCTTGTATGTCTGCTAATTCATTATCTCCGACAAAGATACAGTCTTGTGGATGAACACCAAGCTGCTTGCAAGATAGTAGAAAAATTGTGGGATCTGGTTTTCGAAGTCCTACAGCCTCAGAAACGATGATACTTGAGAAGAATTCAGTTAGACCTAAAGCATAGAAATTATGTTCTTGAAATGGTGTTTTCCCGTTAGAGACTAATCCAATTAAATAACCTTTTTGTTTAAGATCAAGAATCGTTTCTTCAACATTTCTGAAACAACATGAAAATTTATTGAAATCATTGATATAACTTTCTAATAGTTGCTCTTTAGAAATATGTTTGATCATAAACTCTTGAGTTAAGTTCTCATAAACAACATCTTTCCAAACTTTGCCATTATCGTCCATATCAAGAAAGCGTTGGATAAATTGTTGTTTGATTTGATTAGGAACTAATCGAAAGTAATTCGTTTGCCAAGTTAAAAAATTGATCAGAGATGTTGTTCTATCGAGTAAAGTTTGATCAAGATCGAAAATAACAGCTTTATTGATATTCATTCGGTTTGTTTTGCAGGATAATTCAACCATCATAAAATTAGTTAACTCATAATTTTACTCAGAAATTGTAACTAGCTAAATTCTAAATCATGTTGATCAATCGCTTGTTTAATTGAAGAAAACCACTTACAACGGGTGAGAGGAGATTCTTCAAGTAATAATTCTATTGTCAATTTTTTGAAATAAGTATGATCTTCATTTGAGGAAGACGGATTAAAAAAATTTGCGCATAGTACAGCATATAATTCCGTTTCTAAGTTGTGTAAACAAACATATTCAGTAAGTTCTTGATCAGACATACGTTTAAAGATAGATATTAATTTGAATAAGTTATCATGTTGCATTTCTTTAATTTCCATTAAGGTTGTTATTTTCACCCCACCACTTCAATCCGACTTGAACCTGAACCAATGGGTTGTACCTGAATCTGTACAGGGATACGTTCATGCATTTCCTGAATGTGCGAGATTAAAATGACTTTACGTCCTTGGCTTTGCAGTTGATCCAGCGCATTCATCACCATATGTAAGGATGATGCATCCAAGGTGCCAAAGCCCTCATCAATAAACAGCGATTCGATTTTCATCGAACCTGATGCCATATTGGCAATCGCCAATGAAATGGCGAGGGCAGTGAGGAAAGATTCTCCGCCAGATAAAGAAGCAACTGAACGGGTTTCACCATCCATATCATGGTCAATAATTGCAAGACTCAGCGAATTATCCAAACGTTTTAAGGTATAGCGCTGAGAAAGCATCGCCAGTTGTTGATTGGCATATTCAAGCAAAATGTCGAGATTATATTGCTGAGCTAAATCACGGAATTCTTTACCTTTTGAGTCGCCAATAAGGCTAGAAATTTTATTCCAGCGATGTTCTTGTTGCTGGATCTGTTGAATCTGATCCACAAACTGTTTTTGTTTGGCTAAATTTTGTTGATGCACTTCCAATTGAAGTTTAAGTTGATCACGTTGCTCTGTTGTCTGTTGCAAAATTTCTTGATTGGCATTTATCAATTCAGTGAGTTGTTCAATCTGAATATTGGGTTCTGATTGAAGATGTACATTCAACTGTTCTTGCATGGTTTTCAGTGCAGAATTTGCTTCACTCAAAGCACGATCCGCTTGTTGTATTGCATTTCTAATCTGTTGTTCTTGAGCTGATGAAATCGCAAGTAATTCGCTGAGTTGATCTTCTGCAAAATTTTGCTGCTGAGCTAACCAATTGGTGATTTCAGTTTTACATCGTTCAAGAGAATCATGATTCTGTTTCTGTTGTGCTTTGAGTTGTTCGAGCACATTTTTCTGCTGCTCATAATTATGACGAGCTTGTTCAAAACTTTGCTTTAACTGCTGATACTGGTTCTGTAATTGCTGACGTTGTTGATCATGCTGTTGTAACCATTCATTGGCTTTGATTTCAGCTGAACCTGTCATCGTTATAATCAGTTGATTAGCAGCATCCGTATTTTGTTTGCCTTTAATTTCGATGTCTTTTAATTGTTGCGCGCACTCTGCTTGTTGCGTAGTGAGTCCTGCCAAATTGGTCTTTAATACATTCAACTGCTGATCAATTTGGTCTTTTTGTTTGATGAGCGATTCTGCATGCTCTAGTTGTTGGCTACGTTGTTGCAATGCGTGTAATACGTGTTGTGAGAATGACAAACCTTGTTTTGACCAAGCCATTTTATCGTCAGCATTGAGACAGTCTACGATATGTTGAATCTGTTGCTGTAAGTGCTCTACGGTCTGAAGTTGATGAAGCGTATTTTGAATGTTTTGATGAAGCACATGCTGATCTTTATTGGCTTGGTTAAGTTGTTGTAATTCCTTTTCAAGCTGCTGTTGAGTCTGTGATGCTTCTAAAACGAATGTTTGCATCTTAGCCTTGATGCTATTTTCATTTAGGTCATGCTCAGTGAGATTGAAATCGAGTTGAATATTCAACTGTGATAAATGTTGCTGTAACAGTTGATCGTGGGTTTTTAATTTGTCATGCAATTGCTGCAACTGCTGTTGCAATTGATTGTGTTCAGTATGGCTTTGGGTGAATTGTTGTTGAGCTTTTTGCCAAAGTTGGAAAAGCTGTTGTTCCTGTTGAATCGCTTGCTGTTCTTGTTGTTGCTGTAAGGCATATAATGTTTTAGAGATTTGGCTCTCGTCATCACGATAAGGATGTTCAGTACTGCCACAGACAAGGCAGGCTTCACCGTGCTTGAGTTCAGCACGTAGATGTTCAATATTTTCAGCATGTAATAGACGTTGTTGTTGCAAAACCAGTTGTAGTTTCTCACGTTCAGTTTTAGCAGCGTGATAATCTTGTTCAGTTTTTTTGCTGCATTGTTCTAGCTGTTGAACTTGCTTTTGTAGAGCTTCAAATTTGTTTTGCTGCGTAAGCACTTCATTTTTTAATTCAAAATAATGCTGAAGTTTTTGTTGAATTGCATCCAATTGATTGATGCGAATTTGTTGGGTTTCTTTTAGTTTCGACTGTTGCTCAATACGCTGTTCAATTTGTTGGGTTACGCCAAATTGAATAACTAAATTGTTGAATGTGTTTTGATCTTGCTCAAGTTGAGTCTGTGCTTGTTGAATAGAGCCTAACGTGTTTTCTACTTTTTGATATTGCTGAATAAATTGCTTGAGTTGTTGAATATGGGCATTTAAGCCTTTATCCAAAGGCGTGTATTGGGCACTGTGTTTTAACTGTTCTAAGCAAGCCGTATGTTGCGCACTCAAGTTTCGAATGCTTTGTTCAAGCTGTTGTTGTTGCTCGATGAGTGGTTGCTGCTGACTTTCCAATTGAGTCAGTCGAATTTTGGTTTTCTTATATTCTTCAGCAATATAGTCACGTTCTTGCACAAACTTGCGTACTTGTGTCAGTTCAGTTTGATGCTTTTGCTCGAAATCTTGAAATTGATTGAGTGTTGTTTCTACTTGTGTATAAAGCGTTTTTTGTTGCTCAAATTGAGTAGTTAAAGTGCTAAATTCATGATGTTTTTGTTGAATTTGTGGCGCGAGTTGTTGCAAAGTTTTTTGCAACTGTTGTTGTTGAAAAACAATAGGGCGTATCTCAGCAAACGTTTCTAATTGACTCAGTAATTGGCGATCTTTGGCGATGTTTTCTTGCGCTTTAAGTTGCAGATCATAGTCTTGTTTTTTTAACGCTATGTCTTTATTGATTTTATCGCGTTGTTCAAACCACTGCTGTTGTTGTCTGAATTGATTTTTTTCATTTTCAAGTTGTTGCACGTGTTGTTGTAACTGTTGGAATTGCTGTTGTAACTCAGCGATTTCTTCATCAGAACGAATTTCAATATGACCTAAAACACTTTCTAATTTTTCTCGTTGTAAGCGAACTTCTTTGGTTTTTTCAAAAGCCAATTGCCCAATTTTGGCAAAAATACTTGAGTTGGTGAGGTACTCTAAGAGTTCACCACGTTCATTATCACGTGCTTTTAAAAAAGCGGTTACTTCGGATTGTGCCAAAAGCACCGCACGCGTAAATTGTTCAAAACTGAGCTGCGTAATTTGTTGAATGTGCGTTTCGACGGCTTTGGTTTTATCTGCGACAACCACGCCATCGGTGAGGCATTTCAATGAGCGTTGTACACTTTGTAATTTACCATTGGCATTTTCACGGGCACGTTTAATTTCCCAACGTGCTAAATAATGTTTTTGATCCTGTGCGACAAAGCACAGCTCAGCAAATCCATGACCAGTACCACGACGTAATACAGTGAGAGGAGAGTTGGTTAACAATTCTGAACCATCTACATCTAACAATTTGCCATCACTGTCTTTGAGTCTCGGAATTTTATTAAATAGGGCAAGACACATCGCATCTAAAATGGTGGATTTACCTGCACCCGTTTTTCCGATAATGGCAATCAATCCAGCATGTGCTAAAGGCTCACTTTCAAAATCAATAAAATGCTCACCTGCAAGAGATGCCAGATTTTTTAGTCGAATGGATAAAATTTTCATGGCAAATCCTTAAACTGTTTGATCATCTTCAAGTTTTTTCTGTGCTTCAGCAACTAAGCTTAAAAAGTCTTTGCTGACTTCATCATCAACGCTATAGCCTTTTTTCTCCCAAATTTGTTGAAACAGTTTTTCGGGTGTCGGTGGTTCTAAATTAATTTTTGATTCGCTTTCAGCATTGGTTTCATTAGATAAATATTGTCTTGAAATTCGCACTAAACGGTAACGATCTTTAGGCAAGGCATCTTCAAATTGTTGTCTAAGATTCGGTTGGGGAGGTGTTGCTGTGTGGTATTCAATATCGATATATTCACGATGATCAATAGAGCCTATAGCGCCCTGTGGCAGATTTTTGAGTCGCTGCATGACGTCATTGAGTTCACCTTTTATTTTATGTAATTGAATCGCTCGCGGAATGGCAATTGCCTCAAACTCAACTTGATTTTCAGTTGCATTGGGATCGATCGTGACTTCAACCACTTGGTGTTTATAATTAATTTCACTAAATGATAAAGGGATCGGAGAGCCACTATAACGAATGTGATCATATCCGACTTTTTGTGGTTTATGCAGATGCCCTAAAGCCACATAATTTATCTCGTCGTCAAACAGCGTGGTTGAAAGCGCTTCTTCATTACCAATAATAATTGGGCGTTCAGAATCTGAGGTTTCACCACCTTGCATATGTGCATGTGACATCAGAATTAAAGCTTGATCATCAGTTTTGCGGCGTTTTGCTTCAGCGATTAAATGTTGATGCAGATAAGCAATCGCATTTTGACTGTTAGTCGTGTGTTCGTTAAAGCCTGTGATTTCGGCTGAACGTAAGAAAGGCAGGGCAATACACCATGCGACAATCTGTTTTTGCTCATCATAAATCGGCAAAATTAAACGATCTAAATCTAAGCTTTTATCTTCATTCCAGCGAATCACTCCGACTGTTTTGGCATTGTATTTTTCAAGTAAGGGTTCAACTTGTTCAATGCGATAGCCTGAGTCATGATTTCCCGCGATCATCAATGTTTGCATCTGTGGTGCAAGATCATGCGCATCGGCAAGGAATTGATAAAGCTGTTTCTGTGCTTGTGAACTCGGATTGATCACATCAAAAATATCACCTGCAATGAGTAAAGCATGTGGTTGCTTAATTTTGATTTGCTCAAGTAACCATGCAAGAAATTGTTCATGTTCGTAGTGGCGGGAATGGTTGTAAAAAAACTGTCCCAGATGCCAGTCAGACGTATGAAAAAAACGCACAGTCATAAGTGAATCTAATAATAAAATGAATGCGAATAAGGTAGCACGTATTCAAGAAAAAAGTAGAGCTTAGCCAAGCAGAAAGTAGCTACAAGATATCGCTTGATCATTTTAAAACGATCAACTAGTTTGGTATCCAATTAATTTAATAACAGGAAATAGAAAATGAGCTTAGGAAAAGTAAGCCGTGAAATTATTGACCATATTATGTTGATCGGTTTAGATCGTGTGGCAAAACGCAATGCCTTTGATAGCCATATGATTGAGGATTTATCTTTAGCATTAACAGAATATGAGAATAATCCTGAATTACGTTGTGCTGTCATTTTTGCGCATGGTGATCATTTTACTGCTGGTCTAGACCTAGTGGAATTACAACCTAAAATTCCACATGGGATTTTTAATTTTGAAGAAGCGCAAATCAATCCTTGGGGTGTCGGTGGTCGACATAGAACTAAACCAGTTGTGGTCGCGGTACAGGGTATTTGCTATACCGCTGGTGTTGAGTTAATGCTGAATGCCGATGTGGTGATTGCCAGCGAAGACACGATATTTGGTCAACTCGAAGTATTACGTGGAATTATGCCTTTTGGCGGTGCGACGGTTCGTTTTGTACAGGCAGCTGGTTGGCAAAAAGCCATGCCTTATTTGCTTACAGGTAAAACCTTTGATACTCAAAAAGCCAATGAGTTGAATCTTGTTTCTGAGGTTGTAGAAAAAGGTAATCAACTTGAGCGTGCGATCGAAGTTGCCAAAGAGATTTGTATAGCTGCGCCGCTTGCTGTACAGGCTTTACTGGCTTCTGCCAAGGATGGGGTTACTTTAGGACAGACTGATGCATTTCAGAAAATGGATGATTACCTCAAACCCTTGTTTGAATCTGAGGATGCTCAAGAGGGTGTTCGGGCGATGCTTGAAAGACGTTTGCCACAGTTTAAAGGTCAATAATGGTTTATTGTTAAAGTATTTAAAAGAGATTAATTTAACCCTGATGAATATTATTAAGTTAGCGAATAATCCTGAGTTGCTTGAACTAGCGGCGATATGGTTTTCGGATAAATGGGAGATACCTGTAGAAGTCTATCGGGACAGCATCCGAACTTCGATTGAACAGTCAAACAGCATCCCACAATGGTATGTAATTCTAAGTGATACAGGGCAGATCATTGCAGGCGCTGGAATAATTGACAATGATTTCCATGATCGGAAAGACCTTAGTCCGAATCTGTGCGCTTTATTCGTTGAAACAGCGTATCGAAAGCAAAATATCGCCAGAAAGCTGTTGGATTTTGCCCGAGCGGAAATGAAAACCTTGGGATTTGAAACGCTCTATCTGGTGACAGACCTCGACGATTTTTATGAAAAGTGTAATTGGGCATTCTTAACAAATGTCAGAGATGATGAGGGGGCGTTGATCAAAATGTATGTTGCTAATATTTGATCAAACTCAAATCACAGGCAAAATAAAACCGACGATTCGAGTGATGAGAAATCGTCGGTCAAAATCTTTATCAAAAGTTCTGGCTGCTAACAAAACCATTGTTAAAGATGGAGAGTCATAATGAAAGGTCACCGAAAAAAACTGCGGATGCCGTGCAATGTTCGTCGGTTGCTGCGACCTTATACCCTATATAACGACATGAGTTTGGCTTTGGTTGACATTAAAATGAAAAAAAATTGAAAAAAACTTATAATTATTTTTCGAAACCAATCTTATAAGGTTATCTGTATGATTTCATTGCGTTTGTATTATTTATGGTTTTTTATAATTTGTTTGGTTTTGACTTTGCTCACAGGCGTACTGGCAGCATTTTTACCGAATAGTATAGGTGGTATCCTCACCGCAATGCCTTATTTGATTGCGATCATTTTAGTTTTATTCAAGTTTTTAAGGCAACAGCGCCGTGCACCAACAGCTCAAGAGCAGAAACGTTTTACATTGGTTTTCTCTCTGATTTTTTGGGGATATAACTTAATTGGTTTACTTGGTGGACTGTTTCTCTTTGCCCGTAAAGATCCTCAAGTGTGGCAAAATTTCTTATTGTATTTACAACAACCCAAGTTTTTACTTACTGTTTTGGCCATGTGGTTGATGTTAGCCATCCCATTATATCTGATTACCTATTGGTTTTATGGTAAACAAGCGCAACGTATGGCGGCTAAAATGTTTGCTTAGTTTAAGCTGACTTGTAATTCCTCGATATTCTGCTATAGCTATTTACAATGAGTATTATGCTAAGTAGGTCGTACCATGCAAAAAATGACGGTGTTGGTAACAGGTGCGAGTGGATTTATTGGCTCTCATCTTTTACCTTTTTTGTTGGAACAGCAATATCATGTGATCGCACTAACACGACAAAAGCAAAAAGTATCTCAACATCCTCAGCTTAGATGGGTCAATGATTTAGAACAAATAACTACCTCCGAAATAGATTATGTGATTAATCTGGCTGGTGAAAATATCGGTGAAAAGCGTTGGACTGAAAAACGTAAACAGCAATTGATTGAAAGTCGAGTCAACATGACGCAGCGGCTGTATGACTGGTTAGAGCGTCAAAATATTTATCCAAAATGCATTATTTCAGGTTCAGCGATTGGTTATTACGGGATTGATCCACACGAACAATGGACTGCAATCTGTGATGAAAATACCCCTGGACAAGCGATTTTTATGTCTGAATTGTGTCAGGCATGGGAACAAACAGCACTTAAATTTAGGCAGCAAAATACTAAAATTATCCGCTTAGGCATTGTTTTTGGTGATGGTGGAGGCATTTTGCCGCAAATGCTTTTGCCAATTAAACTCAATACAATTGGAAAAATTGGCACAGGACAACAACCTGTTGTCTGGGTGCATATCCAAGATGTATTAGATGCAATTTTATTTTTGATGCATTTAGATAGTGCTCAAAAAATTTATAATGTGGTCTCACCTGAGTTGACAAATCAGCAGCAATTTATGCAAACAGCATCTAGGTTATTAAAACGTAAGCCATTTATTCCTATGCCAAAATGTGTTTTTGAAATCATTTTGGGTGAACAGTCTCAGTTGATCTTGAACGGGCAATATGTCCAGCCCCAAGCCTTATTGACGCATGGTTTTAGATTTAACTATCCAAGTTTACAAGATGCCTTAACTCAGATTCTCATGAATCGCTGATTGAGTACATGCCAATCGGTCAGGTGAATAGCCGTGCGGATCAACAAAAGTTTTCTGATCTAACATGAGTTGTGCCAACAGTTTTGCTGATCCTGCACCCATACATAGCCCATTGCGGAAATGCCCGAAATTTGCCCAAAGACGACTCAGCTCAGGCATCGCACCGATGTAGGGGATGCCATGTGGCGAACTTGGGCGTAAACCGGCCCAGCGCTTTACAATCGGGAATTGTGCTAACTCAGGTACCATTTCCAAACAAGCAGATAAAATATCTTGTTGGGTTTGTGCATCGACGGCTGTACTAAATCCGCATTCAGACATACTTGATCCACAAACAATATGGCCATCTTGACGTGGAATCAGATACATGACGCGATTCATACACATGGTGGGGAGCCAGTTTTCAGGGGTTTTAAACAGTAGCATCTGACCTTGGACGGGGTGTACAGGAATCTTTCGCTGAACTTGTTGTTGCCAATAATTACTCCATGCGCCCGAAGTGAGTACAACCTGATCAGCAAAATATTGTTGATGATCTTCAGTTTCTATACCGTGAACGGTTTTATTTTTAATGATCAGCTTCTCGACGGTACAATGTTCAAAAAAGCGAACGCAAGGATGCTGCTTTAAATAATGAATCAAAGATTGTAATAGGCGAGGATTGCGAACATTGGCAAGTTGAGGAAAGTAAATTGCTTGATCAAACTGTTTTGAAATATGTGGATTTACGGTTTCGAGCTGTATGCGATTGAGCAGATCACATTGCTGCATCGGTTCATTGTGTTGTGTTGCGTAATTTAATCCAGTCTGAAAATCTTCTTGATCGAAGATCAACATACCGGTGTTGTGGATTTGAAAATCGATACCTGTGATCGGGGATAGTTTTTCATTCCATGATTGATAGAGTGATTTGCCATATTTGGCAAGTTGATTCACTTCAGGTGCATATCGCCATGGATACATCGGAGAGAGGATACCGCCACCCGCCCACGAAGCGGCTTGACCAGCTTGTTGTTGATCAAAAATATCGACGGAACAGCCGTGTTCAGCAAGCTCAAGTGCAGTCATTAAGCCGCTAATTCCTGCACCAATGATGGCAATATGCATAGTTGGAGTTCTATTTCATCTCTTTCAGTTTACGTGCTGCTTCTTCAGCAAAATAGGTCCAAATACCATCTGCACCTGCACGACGACAGCACATTAATGATTCTAAAATCACACTGTCAGATAACCAACCATTTTGAATCGCACCTGCAAGCATGGCATATTCACCACTCACCTGATAGATGAAGGTTGGCACACCAAAAGTGTCTTTCACTTCACGAACGATATCCAGATAAGGCATACCCGGTTTGACAATCACCATGTCTGCGCCTTCTTGAATATCAAGCGCGATTTCATGCAATGCTTCGGCACGGTTGCCCACATCCATTTGGTAGTTATATTTATTACCACCTTTTAAGTTGCTTGCAGAACCGACTGCATCACGGAAAGGACCATAAAAGCTTGATGCGTATTTTGCTGAATACGCCATGATGTTGGTATAAATAAAACCATTTTGTTCCAACGCTTGGCGAATGGCAGCAATTCGTCCATCCATCATATCGCTTGGGGCAACCACATCTGCACCCGCTTCCGCATGGCTGAGTGCTTGTTTAACTAAGCATTCAACAGTTTCATCATTTAAGACATAACCTGTCTCGTCAATAATACCGTCTTGACCATGTGTTGTATAAGGATCAAGTGCGCCATCTGTGATGAGCACCATTTCTGGTAGTTCTTTTTTTAATAAACGGCAAGTGGTTTGCACTAGACCATCTTCATGCCATGCCGCTTCTGCGGTCAAACTTTTATCTTCTTGGGGGGTAACAGGGAAGAGTGCCAGTTTTGAAACGCCCAGTTCTAATAAGCTTTCCGCTTTTTTGAGCAATAAATCAGCAGATAACCGTTGCACATTTGGCATGCTTGGAATGTCTTGAGTTTGTTGCTGTCCTGGCAGTACAAATACTGGATAAATCAAATGATTGGCAGTGAGTTGTGTTTCACTGACCATTGCACGAAGTTGGTCATTTTTACGGATACGGCGCATGCGAGTCGCAGGAAAAGCAGGACGATTGAACGTATAAGTCATAACAATCTCGATGTTCAGTATTACACTATAGGAATAATTGAGTTATTTAAGTCATGCTAGGGAGAGCTTAGCGGCTTAGATCAATTAAAAAACTTAGCTATTGTAGCCCCATAATTTTAGATTTGTGCAAAATAATGGGGTATTTATCGTTCCCTTGGATGTTAGCAGCGTATGAATGATGTAAAGAAAAACTGGACTGGAAATATTCAATTAGGTGCAAAAGCCGATCATGACGTGGTCTTGAAACAGCTCTGTAAAGCATTTAATGCCTGTCCTTTTTTTAAATACAGTGGCATGGTCATGCGAGTTGTTGATGATCAGATTGAAGGGTATTTTGAAATGCAGCCTGAATTAATCGGCAATGTGGCATTCCAAATTTTGCATGGTGGTGTGGCTGCAACCATGTTAGACAGTATCGGTGGGGTCGTTGCGATGGAGCAACTTTACCGTCGTGCATCACCTGAAGATCTACCAGATACGATTAAAAAGGTATCACGTCTCGCGACAGTGGATATGCGAGTGGATTACCTATCGCCTGGTCGAGGTAAATATTTTATTGCTCGTGCAGAAACCTTACGTCTAGGGCGTAAGGGATGCACGATGCGTATGACCATGGTCAATGATGAAGAGAAACCGATTGCAACGGCTATTGCTTCTTATGCATTCTAAGTTTGAAATTGAATATGAAAGCGTCTTGTGGCGCTTTTTTTAATACTAAGAAATATACGAAAAATAATTATAAATATTAATAATTTAAAGCTTTTGTAGTGGCATTGCTGATTTTCAGAGTGGTTAAAGCATTTTATATGCCTTTTGAGTTCAATTTTAACATTCAGTTAAGTTTCCAAAATTAAGCTGATCGGCTGATTAAACCAAAAGTTAAAAAGTCGTTTTAATTTTCAGGAATAACGTATGAATGATGCCCAAGCAAATCAGCAGAATATAGGTTCAGATGTTGCAACAGACAATGCAATGAAAGCAAAGCGTAAAAAATTTCTTGGGTTCTTTATGCTTATTCTGATTCTCGCTGCTATTTTGTATGCGATTTGGGCATTGTTTTTCAATCATTCCGTCAGCACCGATAATGCGTATGTCGGTGCAGAAACTGCACAGGTCACCTCAATGGTTAGTGGGCAAGTGGCTGAAGTACTCGTCAAAGATACGCAACAGGTCAAACAAGGTGATGTATTGGTTCGAATTGATGAGCGTGATGCCAAAATTCAGTTAGCGCAAGCTCAAGCTGAACTAGCCAAAGCACAGCGTCAATACAAACAAAGCCAAGCCAATAGTCGTTCTTTAAATTCGCAAGTGGTGGTGCGTAATGACGAAATTAGTAGTGCACAAGCACAAGTCACCAAAGCTCAAGCAGATTATGACCGTGCTTCATTAGAACTCAAACGCCGTAACGAGTTGGCTGCTACGGGTGCAATTTCAAAGGAAGAACTGAGCAAGGCACAAAGCGCGGTATCAACTGCGAAGGCGAGCCTTGAGTTGGCACAAGCAGGTTTGGCTCAGGCAACTTCGAGTCGTAAAGCTGCCGAAAGTACTTTTGCTGCAAATGAAGCGTTGATTCAAGGTGTAAATGAGGCTTCAACACCTGACGTTCTTGTGGCAAAAGCACATGTGGATCAAGCACAACTTGATTTAGAACGGACAGTGATTCGTGCGCCTGTTGATGGAGTGATCGCGCGCCGTAATATTCAGATTGGACAACGGGTTGCGCCGGGTACCGTGATGATGTCAGTTGTTCCAGTTTCTGATTTATATGTAGATGCCAATTTTAAAGAAAGCCAACTCGCCAAAGTAAAAGCTGGGCAAAAGGTTTCTTTAACCTCCGATCTGTATGGGGGTGATGTGATTTATCACGGGACAGTGCAAGGTTTTTCTGGGGGTACTGGTGCAGCTTTTGCTTTGATTCCAGCTCAAAATGCAACAGGTAATTGGATCAAGGTGGTACAGCGTTTGCCTGTGCGAATTTCGCTTGATCCTAAAGAACTGGTTGAACATCCATTGAGGGTGGGGTTGTCGATGCAAGCGGATATTGATCTCGCATCGAAGTAATCAGCTATGAAAACTCAAAATACTTTTGCTGAACTGAGTGGTGGGCGCTTACTGCTTGCTGCTTTTGTCATTGCACTTTCAAATTTTATGGTGGTCTTAGATACCACAATTGCCAATGTTTCAGTTCCACATATTACAGGGAATTTGGCTGTTTCCAGCTCACAAGGCACATGGGTGATTACCTCTTATGCAGTTGCGGAAGCGATCTGTGTGCCCTTAACGGGATGGTTAGCAGGACGTTTTGGTACTGTTCGTGTCTTTGTCTTTGGATTAATTGGTTTTACTATTTTTTCATTCCTTTGTGGCTTGGCGACTTCACTAGAAATGTTGGTGTTTTTCCGTATCGGGCAGGGGTTATGTGGTGGTCCACTCATGCCTTTGAGCCAAACTTTGTTGATGCGGATATTTCCACCAGAAAAGCACTCACAAGCCATGGGGCTTTGGGCGATGACGACCGTGGTTGGGCCAATTTTAGGGCCTATTCTTGGTGGCTTGATTAGTGATAATTTGTCTTGGCATTGGATATTCTTTATTAATATTCCTGTCGGTATTTTCTGTGTATTCGCTGCAAGTCGTTTATTAAAAGTGGCTGAAACCAAAACTGAAAAACTACGGATTGATGCGATAGGTTTAGGTTTGTTGGTGCTGTGGATCGGAGCATTGCAGTTGATGCTTGATCTTGGACATGAGCGAGATTGGTTTAACAGTAGCAGTATTATTATGCTTGCTCTAGTCGCCGTAATCGGTTTCATCGTGTTCATGATTTGGGAGTTGACCGAAAAGCATCCTGTTGTAAATTTATATGTGTTCCGGCATCGTGGTTTTAGCATTTCTGTACTTGCTTTAGCCTTTGGCTTTGGCTCATTTTTTGGCAGTATTGTTTTAATTCCCCAATGGTTACAAATCAACTTGGGCTATACCGCTACATGGGCAGGTTATCTGACCGCTACTATGGGGTTTGGTAGTTTAACCATGTCGCCGATTGTGGCAAAACTGGCAACGAAATACGATCCACGTGCATTAGCCAGCTTTGGTTTAGCCTTGCTAGGTGTCGTGACTTTGATGCGCGCATTTTGGGTCACAGATGCCGATTTTATGGCGTTGGCATGGCCACAGATTTTGCAGGGTTTTGCCGTACCATTCTTCTTTATTCCTCTGTCCAATATTGCGATGGGTTCAGTATTGCCACAAGAAATGGCATCTGCAGCAGGTTTAATGAATTTTTTAAGAACGATGGCAGGAGCAATCGGTGCATCTATTGCTGTCACGATTTGGGATGATCATGCCAAAGTCGCGCGTAGTGAAATGGTCAATAGCTTACATCCTCAGGACGTACAGAATACTTTGATGCAAAATGGGTTTTCTCCTGACGCAACTCTAGGCATGATTGCAAATTTGGTAGATAAAGAGGCTATTACTATTTCAGCCAATCATGTATTTATGATTCTGGCTATTGTGTTTGCATTTGCCAGTATTTTGATTTGGTTAAGTCCTAAACCGAAACAAATGACTGGTGGACCAGCACCGCATTAATGTAGGTGAGATTTTATATTACTTGGATTAATTAATGTCATGCAGCGAAGCAATCTAACGGTTTGGTTGTCTATTAATAAAAATTCAAGTCGGGTACTAGATATGTTTGCGGCATTTTACGGACAATAAAAAAGCCACTTTAGTAAGTGGCTTTTTTATTTACGGTATTTTGGTGGAGGTGGCGGGAGTCGAACCCGCGTCCGCCAGCACTACACTCGAGAATACTACATGCTTAGATATCGTCTATTGTTTTAACACCTAGTGACCCGACGAACAGGGTACAAAGTGCGATCCTCTAAGTTTGGTATAAAGCCCCGAGGCTTGACTCTATACGGACTTGTGTGCGTGCGCTTCGGTCGGGTTCCTAGACCACAAGTATTCTAGGAAGCGGACAAGCTGCCCTTAGGCAGCTAGAGCGTAAGTTTCGTCGTTTGCGACTATTAAAATGCAAATTTTATTTACGAGAGAAAATGCGCTCTCGGCATGCATCTATGAGTTTCATCACCAGCGTCGAAGCCAGAGACACCCCCAAAGTACAGCGCAATCATAGCATAGATCATTAAAATTTAAATCTTAATTTCTAACCATCGAGCAAAATATGCGCTTATACCTCTATATTGCTCCTGTGTTTTATTTTTCAAGTCGCAATGCTAAATTTAGATTAGGTTTGTTGCTCAACATACAGGCTCGGTTGAGTTGATTTAAATTTATGTCTTCTCTAGTGGTTAGAAATGGCGTTATGGTGTTTGCTTCCGAAATTGAATAGGGGACATACCACTCCATTTTTTAAAGGCGCGGGCAAAATTAGCAGGTTGGATATATCCTAAATACAGCGCAATTTCTTGTATTTCCATATCACTGCTCAGTAAAAGCCTTGTCGCTTCTTTATATTTTACTTCATCTAACAAGCCGAGATAAGAAACGCCAATCTCGTTGAGATGTCTTCTTAATGTCCGATTAGACATATGCAAACGTTGTGCAACCAAATCTAAAGATGGGTAGCCTTTATGAGGTGTCAGTACTAATTCTGCTCGGACGCGTAAAGCAATATCTTGAATTTGCGCTGAAAAGCGGATTTGTTCAGCTTCGCACTGGGCTAATGCCGATAGAAATGCACTTTGATCTGCCATTTTTGTTGGCAAATCTATGGTCTCAGAAAAATAACAAATTTGGTTTTTTGCTTGATTGAAACGTACTTTGGGTAATTGTGATAAATAACCTTGATGATAAATAGGTTCAGACCAGTCAACCTGAAGCTCCACATTAGATAAATCATGTTCGGCTAAGGCTTGAGCAGTTTGAACAACACCAATCATCAAACATTCATAGAAAAAGCGTCTTAGTATTTCAGCTTGTTCAGGATGTTGGCTGACAACAGGGTGGGTTTGTTGTATTTCAATAATTGATTTTTGATTTTTTTCATAAAAGTCAATTTTATAGTCTTTTAATCGCATATTAAAAAACTGGGTTGCGAGTTCTATGGCATTGCGCAATGACGAACTACTCATCAATGCATATCCCATTGGTCCATGTGCAGTCAGTCTAAGTTTTAATCCATATTCGTATCCTAAACCAAGATCTTTCGCTAGTGTCAGACTCACCCATGCCAGTTTTGACCATTGCATAGGTGTGATGCGAGCATCTAATTGCTTGAGTAGGGTTACAGGTATTTTACTGAGATGTAAAATCTCGGATGCAGAAAATCCTTTTTCGACCATGATCTCGAGTAATAAATGGGCATAAGAAATAGGGATACTGGCTTTTGATAGTCCATATGGATCTTTCATTTCTATTTATTCGTTGGCCGAAAATGATTGGTAGTATGTCTGAACTGCATCTCACGCTCAAGTTTTATCTCTTGGATACTCAGATCATTGTATTGATTTGAGTATTGCTAATGAGCTTACCTCGTCCATTAAAAGATTCTCCTGTAGTGATAACGGGTGCTTCATCTGGAATCGGTGAAGAACTTGCCAAGCAATTCGCAGCACGTGGTTATTCATTAATTTTGGTTGCAAGACGAGTGGATAAATTAGAGCTACTTGCTAAGACTTTGCGCGAAAAATATCAAGTAGAAGTCAACTTACGGCCATGTGATCTAGCTGATCGTGAACAAAGAACTGAATTCCGAAAAGAATTAGAAAAAATGGATATTTCCATTCTATGTAATAACGCAGGGTTTGCCACTTTTGGTCGATTGCATGAATTGGATGCTGATCGTGAACGAGAGGAAACCGAGGTGAATGTTGTTGCCGTACAGGATTTAACATTGGCTGTACTTCCTCACATGATTCAACGCCGAAGTGGGGCGATTCTGATTGTTGGTTCTACCTCAGGTCATCAACCAACGCCTGCAAATGCAACGTATGCAGCGACAAAAGCCTTTGCAAATTCATTTGCTGAATCTTTACATAGCGAGTTAAACGGAACATGTGTGACTTGTACATTGTTAGCTCCGGGTCCCACGATCACAGGATTTAATGAAGTTGCAGGTATCTCAAATATTGATGGTATAGGCGGAAGTCTAGTATGGGTAACAGCAGAACGTGTTGCCAAAGAAGCAATTCAAGGGATGGCATGTAATCGCCGAATTGTGATTCCGGGATTGATTGCTCAAGCACAAACTTTGGGTGGCCGATATACGCCACGCATCATTTTATTACCGATATTAAAACAAGTATTTTCGAGGTTAAAAGCATGAGACAACTGATCCATGATTTGAGTACACCGATTGGTTTGGCAAATCTCGGTAAAAAACTCTATCACAATGCCCAATACCTGACGGCTGTCGTGGAAGTTGATGAAAAAAAAATGGCACGCTGGCTGCCATCAGGTATGAAATTGGCACAACCTGCCAGAGCAGATTTGTTCTGTGCTTACTTTCCAGAAAATGTATATACAGGGGCTTACCATGAAGCAGGTTTATTCGTACACATTCAGGTGGGTAATAAAATAGGCATTTTTTGCCCGTGGATGATTTTGAATGATGATCGCGCCATGATTATCGGACGTGAGCTATTGGGTTATCCCAAAAAAATAGGCGAAATTGCTTGGGATAATGATGGCACTCGTATTCTCGCAAAAGCCTCTCGTCGTGGCACGACACTCATTGAAATGAATGCAAAGCTTGGAGAGGTTATTGCTCATGCACCACCTATTTTAGGCTTACCTCATCGTAATATCACGGGCGGTTTAGGTTTGGCATTACCCAGAGAGGTTCGGTTCACACCTAAAGAACATCCGATTGAAGTTCGCCAAGTCGAAATGAAGTTACGCTTTACAGGTACAGAGCACGATCCGTTGCATGAAATGGGCTTGGGTGAGGTCGTTGAAGCGCGTATTCACCGTTGCGATTTATCTGGTGGTTTAATTCCACCAATTCAAATTCCACGTTTTAGAACACCACTTTTTCTGATGCGTCAGTTTAATCCACGTGTTTTATAGAGTGAGGATCAACAATGTTTATAAATACGATCAACGCTAAAGAATTAAAACCAACGCCTCAACAGATTTCAGCAAGTATCGACTTTCCAGTTAGGCGTTTAGATTTAATTTTCTCAGATGAAATTCCAGAATTCTGGTTTGCAAACAATGCTTTTTTAACCTGCTTTCTAGCAGCTTTGTCCAGTGCTTTTCCAGATGGAGAAAGGCAGTTCATTCATAGTGTACGTAATTATCAATCGCAGATTGACAATCCAGTTTTATTAAAACAGGTCAGGGCATTTATAGGTCAGGAAGCACATCATGGCAAAGAGCATGATCAGTTAAATGATTTAATGCGAAAACGTGGTTATCCGATTGATCGAATTTATAAGCGTTTCAAGAAAATGAATAAGATGATGCAACAGACTTTTAGTCCTGCACATCAATTGGCTTCAACCGTTTGTATGGAACATCTCACTGCAATAATGGCAGATTACTTCATCAGTAAAAATACTCTAGATTTAGATAAATTTGATCTGGGTTTACGCAAAATTTGGGCATGGCATGCCATTGAGGAAACTGAGCACAAAGCAGTGGCTTTTGATGTTTATCAATCCTTGGTCAATCGTCCTTATTTTTTAAGATTGGTCATGCTGGAAACTACATTTTTCTTTATGTTCATTACCAGTAGGGGCACGCTAGAGTTATTGAAGCATTCTGGACAACGCACAAATTTGAAAAACTGGAATGTAGGTTTAAGTTTTTTATTTGGGCGAAACGGACTTATACGTCAAATCAGCCAAGATTATTTCGATTTTTTTTCACTCGACTTCCATCCATGGCAACACGATAACCGAGTGATGGCGGAACAATTAAAACGCAAATATCAAATTATTTAAGCTTAGCCATCATTTTATTATAAATAGGTCTATTCGATGAAAAAATCACAAACGCAAAAGCTTAGCCCTTTGCAACAACCACTTAAATTGGCTTGCGGAATCAGTATCCCGAACCGAATTGCAAAATCAGCGATGAGTGAACAGTTGGCTGATCGACATGGTTCGCCAACCATTGACCTGCAACAACTTTATGCTGCATGGGCGAGAGGTGGTACAGGGCTGCTAATCACAGGCAATGTCATGATCGATCATCGTGCCTTTGTTGAGCCTAGAAATGTGGTCCTCGAAGATGAAAGATTCTTACAGGCAAACACATTATGGGCGCAAGCTGCACAGGCGAATGGCAGCAAGATCATTATGCAAATTAATCATCCTGGTCGAGTTGCCGTTTTACCCTTGCTAAAAAACCGATCGCACCCTCCGCAGTTGGATTGGATTTACCCATGATGAGGCTGCTTCGTATGCCGCGTGCAATGAGTGAAACAGAAATTTTGGAGCAGATTCAACGTTTTGCCAATACCGCTGCATTAGCAATAAAAGCAGGTTTTGATGGCGTGCAAATCCATGCCGCACATGGCTACTTGTTATCACAATTTTTATCACCTTTATCCAACGTTCGTACTGATCAATGGGGTGGAAATCCTGAAAACAGACGACGAATGTTAATTGAAACTGTTCGCGCTGTGCGAGCTGCAATTGGTAAAAATAAAATCTTAAGTGTCAAATTAAACTCGGCTGATTTTCAAAAAGGCGGTTTGACTCAAGAGGAATCATTACAAATCGCCTTGGCATTAGAGGAAGAAGTAATTGACTTAATAGAAGTTTCAGGAGGTAACTACGAATCGCCTGCGCAGCTTGGTTATGCACCCGAACGCCAAGCACAAAGAGATGCCTACTTTCTTGATTATGCAACTGCATTACGTAAAAAAAGTCAATTGCCTTTGATGCTCACAGGAGGGTTACGTGATGCTGACCTGATGAATCGGATTGTGGCTGAAGGGACGGTGGATTTGATTGGTTTGGCACGACCATTTGCGTTGCAACCCGATTTAGCCAAACAACTGTTGGCAGGAACGTCTGTAAAAGAACCAGCAATAATTCCCCATCTTGGCTATAAACCTGTAGATGCATATCTACAACTGGCTTGGCATGCGGCTCAATTTCGCCGTATTAGCAGTGGTCAGCAACCCAAAGCCATTAAAGGATTAATTAAAACCTTGATTGCGTTTGGCCCACGTATGGGATGGAATATATTGACGCAGGATTAGTGGATCGGTGGTTTATTACAAAAGCTTTTAGTCTTTTATCTTTTGAGGAATGAGACAGTCATTTCAGGACAAGTTGCTTGTTTAAGATATGAACGACATTGACAAGATCATCCTACACAGATAATTTGCTTAATAAGTTCTTTTTTGGAACTTGTTAATTTGAGCTAAAACTCTTGAGGTGAACAATAATGTCGTCAGTGTTGAAAGAAAAATCAAAGCAAAAAACACCTGCATCATTTCCAGTACGTCGTATGGACTATGAGTTTCAGGATATGCCTAAGTATTGGTGTAATAATGAGCCAACTTTTACGCATTATTTCACAGGTTTATCTACTCTATTTCCAGAAGGTGAGTCTTATTTCGTCCGTTCGGTCAGGGCTTTAAGAGCTCAGGTTAAAAATAATGAGCAGCTTGATCGTGATATTGGAGCTTTTATTGGTCAAGAAGCGATGCACTCCAAAGAGCATCATGCCTTTCATCAAAGCGCTCAAAAATATGGTTTAGATCCAGAGTCATTAGAAAAAGTGACAGGTATTGTTCTAAAAGCGATTGAACGTACTTTTCCTAAAAAGTGGAATTTATTGGTCACCGTTGGTCTAGAACATTACACCGCAGTGTTGGTGGTGGAAATGATGAAAGACGTGAACGAATTAATGACAGATCAAACCATCCGCAATTTATGGTTATGGCATAGTGTTGAAGAAACTGAACATAAAGCAGTTGCCTATGATATGTATCAATATTTATATGGGAAAGGATTAGCCGCTTATATTCCTCGTATTGCTATTTTTACCTTTAGTTTAGCCATGATTACGGTGATGTCGACGCTATATCAGGTGGTACTTTTAAAACGTGATCGTCAATTATTTAATTTAAATTCTTGGCGTAAATTTATGCATCATGGTAGAGAAAAATATAAAGTTTTTATTCCAAAATTTTTAGATTATTACCGCTTTGATTTTCATCCGAATGATACAGATGAATCTGAAATCGTGGCGCAAACCAAAATAAAAATTGGTTTGTCTCCAGAACAATCGACCTTTATTCATTAAAAAAAATCTTTAGTTTTTTCATCAGATAGGTAACAGGTATGAATCCATCAAATATGACTGGTTTAGAACTTATGCAAGCATTTCAGCAAGGCTTAGTGCCAGCTCCGGGTATTGCGAAAACCATGGGGATGGACGGTGTTGGAGAAGTTGAGTTTGGTCGCATTGTTTTTATTGCGACTGCAGATGAACGTCATACCAATCCACTAGGTGGTGTGCATGGTGGCTTCGCTGCGACTGTATTGGACTCGGTCACTGGATGTGCAACACATACTGTGCTTGCAGCAGGTGAAGGATACGGCACGACTGATTTAGCGATCAAAATGTGCCGTCCGATGCCCTTTAATAAAAAGTTGATTGCTGAAGGTAAGATCATCAATGTCGGAAAGAATTTGGTGATTTCAGAAGGTTATCTTCGCGATGAAGAAGGTAAATTATATGCTCATGCGACAGCGACGAATATGATTATTCGTCAAAAATAATCAATCAAAAAAGAAGGTGTAAAAATCTTCTTTTTTCAATTTAACAATTCAATTGTTAAAAGATAAATAAAGCGTTTTTGATGAATTGAGAATAAAAATGATGTCTAAACAAATTCAATCAGATATTCCAGTTACGATTACAGGGCGAATGCTGCCAAATAGTCGTAAAACTAATCGTGGGCTTAAAGATCATGCCATCGGTTTATTGACAAAGGGTGTCGGGCGCATCATGGGTGTTGCTCGTCCGAATCAAAATATTCCGTATCCGAGTCCAGATTTTTATCAAGCCATTAATAATCCTTTTCCATTTAAAGGCACTCATTTTGGCATCATGATTGCTGATTTGCCTGCACCACATTACTTTTTAAGTTTTGCTTCGATTCTTGGTATGCTTGGAATAAAAGTGGTGGATGCTGATGCTTATGTTGACCCCAAAGATGGGCCACTCAATACAGCAGTTTTGGTTCATGGTACTGCGCTAGCAAATAAAAATGCCTTTTCGAGCTATTCGATTCAGCACGATATGCAATTCGATCCACAACATAATTTAATTAGATTTGGTGAGAATGCAGAAATATCTGGACAGTATCCTCATTTTCGATTGATAAGTCGCAGGGAGGATTTTGCTGTTGATTTAAAGCTTACAGCCACAGGTGCAAATTCTTGGTTTGCTCACAGCGCGATTTACCAGCACATGAGCCTGTTGATGAATTATGAGGGTGAAATTACCTATCAGGATCAGACGCAAAAGGTATCAGGTTTAGCCACGTGGGAACATTGGAAAGCACCTTCATTGGCTTATCCATTGAATAAAACCATTCCAAAATGGTTGAAGATCCCAGCGGATTTCTTTACCTATCAAGTTTTGACGATTGATGCAACCACACAGCTCTTGTTGGGTTATGTCACTATTTTAGACCATTCAGTTGCAGCATTTGCGATGTTAAGACAAGCAGATGGCACAGCAGTTCATTTAGATGCAGACGTACATTTTGAAGTCTTGAGTTTACAAGCGGAAGCCGCGCAGGGACAAGATGGCAGTTTAATGAGTTTGCCTGAAACATTTAGATGGCAAGTCATCGATAAGCATAAAAAATTACTTTTCGATATCCATGCTACTGTCGATACGCCAATGCTTTTTGGTCTAGCGACTGGCTATGTTGGTGGATACCACTGGCATGGTAGTAGATCAGGAGTGGCTACGCAGGGGCGTGGTTATATTGAGTATATTGATCGGCGTGACTAATCTGATCGTGATTAAAACATCAACCCAAAGGAAAGAAAAATAATGGTTACTTTACATCAGTGGGAAATTTCACCTTTTTGTCAAAAAGTAGCAAGAATGTTGAAATTTAAAGGGATTGAATTTGAAACCATCGATTATAACGGTGTGTTAGGCGCCAAAGTGCCAATGTTAAGTAAGGTCGGGAAAGTACCTGTACTCGATATCAATGGACAGCGGATTCAAGACAGTACCCGTATCGCACGTTATTTGGATGACACTTATCCTGACTTCCCACGTCTTTATCCGCTAGATCCGATACAAAAAGCTTATGCTGAGTTGTGGGAAGACTGGGCAGATGAATTATTGTATTTCTATGAGATCCACTTTCGAGTGAGTGATGCTGATGCTTTAGATCATGCTGTAGCAATCAGTGCGCAAGGTCGTCCGAAGCATGAAGTGATTTTGATGAAACCCTTATTGAAGTCCGCACTCAGTTTTCAACTGAAAATGCAAGGTACCGGACGTATGGCAAAAGCCGATATTGAAGCAGAGTTTATTCGTCATTTAGAACGTATAGAACTGGTACTGAGTGCTACGGGTTGGTTAGTCGGGGAGCAAAAAACAGTGGCCGACATTGCAGTTGCTTCACAGCTTTTAGAGATTGTCCGAACCAGTAAAGTGTGGGGAGCAAAAATTAACAGCTATTCAAATATTTCTGCTTGGATCAAACAGATATGAGTACGCGAGTCGCTGTTGTCGTTGGAGTCGGGGCAGAGCAAGGGATTGGGGCTGCTATATCACGACGTTTTGCTCAATCGGGGTTAAAGGTTTATGTGGTAGGACGAACGCTCAATAAATTACAAGTAGTGACTCAAACGATTGCTGAGCAAGGTGGGAGTGCTGTCGCTTATTGTTTAGATGCAGAAAATGATCAACAGATTCAATCTTTATTCGATATGATCATTGCAAATAATGAACTGCTAGAAGTTGTTGCCCATAATGTAGGTGGCAATATTCCATCCTTGTTTTTAAAAACGCAGTTGTCCTTTTTCTCAAAAATGTGGCGCTCGACTTTTTTGTCTGCTTATTTGGTTTCGCAGTCTTGTTTGAAGATTTTTGAACAGCAACAAAAAGGAACTCTGATTTTCACAGGTGCGAGTGCATCAATGCGTGGTAAACCGTTTTTCGCTGCTTTTACCATGGGTAAATCAGCATTACGTGCTTATGCACTTAATTTAGCAAGTCTGTATAAGTCGAAAAATATACATATTGCGCATGTAATCGTAGATGGCATGGTTGATGGAGATCGGGTCAATAAAGCTTTATTCGGACTTGGACGTTTAGCAAGATTAACGCGTGGTACAGGCGGCTTAAATATTGAGGCAATTGCAGATAATTATTTAATGCTGTATCAGCAAAGCAATGATTTATGGACACATGAATTAGATTTACGCCCGTATCAGGAGCGCTTCTAAGATGAATAAGTTAGGACGATTATTTAAATCATCACAAAATGCTCAACCGTGTATGGTAGTCTTTGGTGAAAATATTGAGTTGTTGAGCCAAGCCTTTATCAATCTTGATTCAGATCATCCATTACATATTTTTCAAGTGACACATGATCCATCTCAGCACGATTTAAAGATTATCAGTTCTGAAAATCAAAGCACTATTATTCGATTGAATGTCTTGCTGAGTGGCTCATTAAAAAGTTTAGTCAAATATATTCAACAACAGGGTTATAAGATTGAATTATGTATTATCCAGCCGAAGTTTGGGTGTAGTGATAATACCAACCCTGTTTCTCCTGAAATGATTGAACAATATTGGCAAGCTACAGGTTTAAATGTAGTCAGTATTTTGCAATCTATGATTGCAAACATGCTTAAACAGCAACGTGGAACAGTGATTTTCCTTGGTGCAAGATCAATGGGTGCGGAAAAGAAAGCAGATTTATTGACGATGAGTATGTTTGCCAGTATTCGAGCCTTATCACAGTCATTGGCAAGAGAGTTTCATCCTAAAGGAATTCATGTGGCTTACTGCACATTAGAAAAATGGGATGATCAGGATCAAAAGTTGATGCAATCGATTGCTCAAGTCTGTTGGCATCTACATCAACAGCCGAAATCCACTTGGTCACAGGAACTCAGTTTGACCAGTTAATTGGCGGCGAAAATTATAATTGACCTATGAAAAGAGCAAATGTGAAATAACATTTGCTCTTTTTTTGAGGAATGAAATGGATAATTAGAAGAATCCAGCAGGTTTGGTTGAGTAGCTCACCAAAAGATTCTTGGTTTGTTGATAATGATCTAACATCATGCGGTGGTTTTCACGACCAATGCCTGATTTTTTATATCCACCGAATGCCGCATGTGCAGGATAAATATGATAGCAGTTGGTCCATACACGACCTGCTTCTACCGCACGACCTGCACGATATGAGGTATGTGCAGAACGCGCCCAAACACCTGCACCCAGACCATAGATAGTTTCGTTTGCGATTTTAATGGCTTCATCAAAGTCTTTAAATGTCGTTACTGATAGCACAGGACCAAAAATTTCTTCTTGGAAAATTTGCATACTGTTATGACCTTTAAACACTGTTGGTTCGATATAGAAACCTTCACCAACTTCTTGTCTCGCACTACCACCTGTCAACAGCTCAGCACCTTCTTCACGACCTGTACTAATGCAGCGTAAAATTTTCTCTTGTTGTTCAAGAGAAGCTTGAGCACCAATCATGGTTTCAGTATCTAAAGGATGTCCCACCTTGATTCGCTTGACGCGCTCAATGGCTTTTTCTAAAAATGCATCTGCAATGCTTTCTTGAACCAAGGCACGAGATGGGCAGGTACATACTTCACCTTGGTTTAGGGCAAACATGGCAAAGCCTTCTAGCGCTTTATCCAAGAAATCATCTTCTTTATCCATAATATCTTCAAAGAAAATATTCGGAGATTTACCACCCAGTTCGAGTGTGACGGGAATAATATTTTCTGTCGCATATTGCATAATCAACTGTCCAACTTGGGTTGAACCTGTAAATGCAATTTTAGCGATACGTGGACTGGTTGCGAGAGGACGACCGACTTCAGCACCATAGCCATTGATGACGTTCAACACACCTGCTGGTAAAATATCTTGAATGAGTTCGAGAACCAATAAAATTCCAACTGGAGTTTGTTCAGCCGGTTTTAAAACCACGCAATTTCCTGCTGCAAGTGCAGGAGCAAGTTTCCAAGCGGCCATCAAAATCGGGAAGTTCCATGGGATAATTTGACCGACCACACCCAACGGCTCATGGAAATGATAGGCAATGGTATCTTCATCAATTTCTGAAATGCCGCCTTCTTGTGCGCGGATACACCCTGCAAAATAACGGAAATGATCAATTGCCAATGGAATGTCCGCTGCTAGTGTTTCACGAACAGGTTTACCATTGTCCCAAGTCTCTGCTACCGCAAGCATTTCAAGGTTTGCTTCCATGCGATCAGCAATTTTAAGTAAGATATTTGAACGGAATGTTGGAGAGCTTTTATTCCATTCTGCTTTAGCTTTGTGTGCTGCATCTAGTGCCAGTTCAATGTCCTCGACAGAAGAGCGCGGTATCTTTGTAAACACTTTGCCATCGACAGGCGAAACGTTATCGAAGTATTCTCCTCTAGTAGGAGCGACCCATTGACCACCAATGAAATTTTCATACTGTGGTTTAAACTGGACTTTTGAATTAGGTTGATTCGGATCGATGTAACGCATATAAATATTCCTTTGCTTATAATTGATCTTAAGCATCTACAGCTTTGGTATAAGGTACTTTTGTACGCTATTTCACTAGGATAGATCGGTGAAGGTTGGAGAAAGGTTGGAAACCATGCTCAAGTGTGAGGGATACACAAATGTTTACAAAACAAGAGCTAATACGGCAAAGACAGTCTATTGATCAGTTAAAGCAACAAAATAGTTTGTCTCCCCAAAGCGCTGAGAAATTAGAGCAGAGTATTGCGAGTTCTTGGCAGCGATCTGTATCGTCTTCAATTCCAAAAGAGCGCCTTGCAGCACCTTTACTCAATCAAAATAAGAAAAATTCAAGTAGTTTGGATAAAGCCTTAAATGCTTGTTCAAATGAACTGAGCCATATCGCTGCACAGTCATCGATGGTGATCGCTGTGGGGGATGTTGGAAGTACTATTATATGGACAGCTTCAAGTACGCAAATGCAAAGTGCTGCTGAAAAGGTACATTTTATCGCGGGTGGGCAGTGGGCAGAGGAGGTCGTCGGTACCAATGCTTTAGCGTTATCACTTAAAACGCAACAATCCAGCTGTGTGTTTTCAAATGAACACTATATGGAGTCGATTCATGATTGGGTTTGTTATGCGGCACCGATCATTAATCCGTATTCTAAGCAAGTCTTAGGTGTAGTGGATTTATCGACTACATGGAAAAAACATAATAGTTTAGGCGTATTAGCTGTTGAACGTTGCGCCTCGATTATTCAAACGGCACTGATCGAACAGCAACGACAACATTTATACATTCGTGCTTTTTCGACACCGCAGATTTTCTTTAATGGTAAATCGCTGGTTCTTACACCACGCCAAATTGAGATTTTGGCAATATTGGTATTGTGTCCAAATGGCTTAAATCTAGAAAAATTGCATCAAGCTTTATATGGTGAACGTAAAGTGAGTATCGGCACTTTAAAAGCTGAAATGTCGCAACTGAGAGATATCTTAGGTGGAATGCTGGGTTCAAGACCATATCGTTTATTGGCAGATGTAGAAGCAGATTTTCTTTTAGCTGAACAAGCACTTGATTCTGGATATGTGGCTTCTGCATTGCAGTTATATAAAGGTGTTTTTCTTACTAAAACTGAAAGCCCATTTTTATGTGCATGGCGAGATTGCTTAGAGTCGCGTTTGAGTGATGCGATTTTTAAAACCACAGAAACGGATTTACTATTGAAACACGTTGCTCATTTTCCTGAAGCAATCGATGCCGTTGAGCGTCTAATGGAATTATTACCTGCTGAGCATCCTGCACATCAATCACTGACTAAATTTAGAGATATGCCTTAAATATTGGTTATCATAAATTAATATCGAGGCGATTATATGCTTTTAAATAAGGATGGATAAATATAACTCAAAGCATTTATTTCGCTTTGCTCGTCTTGAAATGAGAATGAATAGTAGGCTGTTTATATTCCATAGTGCTTTAAAATAGGTATCACGAAAAAACTCAATGTTTTGCTATCTAAATAGCGAGAACAAAGACTGGTGTTCTCGCTATTTTTAATCGATCAAATCAAAATGAGCTTTCTATAGTATTTTTATATATTTTACCGTCTTTCATAATGATCTTAAAATTGTTTTCAGGATCTTCTACTAATCGAATATTCTCTAGTGGATTACCATTGACGAGTATTAAATCAGCATATGCACCCTCTGATATTTCTCCCAATTTTCCATCTTGATAAGGATTCCTTTTGCCACTTAGATATAAGAGTTGAGCATTGTCATAAGTTGCCATTTTTAAGACTTGATAAGGGGAGAACCATCTTGTCATTTTAGCGAGTTGCTTGCCTTGCTTTACCGCCAAAGAAGGATCGAATAGACAATCTGTTCCCCATGCTAATTTCACATTATATTTTTTCGCAAGATTGTAGGCATTATCAGTGCCTTTCGTCATTTCAAGTTGTTTTTTTCTATTTGCCGATCCTTCAGGAAAAGGAATCGCTTCCTCATCATCTAAAAAGGGTTGTAGACTCCACCAAACCCCTTTTTCAGCCATCAGTTTGGCAGTTTTGTCATCGATCAGTTGCCCATGTTCAATAGATTTTACACCTGCGTTGATCGCTGTTCTAATCGCATGAGGGGTATAAGCATGAACAGTTACAT
This sequence comes from Acinetobacter sp. ATCC 27244, assembly GCF_000156555.1. Classification (NCBI taxonomy): domain Bacteria; kingdom Pseudomonadati; phylum Pseudomonadota; class Gammaproteobacteria; order Moraxellales; family Moraxellaceae; genus Acinetobacter; species Acinetobacter sp. ATCC 27244. The sequence continues at coordinate 57,806 of NZ_GG665949.1, forward strand.
AGGTTCCCCAATTTGAAGCAGCATCTACAGCAGCTTTGAACTCTGCTTCGGTGTATTGGCTGACATCCAAAGGATCATAATTAGAGGAGACACCTCCACCAGCCATGAGCTTTAATTGGGTCGCACCCTGACGTAATTGTTCACGGGAACGGATGAGAACTTGATCTGCACCATCAGCGATTACAGCCATACCATTTCGTTCTTGATATGAAAGTTCTCCTATTTTTCGAGGAACGTCAGTAGGGAATCCAAAATCACCATGTCCACCAGTTTGAGAAATAAAAGCACCACTCGCAAAAACTCGAGGGCCATTAACCAAGCCGTGATCTATCGCTTTTGCCAAAGAGAGTGCACCACCACCCATATCTCGTACCGTAGTAAAACCTCGTAATAATTGCTTTTCGGCAGCGTGTGCAGCAAATAAATTGATGAATGCATAATCAGACAAGATCGCTTGTTGTTGAGGAATACTTTCAAACATGAGGTGAGCATGGTTATCAATTAATCCTGGAATTAAATATTGACCTTTTCCATCTATAATTTTTGTAGAACCACTCTTATTTGTCATGATGGGTGTGTTACTAATTTTTTTGATTAAATTACCTTCTATTAATACATTGCCTTTAACGATTTTATTGTCCTTACCGTTGAAAATATTAACATTATTGATTAATACAACGGTTTTGACCTCATTCGCAAAAGCGGTATTACTTATCAATGCAAAAACCATCAACCAAAGGATTGTTTTCATACCTTTAAACTTGTTGAAAAATAAAATGATATTCATTGGCTTTTACTGCTCTAATAATTGGAAGTTTAAAGATAACATGGCTGATAATATTTAATAAATAGGCCTTTGATAGTCATAGGATTTATTATGTAATAAGCTGTGAATTATATTTATATCTTTGGATTGTCCTAGTGTCTTATGCACTTAACTTTTCAATTTTATTTGGAATAATGGGTTGCCGTAGAGTTTAGACATCAGCAAGAAATCTTGATATGAGTTGTTAAGTTGATGCTTATTCTAATTCAACGAGTATTGAAATAAAAAAAGGGAATACCGTTGCAGAGATATTCCCAAAAAAGTAAGCCTGTCGTCGGAGTGCTTTGGCTTACTTTTGAGAGGAAATAAATTTAAAGTGCAGCTTTGAAAATCTCAACCACTTGAGCGTGGGTGGCTTTGCGAGGATTGGTTAACATACAGGCATCTTTTTGTGCATTTTCAGCCATGATGGCAAGATCTTCGGTTTTCACACCAAGTTCGGTCAAACCAGAAGGAATACCAATCGAAGCGGATAGTTCTCGAATCGCATCTATTGCGGCGTATGCTGCTTCCGTTTCAGTAAAACCTTCCGTGTTGATCCCCATCAATTCTGCAATTTTTGCATAACGATCTTGGCAAGCAATCAGGTTGAATTCGCAAACATGGGGTAAAAGCACCGCATTACATACGCCGTGTGGAAGATTATAGAAACCACCTAGTTGATGTGCCATTGCATGCACATAACCGAGAGAAGCATTGTTAAACGCCATACCCGCTAAATATTGTGCATAACTCATGGCATCACGCGCTTCAATATTTTCACCATTGGCAACAGCAGGGCGTAACCATTGACTAATCATACTAATCGCTTTTTCTGCACAAGCATCTGTAATCGGATTTGCAGCGGTAGAAACATAAGCCTCGACAGCGTGGGTTAATGCATCCATCCCAGTTGCAGCAGTTAAACCCGCAGGTTTAGCGACCATGAGTTTAGGATCATCAATCGCGATCAGCGGCGTACAACGCCAATCAACGATTGCCATTTTGACATGGGTATCAGTATTGGTAATGATACAAAAACGGGTCATTTCAGAGGCTGTTCCTGCCGTAGTATTGATTGCGATGAGTGGTGTCATTGGCACGGTACTTTTATCAATACCTTCATAATCACGAATATGCCCACCGCCAGCAGTAACTAAGCCGATGCCTTTGGCGCAATCATGTGAAGAGCCGCCGCCGAGAGAAACAATAAAATCACAACCATTGTCGTTATATGCTTGTACACCATTGTGGACATTGATATCGGTTGGGTTTGGTTCAGCACCTGCAAAGATATGGCTATCAACACCAGCATTTTTTTAATATTCTGAAATAGTTGCCGCCACACCAAATTTAAATAATCCTTCGTCGGTGACAATGAGTGCTTTTTTAGCACCAAGATTTTGAGCTTTGATTCCAATTTCTTTGGCACAGCCAGGTCCAAAAAGTGAGACGCAAGGGATATAAAAACCGTTAGTTTGATCTGCAATATTCTTAAAAGCCATGGAGCGATTCCTTCTTCCATAATCCATTGTTTGTTATGCAGTGATTTCATCACTGTAGGCTTAGTATGCAGGGGGTGAAAATTTTTCCTACCTACCAAATACCTACCAAACGATGTCAGATAGTAGAATCATGATTTGATTATGAAAGTTTTAAAAAAAGATATGATTTTGGAATGAATCGCACTCAAAGTTAATGATTATGCAACAAAGCCTTTCATCTCTATGCGGTTATGTAATATTTAGTAGTTTATCCTGAAAATAAAAAAACGCACTGTACAATCAAAATTCACTCTTTTTTCACACTTAACTTAATACGTTAAAAAATATAGTAAAGCATAAATATTTAATCACATTTCTTCTTAATTCAAGTTGAAGGCAAAGGAGTAACCATGACTCTATTATTGATATTGCTTAGCTTGTTGATTCAGTTTGCTGTGTTGTGGGCTGTATTTTATTTCAAACTAAATCAAACAATCGGTAGTCTCGTTTCTGTTGCAGTTGCAGTCATCTGTGCTGTGTTTATTACACCGTGGAGTTTATTGGTTGGTATACCGATTATTCTAATGAGTATCGTGATATTAATTCCTGCACTACGTGAAGCACTGATTAGTCGCCCCGCATTTAATCTTCTCTCCAATGCGATGCCAAGTATGAGTACGACAGAAAGAGAAGCGTTAGAAGCAGGTACCAGTTGGTGGGAAAAAGAGCTATTTATGGGGGAGCCTGATTGGGAGAAATTTGATCAATATCCTTATCCAAAGTTTTCAACTGAAGAACAATCTTTTTTAGACAATGAAGTTGAGCAACTGTGTTCAATGCTAGATGAATGGCAAATTCATCATCACCAAAAAGATTTGCCGCCAGAAGTTTGGCAGTTTATTAAAGATAAAGGGTTTCTTGGTTTAATTATTCCAAGAACATTTGGTGGTAAAGAGTTTTCCGCTTTTGCGCAAAGTCGCATTATGAGTAAGATTGCGTCACGATCTTTAACCGCAGCAGTAAGCTGTATGGTCCCTAACTCTTTGGGTCCGGGCGAGTTGTTGTTGCACTACGGAACCACTGAACAGAAACAGCGTTATTTGCCGGGCTTAGCTGACGGTACAGAAGTGCCTTGTTTTGGTTTAACCAGTCCTGAAGCGGGTTCTGACGCAGGTGCAATTCCAGATACAGGTATCGTGTGTTATGGAAACCATGATGGTAAAGAAGTCCTTGGTTTAAAAATGAATTTTTCTAAACGCTGGATTACTTTGGCTCCAATTGCAACGGTGATTGGTCTGGCATTTAAGCTCTACGATCCAGATGGCTTGTTGGGAGATAAAAACAAAGTTGAATATGGAATTACGTGTGCCTTAATTCCGTCCAGCCATGAAGGAATTAAAATCGGGGCAAGACATCATCCCGGTGCCCCTTTTATGAATGGTACGGTTGAAGGGACTGATATCTTTATCCCGATCGACTGGATTATTGGTGGTCAAGAGAATGCTGGTAAAGGCTGGCGTATGTTGATGGAGTGTCTCGGTGTTGGACGCGGCATTTCATTGCCTGCATTAGCGACGGCTGCAGGGGAGATGGGTTATCTTTTAGTGGGTGCTTTTGCGAGTATCCGACAACAATTTAAAATCTCCGTTGGGCATTTTGAGGGTGTACAAGAAGCGACCAGTGATATTGCAAGTGATGCTTATATGCTGGAATCATTTAGATATCTAGTGACATGTGGACTCAATCAGGGTGGAACGCCAGCAGTAATGACTGCCATGGCGAAGTATTACGCTACCGAAACCATGAGAAAAGTGATTAATCATGGTATGGATGTGGTCGGTGGTCGTGCAATTCAGCTTGGACCACGTAACTTCCTTGCGTTGACCTATCAGTCTATTCCAGTGGCTATCACGGTTGAAGGTGCCAATATTTTGACACGTTCATTGATGATTTTTGGTCAAGGTTCGATGAGATGTCATCCATACTTGTTTGAAGAATTGCAATTGTTGCAATCAGAAGATAAAGCGGCGGCACTTAAACAATTTAGTCCATTGTTGTTTAAGCATTTGGCTTATACCTTTAATCGTGGTGCCAAAGCGGTGGCATTTGCTATCACGGGAGGATCTCGTGAAGGCTCTAAGCAAGCTGACGATTTTTCAAAACCGTATTATGCGGTGATCAATCGAATGAGTGCTGATTTTGCACTGACCGCAGATATGGCATTGGGTATTTTAGCTGGTGATTTGAAACGCAAAGAAATGCTTTCGGGTCGCTTGGCGGATATCCATTCGCATCTATTTATTGCGACAGCGATTTTAAAATACTATGAAAATGGTCAACGTACAGCGTCTGATCAAAAACATGCTGAATTGGCATTGAATAAAGCCTTGTTTAATGCACAGGAAGCATTTTTCGGATTCTATGATAACTTCCCAATGAAAATTGCCGCGAAGTTGGTGAAATTGGTATGTTTCCCATTTGGTCGCCCAATTGCTAAACCATCTGATCAGTTGAAGCAGGACGTGGCTCAATTGTTGTTACAGGAAACGCCATTTAGAGCAGAGCTGAAAAAACATGTGTATTACAACACTGATGAAAGTGATGTGATGGGGCGCATGGAGTCTACTTTCCAAATGTTGTTAGCAATACAACCGCTTTGGAATAAGTTTAAAAAAGCAGAATCCAAAGATCAGTTTAAAGGGCTGTCATTTGAGGAGCATATTGCAGATGCCGTTGCTGTCGGTTTTATTAATACCACAGAGGCAGAACAGCTGTTGAAATACAATGCTAAACGTTATGACAGTATGCTGACGGATGTTTTTGATGAACATTTAGAAAAGGATCTGCCCTTAGAAAATCCACATTTAAAAACTTAGTCTAAATTAACATTGGAGCTACCAAGCCGTTTGATGCCATATCGTATCAAGCGGCTTTTCACTTGATAGGGACTTAAGTTTTATATGTAGAAAGTAAAATACTGGTTTCACTATTGTAAATCCCTGAAATATTGCGGATACGTTCAAGTGCCTTATCGAAGTTGATTAAACTGTCAGATTCTAACTCCACCAAAATGTCCCATTTACCATTGGTGGTATGTAAGCGTTCAACGGCGGATTCTAAGCGTAGTTCACGTATTACAGCTTGGGCTTTGGTACCTTCCACCATAATGCTCATCCATGCTCGAATCACATTTCTTTCAGCGTTGGGACGAAAGCGAATGGTATAGCCTGTAATGACACCCGTAGATTCCATGTATTCAATGCGCTTTTGCACAGTTGCTCGTGAGACACGTGCTTTGGCCGCCAAGTCGGTAATGGACATGCGTGCATTGTCTTTCAGTAATCCTAGAATAATATGATCTATATTGTTCATTTTGATATTTTCTATGCGCAAATTGATAAAAATTAATTCATTTTAATCATTAAAAGCAATTTTGTGAATCAATTTGATTCTTAATAATAATCAGTATATGAAGCCCAAAACATTTTTGGCGTGATGTGGCTGCGCAGAATGTGCATCAGGGATGACAGGGCAGGAAACCCTAAATAAAAAGGGAATCTGTAAAAAACAGGGATAATTGATTAATTAAGGAACAGATGATGTCTTTATCATATACGGATCAAAATAGCGGTGCTTGGCAAACCTACCTCACTCAAATTGATCGAGTGGCGCCATATCTTGACGCAGACCTAAGCAATTTTATTAATACGTTGAAAACGCCTAAGCGTACATTAATCGTTGATGTTCCTATTGTTATGGATGATGGTTCGATCCGTCATTTCGAAGGTTATCGTGTTCAACACAATTTATCTCGCGGTCCTGGTAAAGGCGGTATTCGTTATCATCAAGATGTTGAGCTCAATGAAGTCATGGCCTTATCTGCATGGATGACCATTAAAACCGCCGTACTTAATCTCCCATTCGGTGGTGCAAAAGGTGGCATCCGTGTCAATCCAAAAGAATTGTCCCCGCGTGAGTTAGAGCGTTTAACTCGCCGTTTTACCAGTGAAATCAGTCCCATCATTGGTCCTCAAATTGATATTCCTGCGCCAGATGTCGGTACCAATGCCAACATTATGGGTTGGATGATGGACACCTATTCAAGTATTAAAGGCCATACAGTTACAGGTGTAGTGACGGGCAAACCTGTGCATTTAGGTGGTTCTCTAGGTCGTGTACGTGCGACAGGTCGTGGTGTATTTGTGACTGGTTTAGAGGTTGCAAAGCGTATTGGCTTAACGATTGAAGGTACCAAAGTTGCTGTACAAGGCTTTGGTAATGTGGGTAATGAAGCCGCTTATTTATTTAGTCATGCTGGTGCAAAAGTGGTGTGTGTACAAGACCACACAGGCACGATTTTTAATGCAGATGGTTTAAATGTAAAAGCATTACAAAAGCATGTCACTGAACATGGTGGTGTGAAGGGATTTGCTGAGGCAACGGTCATTTCGAATGATGAGTTCTGGAATGTCGATATGGACATTCTGATTCCTGCGGCATTAGAAGGTCAGATTACAGTTGAGCGTGCTCAGAAACTAAAAGCCAAAATTGTATTGGAAGGTGCCAATGGTCCAACCTATCCAGAAGCAGATGATGTGTTCATCACACGAAATATTGTCGTGGTCCCAGATGTGATTTGTAACGCTGGTGGTGTGACCGTCAGTTATTTCGAATGGGTTCAAGACATGGCGAGTTATTTCTGGACCGAAGATGAAATCAATGAACGCCTCGATAAATTAATGATTCAAGCAACGGCAGATGTTTGGGAAATCGCACAGCATAAGGCATGTAGTTTACGTACCGCTGCTTATATTTTGGCATGTGAGCGTATTTTAAAAGCGCGTAAAGAACGCGGTATTTTCCCAGGTTAATAAATTTAGTACATCAGCTTAAAACTGGGCTGTGATATTTAAAAACAGCCCAATGATCAAACAGGAAGTGAGTAAATAAAATGAGTAATGTCACGATTACACGTAGCAACTTTAATGACTGGATGGTTCCGGTTTTTGCACCAGCAAATTTCATTTTAGTGCGTGGTGAAGGCTCTCGTCTGTGGGATCAAAATGATAAAGAATATGTTGATTTTGCAGGTGGAATTGCCGTCAATGCATTAGGACATGCACATCCTGTGGCAGTCAACGCCTTAACTGAACAAGCACAGAAGCTTTGGCATATTGGCAATGGCTACACTAATGAACCAGTTTTACGCCTTGCTAAACAACTGGTGGATAGTACCTTTGCAGATAAAGTATTTTTCTGTAACTCGGGTGCAGAAGCCAACGAAGCCGCATTAAAACTGGCTCGAAAAATTGGTTTGCTCAGTGGCAATCCTAACAAAAAGAATATCGTTGCATTTAAAAATGCTTTTCACGGTCGTACCTTATTTACGGTTACGGCAGGCGGTCAACCGAAATATTCACAAGATTTTGCGCCATTGCCTGAAGGTATTGAACATACCGCATTCAATGATTTAGAAGCTGCGAAAGCAGTGATTAATGAAAATACCTGTGCGGTGATTGTTGAACCAATCCAAGGTGAGGGTGGTGTTGTTCCTGCTGATCTTGAGTTCTTAAAAGGTCTACGTACGCTGTGTGATGAAAAAGGTGCAGTGCTGATTTTTGATGAAGTACAAACTGGTGTTGGTCGTACAGGTTCGCTCTACGCTTATATGAATACAGGGGTAACGCCAGATATTTTAACCACCGCAAAAGCATTGGGTGGCGGTTTCCCAATTGGTGCCATGATCACGACAGATAAATACGCCAATATGTATGCGGTGGGTGATCACGGTACAACCTATGGTGGTAATCCATTGGCCTGTGCTGTTGCTGGTGCTGTATTTGAGTTCATCAATACGCCTGAAGTCCTAGAGGGCGTGAAACAACGTCATCAATATTTCGTAGATGCGTTAAATAAATTGAATGCTGAATATGATTTGTTTAAGGAAATCCGAGGTCAAGGCTTATTGATTGGCTGTGTGCTTAAAGATGAATATGCAGGCAAAGCAAAAAACATCGTCACCTTGGCAGGTGAAGAAGGTCTTTTAGCACTCGTCGCTGGTGCAGATGTGGTGCGTTTTACGCCGTCATTGATTATCTCTCAACAAGATATTGATGAAGGTCTAAGTCGTTTTGCTCGTGCTTTAGCACGTCTTTAATCCATTTGTGAGCATCTAACCATGATGATTGTTAGACATGCAGCGCATCGGGATTTAGATGATATTTATCGTTTAGCGCAACGAGCAGGAGAGACAGGCATTGGTCTGACCTCCTTGCCACGAAATAAAGAAATCTTGGCTGAACGTATTACCCGGACAGCCAATACCTTGGCTGGTTTAGCCGAAAAGTCAGATGAGAGCTATTTATTTGTACTTGAGGACACCACTCTGCAAAAAATTGTGGGTGTGAGTGCGATTGAAGTTGCGGTGGGTTTAAACGAGCCCTTCTATAACTTCCGTGTGGCCACACAGGTGCATGCTTCGAAAACCTTAAATGTATATAAGGCCTTAGATACACTGTTTCTGAGTAATGACCATACGGGTTGTAGCGAACTGTGTACGTTGTTCCTTGATCCTGATTATCGTAAAAATCAAAACGGCAAATTTTTATCAAAGGTACGCTTTCTCTTTATCGCCGCATTTCAGTCGCACTTTAAAGCAAGACTGATTGCGGAGATGCGTGGTTATTCTGATCAAAATGGACATTCACCATTTTGGGATGCCTTGGGATATCACTTCTTTAATATGGATTTTGCGACCGTAGATTATTTGAGTGGCATTGGACAAAAAGTTTTTATTGCTGAATTGATGCCAAGATTTCCGGTTTATGTGGATTTATTACCCGCCGATGCTCGTGCAGTCATTGCCGAAGTTCATCCTCAAACACTTCCAGCAGCTAAAGTATTGATGTCAGAAGGGCTTCAATATCAAGGCTATGTCGATATTTTTGATGCGGGACCAACCTTAGAAGCCAACACTGCCGATCTACGTGCAGTGAAGGAAAGTCGTTTACTCACAGTCAAAATCACTGAGCAAATTGAAACGACAGATATTCACTATTTGGTTGCCAATGACCAATACCAAGATTATTGCGTGCTGTTGATCAATAACTGCGTCTCAGAGGGCGATACTTTAATGATCACACCAGCACAAGCTCAAGCACTCCATGTTAGCGAACAGGACGAAGTGCGAGTTTTAGCATTAGATAAAATGGAGAATCACTAATGTCACAAGGTGCATTATTAATCAATGGTGCTTGGGTACAGGGAAAAGGTACAAGCTTTATTAAAACCAATCCTGTGAGCAATCAACAGATTTGGGCGGGTCACGAAGCCAATCTTGTTGATGTTGATACAGCGTGTGCGGCAGCAAGAGACGCTTTCCCTGCATGGGCACGACTTGGATTAGAACGACGTATTGAGATTATTGAACGTTTTGCGAGTTTACTTGAACAAAATAAAAATCAACTGGCTCAAGTGATTAGTCAAGAAACCAGTAAACCACTTTGGGAAACCTTGACTGAAGTCCAATCGATGATTGGGAAAGTCGCGATTTCAATTCGTGCTTATCATCAACGTACGGGTTTTAGTGAAACTGAAATGCCAGATGGCATCGCATCATTGCGTCATCGCCCTCATGGGGTACTCGCTGTATTTGGTCCCTATAATTTCCCCGGGCATCTACCGAATGGTCATATCGTGCCTGCATTAATTGCGGGTAATACGGTGGTATTTAAGCCAAGTGAGCTTACGCCATGGACAGCAGAAGAAACTGCAAAATTGTGGCAACAGGCTGGATTACCAAAGGGGGTGCTCAACCTTGTGCAAGGTGGTCGCACCACAGGTGAGGCTTTAGCTGCTGCTGAACAAATTGACGGTTTACTGTTTACAGGTAGCGCCAACACTGGCTATCACTTGCATAAACAAATGGCAGGTGCACCTGAAAAAATTCTAGCCCTTGAGATGGGCGGAAATAATGCCTTAATTATTGATGAAGCAACGGATATTGATGCAGTGGTGAATCTAGCCATCCAATCCGCTTTCGTGTCTGCGGGACAACGTTGTACCTGTGCACGTCGTATTATTGTGAAACACGGCGTCAATGGCGATGCATTTATTCAACGTTTTGTTGAAGTCGCAAAAAACTTAGTGATCGGTGCTTGGGATGCAGAACCACAACCATTTATGGGTGGGGTAATCTCAGCGCATGCTGCAGATCAGATGATGGCAGCACAAAGCAAACTGATTGCTTTGGGAGCAAAGCCATTACTTGAAATGACCCGTCCTCAAGCTGACAGTTCATTACTTACCGCTGGCATCTTAGATGTAAGTGAAGTGAATGCAATCCCAGATGATGAATACTTTGGTCCATTGACAACGATCTATCGTTATCACGATTTTGATGAAGCACTCAAAATAGCGAATAACACACGTTTTGGTTTGGCTGTTGGTTTGGTTTCACCTGATCGAGAGTTATTTGATCGTGTGCTGATCGAAGCACGCGCTGGCATCGTGAACTGGAATAAACCATTAACGGGTGCTTCTAGTGCTGCACCATTTGGCGGTGTCGGTGCATCTGGTAACCATCGTGCAAGTGCATTTTATGCAGCAGATTATAGTGCGTGGCCGATGGCTTCACTGGAAAGTGATCACGTTACACTACCTTCAAAATTATCACCGGGCATTGTGCTCTAAGTTAAATCGTGCCGTGACGATAGGGAGAAAAAAATGTCAGGTTATGAAATCAATTTTGATGGTTTAGTTGGACCAACCCACCACTATGCAGGCTTATCTTTTGGTAATGTTGCATCGACCAAAAATCGCAATAACGCATCGAATCCGAAATTAGCTGCCAAGCAAGGCTTAAAGAAAATGAAAGCCCTTGCGGATTTAGGGCTTAAGCAAGGGGTGTTTGCACCACAAGAGCGTCCACATGTTCCAACCTTACGCCGTTTAGGTTTTACTGGTAGTGATATTGAGGTGATTGCACAAGCAATGCGAACAGCACCTGCCTTGTTATCTTCACTCAGTTCAGCATCTTCTATGTGGACTGCAAACTCATGCACCGTGTCACCATCGGCTGATAGCGCGGACGGACGTGTACATTTTACAGCCGCAAATCTAAATAATAAGTTCCATCGCTCAATTGAGCATCATACGACAACGCGAATTCTTAAAGCGATGTTCGATAATGATATATATTTCGCGCATCATGAAGCCTTACCAGATGCAGCACTATTTGGTGATGAGGGTGCAGCCAATCATAACCGTCTAGGCGGTGGATATGAGCAAGCTGGCGTTCAAGTTTTTGTTTACGGACAGCAACAACTCGGTGGTACGGTTGCACCGAAGAAATTCCCTGCACGTCAAACCCGTGAAGCAAGTGAGGCGATTGCACGTTTACATCGTTTAGATGCAAAACGGACGGTATTTATTCAACAGAATCCTGACGTGATTGATCAAGGTGTATTTCATAATGATGTGATAGCGGTCAGCAACCAACAGGTACTTTTCCATCATCAACATGCGTTTTTGAATCAAACACAAGCCTTGGATGAAATTCGCCAGAAAATGGCAGGGATTGAGCAAGAGTTTATTTCGATCGAAGTCCCTGAAAACCGTGTGACGGTTGAGGATGCTGTTGCGACATATTTATTCAATAGCCAAATTTTGACACGCGCAGATGGTGGGATGAGTATCGTTGTACCTGAAGAGTCTCGTCAAAACATAGCGGTTTGGAGCTATTTGAATGACATGATTCAGATGGGCACGCCTATTGATGACATCAAGGTGTTTGATCTGCGTGAAAGTATGCGTAATGGCGGTGGACCAGCATGTTTGCGTTTACGTGTTGCGGTCAATCAAAAAGAGTTAGCAGCAGTTAATCCAAATTTATTTATGAATGACGACCTGTTTAAAACACTCAATCAATGGGTAGATCAACATTATCGTGATGAATTAACGCAGGATGATTTAGCTGATCCAAGTTTATTGATTGAGAGTCGTACAGCATTAGATGAATTAACCAAAATTTTAGGTTTAGGGTCGGTTTATCACTTTCAACGCTAATCTTCGTAGTTAAAAGATTGATATGGATTTTCCTCAAATCCGAATGCTCACACTGGCATTGGATTTGAGGTGGTTAAACGAGGGAGTGATGGCATATGGTTGATCTACTAGAGTTGACTCTTGCGCAGCAAACACCTGAACACACTCAAGGTGAAACAGCTGAATTTACTTGGCAATGGCTCGGTGAAGGGGTGTTGGTCTGCACGCCTAAAACACACTATAACAAAGCCATCATACTGTCTGCTGGTGTGCATGGGAATGAAACGGCACCGATTGAATTACTTGCAAAGATGATTCAAGACTTGTTTGCATGTCGTTTGCGTTTAACAGAACGGGTACTTTTTGTTTTTGGCAATACGCAAGCGATTCGCAAAGGTGTGCGTTATTTAGAAAATGATATGAACCGCATGTTTTGTGGTGCTTATCAGCAATTAACGATGGATGATGAAACCCAACGGGCTGCATTGCTAGAGCAAGTTACAACGCAATTTTTTCAACAAAGCAATGTTGATGCCCAACGCTATCATTATGATTTGCATACTGCAATTCGAGCTTCATTACTTCCTGTCTTTGCTTTATTTCCTTATCAAACGCAACCTTACGATGATTTTCTGATTGAAAGTCTCAATGCTGCCGATCTTGATGCTTTGGTCTATCACAATGCTGTGGGTAAAACCTTCACACATTTTACCGCTGCGCATTTTCAGGCCGCGAGCAGTACTTTGGAGTTGGGTAAGGCCAAGCCATTTGGTCAAAATAACTTAGCTGAGTTTTCAGCGATTGATCAAGTGCTTCGCGCTGTAATTACAGGTGGAGTTTTACCTACACGACAAAAAACAACCATTCGCCAATTTAAGGTTGTGGATTCAATTTTAAAGCAAAGTGAAAACTTCCAACTACAGCTCGATGCAGCTGCCCCTAATTTTTCAACCTTTCATAAAGGCGATGTAATCGCGATGCAAGCGGCTGAAAATTATATTGCACATGATCAGCAGGTTTGGATTTTGTTTCCAAATCCAAATGTGAAAATTGGATTAAGGGCAGGGCTCATCCTCAAAGAAATGATGTAGATAAAAACCAGTCTTAATATTAAAAGCGGTTCAAGGAAACGATGTACATGGAGTTTGAATATGGATATTCAGTAGAAACAAATCATTGAAAATGAAGGATTCTCTCAATCATCTTTTTTAAAAATCGAAACAGCAAGGACAAGTTGTCATAAGAATACAATTGGAGTAATTGTGTATGAGTAATAACAATGAGAAGACATTTCTGACTGGAGATGTCTTGAGTGGGGACTATGCACCCCAGCAAGAATCATCTCAGCAATCGAATGTTTCATCATCTGGTGTGGTGGTTGGACAACCATTAAAACGAGCTATGACCAAGCGTCATTTGGTGATGCTCTCATTAGGTGGCGCGATTGGAACAGGATTGTTTCTTGGATCGGGAGATGTCATTTCTCAAGCTGGGCCGTTTGGGGCTGTTTTAGCTTACTTACTCGGTGGTGTTATTGCCTATATGGTGATGTTATGTCTCGGAGAGTTGGCTGTACATATGCCTGTTTCAGGGGCTTTTGGTGAATACGCTCGCACCTATATTGGCCCAGGTACAGGTTACATGGTGACTTGGTTGTATTGGTTGACATGGACTGCCACCCTCGGTACAGAATTTACTGCCGCGGCATTGCTTATGCAGGAATGGTTTCCTTCGGTTTCGATGTGGATATGGACATTAATATTTGCAGGTTTAGTTTTTGCACTCAATGTGAGTTCGACTCGTTTTTTTGCTGAGTCAGAGTTTTGGTTATCACTTGTTAAAGTGTTGACGATTATTTGCTTTATTGGTTTGGGGCTTGTGGCTATCTTTGGTTTTATTCCTTATCAAGGTCATGAATCAGCGCCATTGTTTAGTAAATTGACAGAACATGGTTGGTTTCCACAAGGTATTTTCCCAATTTTTGCCACGATGCTGATCGTTAATTTTGCCTTTTCAGGAACTGAGTTGATTGGTGTGGCTGCAGGTGAAGCAGAAGATCCAGCCAAAACTGTACCGAAAGCAATCAATGCTGCGATTTGGCGCTTACTGATTTTCTTTGTGGGTACGATTGTGGTGATTTGTGCCTTACTTCCATTTGAAATGGCCGGTCTCAATGCCAGTGGTATTAGTAGCAGCCCATTTGTGACGGTATTTAATTTTATTGGGATTCCGTATGCAGAAGATATTATTCGTTTTGTGATTATTACCGCATTACTTTCTGCAGCAAACTCAGGGTTATTTGCAGCATCTCGCATGATGTGGTCGCTCTCCATTCAAAAACAATTACCTAAAGTATTTTCTACGCTCACTGCTTCGGGTACACCGATTATTGCGATTGTAGTCACCATGTTCGGTGCAATTCCTGGATTATTATCAGAGCATTTCGCACCTGAAACGATTTTTAAAAACTTGTTGGGTGTCGCTGCATTTACCATGGTAGTGGTGTGGATTACGATTTGTATTAGTCAATTTAACTTCCGTAGACAATGGATCAAATCAGGTAAAACCGTTAAGGATCTGAAATTTGCTGCGCCATTGTTTCCTTTGACACCGATTTTAGGTGGCGTATTCTGCGTGATTACTTGCTTGAGTATGGTGGCTGATCCATCAATGCAAGTTGGTTTTGTCTGCTGTTTATTATTCATCATTGCGTGTTATGCAAGTTACTATTTCTTTTATAAGGATAAATTGTCTTAAATGACACCATTATACTGAAGTACGTATACGTGAGATAAGATTTTAACGTATGCGTACTTTGCTAGTTAAACTTTTGCACCATTGTAACTTCATTTTGGACTTTATTTTGCCATACTATTTAGTCTCTAAATAATGATGCACTTTATATACAACCAGATAAATACAGTTTCAGAGCTTGATTAGTGTAAATTATTACAAGGCCAAAGTTCAGTGATGGATGGACTTGAGCAATGAAGATTAGATATTTGACGGTGAAGTGAACGAGTACGGTATGACAGTAAATCCAATTAAAATCAAAAAACCTTTGTATATCCCTTATGCTGGAAACGCGCTTTTAGAATTACCTTTGTTAAATAAAGGTTCTGCTTTTACTGAAGACGAACGTGAACGATTCAATTTACATGGTTTGATCCCTAACAATATTGAAAATATTGAAGAACAAACACAGCGTTCGTATCAGCAGTATTTATCTTTTGGCAGTGACTTAAATAAGCATATTTATTTAAGAAACATCCAAGATACCAACGAAACGCTTTTTTATAATTTATTAAGTCAGCATTTAGATGAAATGTTGCCCATTATCTATACCCCTACTGTAGGCGAGGCTTGTCAACGCTTCTCTGATATTTATCGTCGTCATCGCGGTATTTTTATTTCTTATGGTGAGAAAGAATATATCGATCAGATTATTCATAATGTGAATAAGCGTAATGTTAAAGTTATCGTGATCACGGATGGTGAGCGCATTCTCGGTTTGGGGGATCAAGGGATCGGCGGTATGGGGATTCCGATTGGAAAGCTGTCGCTATATACAGCATGTGGTGGGATTAGTCCTGCCTATACATTACCGATCACCATTGATGTGGGAACCAATAACCAAGCATTATTAAATGATCCGATCTATATGGGACTGAAAAGTCCTCGTATCACAGGTGAGGAATATTACCAGTTTGTAGAAAAAATTATTTCTGCAATTCGTAAACGCTGGCCTAATTTGCTTATCCAGTTTGAAGATTTTGCGCAACATAATGCGATGCCTTTACTTAATCAGTATCGTGACAGGATTTGTTGTTTTAATGACGATATTCAAGGTACGGCAGCAGTCACCGTTGCGACACTGATTGCAGCTTCACGTGCACAAGGTAAACAACTTAAAGATCAGACTATTACCTTTGTCGGTGCAGGTTCAGCAGGTTGTGGTATTGCTGAGCATATTGTACGACAAATGATCGATGAAGGCTTAAGCGATCATGAGGCGCGTTCACGTATCTTCATGGTGGATCGCTTTGGTTTGATGACTGACCAACAAGCAAATTTATTAGATTTCCAGAAAAAATTGGCAACCCCAGTCGCTGCGATTCAATCATGGGAAGGATTTAGTGACAATATTGCCTTGTTGGATGTGGTGAAGAATGCCAAACCGAGCATTTTGATTGGCGTATCTGGACAGGCTGGATTATTTAGCGAAGAAGTGATTAAGACTTTAGCTAAATATTATAAGCATCCAATTATCTTGCCATTGTCGAATCCAACCTCCCAAGTTGAGGCGCAACCTAAAGATATCATTGAATGGACACAAGGTTCAGCGATTGTAGCAACAGGTAGTCCGTTTGCTCCCGTGTATTATGAAGGCAAACCTTATTCGATTGCACAATGCAATAACTCATATATTTTCCCTGGGATTGGACTGGGTGTGCTCGCTTGTGGAGCGACACATATTAGTGACTCAATGTTGATGGCAGCAAGTACTGCTTTGGCGGATTGTTCTCCTCGACTGAAAAACCCAACAGCTGACTTGTTGCCAAATATTAATGATATTCAACAGGTTTCAAAGTTTATTGCCTTTAAAGTAGCAAAAGCAGCGATGGCAGATGGCTTGGCTGTTCCGATGAGTAATGATCTACTCAAGACGGTGATCGATGATAACTTCTGGACACCTGAATATCGTCATTATCGTCGGGTAACCTTCTAATCCCTTTTTTAAATAGAAGTGGCCTCCGAAGTGGAGGTCATTTTTTCGGGGAAAATGATCTCTTTTCCGTAATCTAAACCATACTTCTCAACTCATTCGCCGTGTTATGCAATAGCGGGAGGACGTGTTGAATTAAATAATCTTCTTGGACGCGATTGGTCTGTGACATGCAGTTTAATGCTGCAATCGCTTGGCCTTGAGCATTGAGAACAGGAACGGCAATCGCGATTACACCGAGTTCATGTTCTTCTTTGGACAAACAATAATCTGAGCTTGCAATGTGTTGTAAACGTTCCAAGAATGCAAGTTCATTTGTTTCTGTGAATGCGGTTAAACGTTTTAATCCGTATTTCTGTACCCAAAGTTTTTGCTGTTCTTGTGATAACGCCGCTAATAAAACCTTACCTGTTGATGTGGCATGTGCTGGCAAACGATGACCAAGATGCATTCCAAAAGGGCTGACTCTGAGATTATCTTGCTGGGGTAAATAACTCCGTGCGATAGGGACAACTTCATTTTCATCCAAAACAACGATGGAAAAAGTTAGCGTTGTTTGTGCACATAAGAGATTTAGAAAAGACTGAGTAATTTTGGGTAAATGTGCGGAGCTTAAATATGAACTTGAAAAGCGTAAGACTCGATGCGTAAGCCAGTAGTAATGCTCATCAGTTTCTAAATAGCCAAGGTATTTTAACGTTTTCAAATACCGTCTTGCTGCTGTTCGGCTAATCCCTGTACGTTCAGCAACTTGTGTAACATTTAAGCGTTGGCGGTCTACACCAAAAGCTTCTAATAAACTTAGTCCTTTACCTAAGCCCGCAATATAGTCTTCTTGCCGAATTTGTTCATTTAAATAGGGATGCTGCAAATAATCGTCTGGGTGAGGCATTTGAACTTCCTTGTTCTAGATCAGTTTTGTCCGAATATCGGACATACATAATGATATGCGGTTAATTTTGATTTTCATATATAGATGCTGTATCACGCAAGCAGTAATTTAAAAGATAAGGAATTTGCAAGGATGTGGTTATGGAAATCGTTAAAACGAAAGTTGCAATTATTGGTTCTGGACCTGCGGGTTTATTACTCGGGCAGCTTTTATATAAAGCGGGTATTGATCATGTGATCATTGAACAGCGTAGTGCTGAGTATGTAGCATCTCGTATTCGTGCAGGTATTTTAGAGCAAGTATCTGTTGATTTATTAGAACAAGCTGGTGTCGATCAGAACTTAAAGACAAAAGGCTTACCACACTCAGGTATTGAGATTTTAACAAATGGGAAAAAACATCGTGTTGATTTGTCTTCATTGACTGAAGGAAAACAAGTCACGGTCTATGGTCAAACTGAAGTAACCAAAGATTTAATGCAAGCACGTGAACATGCTGAACTAACTTCCTTCTATGAGGCGGAACAAGTACAAGTTGATGACTTCTACAGTGAACCTAAAGTCACGTTCCATTATCACGGAAAAGACTATCAAATAGAATGTGACTTCATTGCAGGTTGTGATGGCTATCATGGTGTTTGTCGTGCCAGTGTGCCAGTAGATAAAATTAAGACCTTTGAAAAAGTGTATCCATTTGGCTGGCTGGGCGTTTTAGCCGATGTACCCCCAGTTGCGGATGAGCTGATATATGTGCAATCTGAACGCGGTTTTGCTTTGTGTAGTATGCGTTCTGAAACACGTAGCCGTTACTACTTACAAGTACCACTGACAGATCATGTTGAGGATTGGTCTGATGAGCGATTTTGGGAAGAGTTGAAACGCCGTTTAGATCCTGAAAGTCGTGAAAAGCTAGTGACTGGTATATCCATTGAGAAAAGTATTGCACCATTACGTAGTTTTGTGACAGAACCAATGCGTTTTGGCCAACTTTTCTTAGCCGGCGATGCTGCACACATTGTACCTCCTACCGGCGCTAAAGGATTAAATCTGGCTGCTTCAGATATTGCTTATTTATCGAGTGCATTGGTCGAGTATTATCATGAAGGTTCTGAACAAGGGATCAATGAATACTCTGAAAAATGTTTGCAACGAGTGTGGAAAGCAGAACGATTTTCTTGGTGGATGACCCATCTATTGCATCGTTTTGAAACCGAAAGTGAGTTCGACCATAAAATTAAACAGGCTGAATTAAGCTACATATTAACTTCTCAGGCAGGACAGACCACGTTGGCAGAAAATTATGTCGGCTTGCCGTACGAAATTAAACCTTTGAATCATCTTCAGCCAGTAGGGTAGTTATTAAGCTATAAAGAGAGCATTCACGCTCTCTTTATATTTTTTATTCAAGACTAAAACTTAAATCAGTTTTATGGTTTACAACTAAAGTTTTCGGCTTTTTCACTATCGCCTTGACCATTATAGCGAGCAATCAGTGGATAAGGACAAAGTGGACGCGTACGATCAGGTGCCCAGTCTTGCGGTAGTTCAGTATTCACTTGACCACTTGGGTTATCTGCACCACGTGCAGTCGCAATGATTTTGTCAGGTGCTTGGCCATATTCAACCCAGTTGACTAAAGCAGTCAATGCATCAAATTGGTCGGTCGCAATGCCATCACGGGTATGGTTCATGCCCGGAACTCTAAAGAAACGTGCAAATTCAAGTGCTGTACCTTTTGCATCATTTTCATAGCGTTGGAGTAGTTGATCGTACCAATTTTGGGTGTCATCCACAGAGAAAACACCGTCTGCTGTGCCTTGCACCACAATCATTTTTCCACCGTGATTTCGGAGTTTATCCAGATTAAGTTCATCGGGTGGCATCATGAATGACATCGAACTTTCGGTATACACCTCATTGGTTGCCGAGAGTTTTGGATAGTCGGTATCGAAGTTATAATTAAAGGCAAATTGTCTAGAGTTTTGAGCCACAGTTGGGTCTGGCGGAACCTGAAAAATAATACCGACGGCAACTGGGTCACGCGCTGTTCCCACCGAAGATTCAAATTTCCAGCTTGCCCAGTTACTTCCGATTAAACCGGGGTCGAAAGGTTGAGTTGCATAAAGTGCTTGTCCAGCAGAGTTTACGGGACCACGGTAAATGTTGGCGAATACATCAATTTGTTCGGTACTTAAACAAGTAGCATCTCTTGTGCTTGAGCAAACGGGTACATGCTGATGAATATCAAAAGCCGTACGGCAAGCCTCGACATCTTGGACCAAGCCATCTGCAACACCGTCTAAGGCATCGCATCGATCTAAAATTGCTTTTGCTAATACTTTACGCTCTGAAAGGGTAAGGGCGGTACTTAGGTCATTTTCATCTGTTGCGACACGACGAAGCTGTTGTGCTGTATAGAGTTGAGCTGCGGCTGCACGAGGTAAATGAAAACCCGGTGTGCTTGCTAAAATTCCATCATATTGATTGCCTAAACGAGTTGCGGCAATCATGGCGTGACGCCCGCCATTAGATGTACCACCTGCATAGGAGCGGTCTGGAAATTTACCATATGCTGTTTTAATTAGATTTTTTGCCATAGGTGTAAGCTTGGTAATCGCACCATAACCATAGTTAATTCTTGCTTCTGGATCTAAACCAAACATTGGATTTTGTGAGGCATTATGTCCAGCGTCGGAAGAAATAACTGCGAAACCATCATGTAGCGCATTGGTGAGTGGACCACCGCTGCCAACCTGACCCGTTGCAGGCACAAGATTACCATCAGTTCCACCATTGCCTTGATAGAGAAAACGGCCATTCCAATCAACAGGTAGACGCATTTCAAAACCAATTTGATAGGTTTGTCCATCGACACGGCTTACCCGTTGATCCATATAACCTTGGACCAAGCAATGAGCACCAATCGGTTTGTTGGCGACAGTCAATGTACCTTCCTCTTGACGCGTAGCTGAGCTAATGACCGTATTGTTGTATTGAAAACCGAGTAAGTCTGAACAACTTCCTGTCAGTTTTGTACCCACAGCAGGTGATAACTGAGGTGGCTTGATTGTTGAGTGCGTTGATGTGTCATCACTATCACTTCCGCAGCCTGCCAAAGCACCAAGTATGGCGAGTACTAAAGCGGAGTAGGTCAAAATTCGTTTATTGTTAGAGTCATTCATTTATTCATATCCTTATTGAATGAATGGTTGCAATTAACCTAAAACCATAAAATTAGCGGTACTTCGTGCAATCATTTTGTGGTTTTGCCAAGCTTCACTTTCGAGATTCAGTACGGTTTTGCCTTGTTTGATGAATCGGCATTTTGTAATGACTTCGCCCACAGCGCAGGGTCTTAAAAAATCCATCGTTAAGTTGATGGTGGTGGCGGGTTTATGATCATTGGCGAGATATGCAAAAAGTCCCATCACGTCATCAAGCATGGCGCAGATCATGCCGCCTTCAATGGTGCCGCGTGGATTGGTAAAGCTTTCGAGGGCTGTGTAATGGATGGTGAGTTCATTGTTTTTGTCATTCCAATGCAGATTATGTCCGCCTAAATGGTGATGGATGGGCGGCAAGTGTTCTAAAGTTTTCTGATCCATAATATGATTCCATGCTTCATGATGAATTTTCCCCAATAAAAAGAGGCTCTATGCACGACAGAACCTCTGGTTTTGAATTATTTAAACTTCCATGTGTAATCAATGTTGAAACGGGTTTCATTTGAAGGTTTGATGTTGGCAGTGGAAAGCATATTGTTGTCATAAATGGCGTAGCGCGCGCGTAACCCTAGATTCTTTAACCAGCCACTTTGAACGGTGTAACCTAAATCAAAGTCTGTTTCTCGTTCCTTTAGATTGGTTCCACCTAAGTTGGGTGCATAAATATTGTGACCTGTAGTGTAACGGGTCATAAAACGTAGACCTGGTACATAATCTTTAAAGTCATATTCATAGCGGAAGCTGTAGACTTTCTCTTTTGGGTTTAAAAACTCTCCCGGCCATGTATCGATGAGTAGTCCAGTTTCTCCGACCGTCAAATACGGAAAGGCAGTCTCGCCTTGATGTTGAAAGCTTCCAACAATAAATTTATGGTTTTGATGTTTGAGTTCGAAATACGCATGATAAAGATCATTATCAACTAAACCTGCTTTTGCCTGTCCATCATCGCGGCTACGGTAATAGCGTAATTGCGAACTAAGATCGGTGGTGTCATTAATTTTGAATTGATGTGAAACCCCAAACATCACTTGGTTATAAAGATCGTCAACATCCATATAGAACGCTGTGAGTTTGAATGCAGGATTAAACTGATAATTTCCCCCTAAATAATATAGACCGTCAGTTTCAGCACTTTTAAATCGTCCATTCACCCCTGAAATTTTCATTTTTTCATGATCGGTGGAATCACGATGGTTGACCCGATTGATATAAGCCGCTTGTAAGTCAAAATCTTGAAGATCCTTTGATTCAATTGAGATACCACGGTAGGTCTGTGGTAATAAACGGGCAGGTGAGGCAACCAGAACAGGATTCATCGGTCTTAAGGTACCGACTTTAAGTTCAGTTTGGCTCATTTTCGCTTTTGCTGTGACACCAATTTGCCCGTAAGAGTCAGCAGGTTCATTGGTGACCGTATTTCTAAGTAAATTGCCTGTACCTGCATGTTCGGCATCGGCATCGAGTTTAAAGCCTGCTGTTGCAAGAATGTCTAGCCCAAAACCAATGGTTCCCTCGGTGTAGCCCGAGTTTGCTTTGAGAATAAATCCTTGTGTCCAATCTTTTGCGGCAGGATATTTTGACTCTTTTTGATAGTCACGATCGAAATAAAAATTTCGTGTGGTGAGTTCTACTGAACTGTTATCAATGAAGTCGCCTGCATAGACTGAACTCGTAAGCATTAGGGTGGAGTAGATCCATAATTTCGACATGGTATTTCTTCCTGAAAATAGTATTGTTGTTTTCAAACCAGACTTGATTGTTCTGTCTGTCTTGTTTCGCTTCTAAATCGAATTATTTTCCGAGTAGTTCACGGGCAACGATTTCTTTCATAATCTCGTTGGTTCCTCCATAAATTTTTTGTACCCGCGCATCCACAAAAAAGCGTGAAATCGGATATTCCTGCATATAACCGTAGCCACCAAAAAGCTGAAGTAATTGATCAATCACTTCACATTGAGCATCGGTAATAAAGCATTTCAATGCGGCAACTTGAGTGACACTTAACTGGTGTTGTTGATATAGTGCGGCGCATTGATCTACAAAAGCTTGGGCAGCTTTTGCTTTTATTTGCGCGTTTGCGAGCACAAAGCGCGTGTTTTGCATTTGACTTAACGGTTGTCCAAAAGCTTTACGCTCCAGTACATAGTCTTTGGTGAGTTCGATGGCGCCTAAAATTGATCCCAAAGCCATCATAGAAATGCTCAAACGTTCACGAGGTAACTCTTGCATTAAATAAGCAAAGCCTTGTCCTTCTTCACCTAAACGTTGACTTGCAGGCACATAAACATCATCAAAAAACAGTTCAGCTGTATCTTGAGCATGGAGCCCGATTTTTTGTAAAGAGCGACCTTTTTTAACGCCGTCTAAAGTGGCATCGACTAATAAAATTGAAATACCTTTTGCTTTGGCTTGAGGATCAGTTTTCGCCACCAGAACGATCAGATCGGCATGCAAACCATTTGAAATAAACGTTTTTGAACCATTAATACGGTAATGATCATTTTCTAAAATGGCTTGAGTGCGTATAGCCTGTAAGTCTGAACCCGCATTCGCTTCGGTCATGGCAATTGCAGTGACGACTTCACCTGTCACCATTTTTGGTAGCCAATAACGTTTTTGTTCTTCAGTTCCAATATTTTGCAGGTAAGGAGAGACCAGCTCATTTTGCCCGCCAATGGCAACTGCCAAAGATGCAAAGCCCGCTTGAGCCGTTTCTTGAACCAGCATGAGGGAGTAATGAACAGGAGCACCATAGCCGCCATATTCCTCGGGTACATCGACGCACAAAAAGCCATTTTTCCCAAGACGAAGCCATAGATCACGCGGGATGAGGCCATCGTGTTCCCACTGTTCGTAATACGGAGCAACCTGTTCTCTTAAGAACCTGCGATAGCTGTCTCGAAATAGTTCAAATTCTGTATCGTGTGGCATGTTGAACCTTTTTTTAGGCAAAAGTGAGGCTAAGGCCCAAACCGAAGTTTGAGCTTCCTTTTTTATTTCAATTGCTTATTGCTTTAAAGTGGGTACCCGAATAATCAGTGGGTTTTCGGCCTGTTTTTGATAAAGTTCATCAATTAAAGCAGCACGACGCTTGGTAATATTGCCTTGATTGAGGTTGCCTTTATCGGTCACTTCACCTGCATCGAGTTGAGGTGGCTCGGTCATTAAATAAAGCATTGAGACTGTATTTGAGCTACCGGTCGCATCTTTATTAAAGGTGGTTAAAAATTGGCGGAACCATTGCTGGACTTTAGGATGCTGTAGTATCTCTGCTGCAGAATGTTCGCCCAGCTTAAGGCCAGCTTGTTGAGCACAAGCATCTAGTTTTGGAAAAATCAAAAAGCCAACCGCATTTAGGTTTGAACCTGTAATACAAACATCTTGAACCAGTAAATTACCTTGAATGAGTACTTTGTTGCGTAGTGTGCCCACATTCACAAAAGTCCCCGTATTGAGTTTAAAGTCTTCGGCAATTCGTCCGTCGTACATCAGTCCTTTAGTCGGATCATTGATGTCGACTAAACGAACCGCATCACCAGTATGGAAAAAGCCTTCCTCATCAAATACAGTGCTTTGCTGGTCTGCTTTTAAGCGCCAATAACCTTTCATGACATGTTTGCCACGAACGCAAAACTCAAGTTTGTCACCACATGGAACCAGCTTGATTTCACATCCCGGAGCAGGGTAACCAATAAAGCCAGCCATTACACGTGGGCCAGTGGTAAAAGCACAAGAGGGAGCAGTTTCGGTCATACCCAATCCGCTCATAATGCGGATTTTTTCTCCGCAATGTTGCTGAGCAATTTTATCGAGTCTGTTCCAGCCCGCTTCTGAAAGCGCTGCACCTGCAAAGAATAAAATTTTAACTTTAGCAAAAAAGCGCTCTCTTAATTCTTCATCTTTTTCTAACGCTTCGGTGAGTTCTTCCCAACCTTTTGGCACATTTAAATAAACGGTTGGAGAAATTTCTTTGAGGTTACGAATGGTTTCGTCAAATTTTCCTGCAACGGGTTTGCCGTCATCAATGTAAATGGTACCGCCGTTATAGAGCGCAATACCGACATTGTGACTGCCGCCAAAGGTGTGATGCCAAGACAGCCAGTCGAGTAGGACAGGCGGCGTTTCTTCAAACTCAGGGAAAGTCTGCAATAACATTTGCTGATTAACACACAACATTAAATGCGTGGTCGGTACAGCTTTAGGCAATTTGGTTGAACCTGACGTAAATAAGAATTTGGCAATCTGGTTTTCATCAAGGGTTTGGTAAAACTCTTGAACATTTGAAACTGGTGTATCTAATAGCGACTGAAAAGATGTGCAAATTTGATCGCCCACTATTCCTTTATTGGTCACCACTTCAATCTCAGGCGTAATACATGCTTGAATCGCTTTGGCAAAGGCTTGTCCATCGCTGGCATAGACCATACCAGGCGTAAGCACTTCAAACACATGTTTAAGTTTGCCAAAGTCTTGAGAAATAAGAGAGTAGGCAGGGGAAATAGCCGAGAAAGGCACACCTGCTAGCATGGCGCCCATTGAGAGTGTCAAATGTTCGAGATCATTACCACTTAAAATGACCAGTGGTCTTTCTTGACTTAAATTACGATCATGTAATGCTTGAGCAATGTGCCATGCACGTTGTAGAACTTCTGCATAACTCAGTTTGACCCATTCACCTTGAGCATTGCGTTTTGCCGCAAAAATATGGTCTGGTTTGGTTTGGGCAAAATGAATTAACCGATCTGTCAGTTTTTGTGGATACAGTTTTAATTGCTCTTTTGGGCTGATATAGAGCGTGTCATCTTTATGCTGATAATGAATATCATGTTGCCCTAATTTTACGAACCGTTCGCGGTCTTGTGATTGAGTGGCATTCATTTGCATTTCTTTCACTCCATGGAAAGCGCATCACTGCGCTTTATTTTTTTGCATCATGCAATTTTTATTTAATATGTCGTTTTCCGCATTAGTCCGATTAAATCGGGTAATGACGTGATTGAGTTTGAATCGTAATCCAGCGTAAATCGGTAAATTCGGCAACAGAGACTTTACTACCAAAACGTCCGTAACCACTCGATTTTGTTCCACCAAATGGCATTTGAGCTTCGTCATGTACGGTTGCGCCGTTAATGTGACAAATACCCGAATCAATTTGTTGAGCCACTTCCAGTGCTTGTGAAATATTTTGACTAAACACTGCCGAAGAAAGGCCGAACTCGCTGTCATTTGCCAGTACTACGCCTTCTTCAATGCTTGAAAAACGTTGAACTGTGCATACAGGTCCAAATGATTCTTCGCGGTAAAGCAGCATGTCAGGTTTAATATTGAGTACCAGCGTCGGTTGCATGGTGGTGTCTTCAATATGAATACCTAAAGGTAAGTCAGCACCTTTGTTTTGAGCATCTTCCAACAAATGCTGAATACGGTTTGCAGCGCGGCGACTTTCTAAAACACCGAGTACATTGTCTTTTGAGGTTGGATTACCTGCTCGAATAGAGCGAGTTTTTTCAATCAGTTTTTCAATAAATTGGTCGGCAATTTTGTCTTGAACCAAAACACGTTCGGTCGACATACAAATTTGCCCCTGATTAAAGAATGCGCCAAAAGCAACAGCATTTATGGCTTCATTAATGTCTGCGTCATTTAAAACCACGACAGGGGCCTTACCACCCAATTCAAGTAAAACAGGTTTTAAATATTTAGCCGCAGTCTCGGCAATAATTTTTCCGACTTTGGTTGAACCGGTAAAATTAATGCGCTTCACCGCTGGATGAGACACTAAACGCTCCACAATTTGTGGTGCATCTTCGGCGGCATGCGTAATCACATTCACGACACCTTCACCCAAACCTGCTTCATGTAACACTTCACCAATCAAACGTTGGGTTGCTGGACAAGCCTCCGATGCTTTTAATACAACGGTGTTGCCACAAGCCAAAGGCATAGCAAGCGCACGTGTTGCCAAAATGACAGGGGCGTTCCAAGGTGCAATTCCTACAATCACACCACAAGGAACTCGTATACCCATCGCAAGATTGCCCGGCACATCTGACGGAATCAGACTTCCGTCAATTTGTGTGGTCATGGCTGCGGCCTCACGTAACATGTTGGCAGCAAGATGAACGTTAAACCCATACCATGTCGCAGTTGAACCTGTTTCTTGCATTCCAGTTTCAATGAATTGCTCGGTCTTTTGGTCCATTAAATCGGCTGCTTTTAATAAACGTAAACGGCGTTCGGTAGGCGAGAGTTTCGACCATACTTTGAAAGCTTGTTGTGCCGAATCGATTGCACGATCAACATCTTCCAAAGTTGCAGCAGCGGCTTTGCTCGCTACTGATCCATCAATTGGACTAATACGCTCAAAAGTTGCCTGATTTGATGCATCAACAGATTGACCGTGAATAAGTAACTGTACATTTTGCATGGGTTGTGTCCTTATATTGCCATTAAAGAATCAAAAGTTAACCAGTACGTTTATAACTCTGTAAACCCGGTTTAATTGATTTTTCATCTAAAAATTGTTTCAGACCTTGTTGACGACCATTTTCGGTATCGCGGTGGATACATTGATCTAGCTTGGCATATAAGTAATCTTCGTTTTGATCCCAAGTCAGTTCACGACAACGCTTAAAGCCATTTTTAGCGGTTCGAAGTACCACAGGATTTTTCTCAAGTAAGCAATTCGCAAGTTCCGTTACTTCGGCTTTTAGCTGTGCTAAAGGTACACTTTTATTCACTAATCCCATAGTTTCAGCATCTTTACCACCAAATGTTTTACCCGTCATGATGTAGTACAAAGATGCGCGATGCCCTACGGTATCAGCCATTGCTTTGCTGACAAGGTTGCCCGGTGGGATACCCCAGTTGATTTCAGATAAACCAAAAGTTGCTTCGTCAGCTGCAATCGCAAGATCGCACGCCACTAATGGTGAGAAACCGCCTCCGAAACACCAGCCGTTGACCATAGCAATGGTTGGTTTTGAATACATGCGAAGAAGTTGCCACTGCCAACGACATGAGTCACGGCGAATGCGTTCTTGAAAAATCTCAGGTTGAGTGTCGACTTCACGGAAATATTCCTTCAAATCCATACCCGCTGTCCAAGAGTCTCCAGCACCTGTGAGCACCAGAACTTTAGCATCTTGATCAAGCTCAAGAGCCTCAAGCACATCAATCATTTCACGGTTAAGTGTTGGACTCATGGCATTCTTTTTTTCTGGGCGATTTAAGGTAACCCATGCGATTCCATTTTCAATATTAACCTCTACGGTTTCCCAGCGATTTTCATATGTCATGGTCATACTCCTTGAAGTGACGTTTTTGTGTTCTGCGATTTAATTTAATATCAGTTAAACTTACATTCAAGTCTTTTTTGATATTTTGGTTAAATATTTTTTAAGTATATAAAATTTAAAATAATTTGTTGTAAAAATAATTTTTTTATAAAATATATCGAAAAAAATATTGTGTTTTAAGTAAGTTTAACTGATATTTTAAGGGTGTTTAATAAACAATACACAAAAAGGGCTGAATGGATAGATTGGTCGAAAAAGGACAAGGTAATGGAAAAAGTATTTGGACAGTCGGGCAGTGCAAAATTAACTTTACTGCTCTGTTTTGCAATCGCAATTTTTGAAGGTTTTGACCTTCAATCAATGGGTGTCGCCGCACCACGTATGCGGGCGGAATTTATGTTAGACAATGCTCAAATGGCTTGGGCATTTAGTGCTGCAATTCTTGGAACACTTCCTGGTGCAATTTTGGGTGGTCGATTAGCAGATATTGTAGGTAGAAAAAAAATTCTGATCTTAAGCATTTTATTATTTGGAATTATGTCGTTACTCACAGCTTTTGCGGCTGATTATAACTTACTGTTGTTGATTCGCTTTTTAACTGGTTTGGGGATGGGGGGGGGCGTTACCTATTATGATTACCATGGCATCTGAGGCTGTGTCAGATCAATATAAGGGAACAGCAGTCAGTGTGATGTATAGTGGTATTCCGTTTGGAGGTTTGCTCACTTCTGTTGTGGCAATGTTATTGGCAGGGGATAGTGAATGGCGGCATATTTTTTATATTGGCGGCATTGCTCCCATTTTATTGATTCCTTTAATTATTAAATATTTGCCTGAATCAAGTGATTATTTAAAGCGTAAAACACAACATCAAACAGCCATTCCATTTTTTGAGGTTTTATTTGCAAAAGAACGTCGTATGTCTACGATCCAAATTTGGATCAGTTTCTT
This sequence comes from Acinetobacter sp. ATCC 27244, assembly GCF_000156555.1. Classification (NCBI taxonomy): domain Bacteria; kingdom Pseudomonadati; phylum Pseudomonadota; class Gammaproteobacteria; order Moraxellales; family Moraxellaceae; genus Acinetobacter; species Acinetobacter sp. ATCC 27244. The sequence continues at coordinate 87,229 of NZ_GG665949.1, forward strand.
TTGTACACTCGTCGTTTTGTATTTCCTGCTGAATTGGTTGCCATTGTTGATGGGCGCGCAAGGTTTGTCAAAATTCGAAGCTAATTATGTTCAAATGGGTTATAACATCGGCGGAATTTTTGGATCGATCTTAATGGGCATGATGCTCGATAAGCTACGTATGAGCTTTGTGATTAAATTAATTTATACTGGCATATTACTGTCATTATGCTGTTTATCTATTTCTCCAACAGTTGCTTTACTTGTCCTTTCAGCAGTGGGGTGTGGTCTATTCATTGTCGGTGGGCAGTCTGCCTTATATGGTCTTGCTGCGATGTATTATCCAACTGAAATGCGTGGTACTGGGGTTGGTTCAGCAGTTGCAATCGGTCGGATAGGTTCATTTGCAGGACCTTTGATGGCAGGCTTCCTATTATCACTTGGTCAAAGTTCAACAATCGTGATTGGTGCAAGTATCCCCGTTATTCTTATTGCTGCGATTTCTGCTTTGTTGCTTGTCAAAAAGCCTAAACAGCCTGTACATTTAGTACAAAGCACAAGTGCTCAGTAAGTTGCAACTTTAGTAAAGTATGGAGCAGTAGCTTCATACTTTTTGTTTTTTTTATGATGAATGATGATTTATGGCACGTTCAAATATAGTTCCAACAACAATTCAAGATGAACCTAGACTAAGTTATATGATCGCCCGTGTTGATCGTATTATTAGTAAACATTTAACAGAGCAATTAAAACCATTGGACATTAGCTTGCCACAGTTTACAGCATTATCTGTGTTGGCATCTAAGCGTAATTTATCTAATGCTAAACTTGCTGAACGCTCCTTTATTAAACCCCAATCGGCAAATAAAATTCTTCAGGATTTATTTAGTAATGGATGGATTGAAAAAACGCCAGACCCGACTCATGGGCGTCGTATTTTGGTGACACTGACGGATCAGGGGCTAAATAAGTTACATGAGTGCAATATTGTGGTTGAAAAAATCGAAGAACAAATGCTGCAAGGTATTGATATAAACTTGGCTTATTTGATTCGAAATAACTTAGAACAGATGGTAAGTAATTTAAAAATGGATGAATAAACAACTTATGATTTGAGTAACTTTAAAACTGCATTGCAAGAACAGTTACACATCCCATACCCGGTGTATACATACCCTACAATTTATACCGCTTTCGGCTATGGGAAAATAATTGTAATTGTTTGCTTTTTTATTATTTGGGTGTTGGTTGTGAAGTATATTTTTTTATCAAGTATTTTGTTTTTTGGACTTGTCGGCTGTACTTCGATTACGACAATGTCATCTGAGCAATTTAATCAACTTAGCACGACACAACTTCCATTTTCTGGCAATTGGTCAGGGCAAGTCGGAGAAGCATCCGCGGTACTACATTTAAATCGTCAAGGCCATGGAAAACTTTGTATTGATAATAGCAAAGAAGTCATGTCGTACCGAGTAAAATTAGTGAATGACGTGCTTTATAGCGATCAAGGTCTAAAGTTTAACGTAAAATCGATCAATGCATCACAAGCCAATCTGCATATGCGTATGCTCGGATTGGGTGTAACATTTGAATTAAATAAAGATGATCCATTAAACAATGTAACGTCTAATTGTAAAACGTTTATAAATTCCTAAACGATTTAGTGTCTATTCATCTAATCTGTCAAAATCTAAAATCATTTAACCTTTGCTGCCAATAAAGAGTTATTTATGTTATCAGCGCACGTTCATGCATTTGCTTTATTTTTCTCATTGCTAAATCCTTTCCTAATGAGTGTTTATATGGTGGGGATGATTCGCAATACCGATGCTAAGATATTTAACAAGGCCTTGATTCAGGGGAGTTTTATTGCTTTAGCTGTATTTATATTGTTTGCTTGGGGTGGGGAAAGTATTTTTAGTCGTTATTTGAATGTGCGTTTTGAATCATTCCAAATCTTTGGTGGTTTAATCTTTTTGGTCATTGGCTATCGTTATGTATTCCAAGGTGCGGAAACAATTGGTGAAATGCGCGGTGCGCCCGAACATCTTGCTGGAACTATTGCGATGCCATTTATGATTGGCCCAGGAACGATTAGTGCTGCTGTTGTTACAGGGGTTACTGTGCCTTTTATTAGCGCGGTTGCTGTGATTACACTCACTTTATTTTTGACCTGTAGTATTTTGATTTTAATGAAATATGGGCATGATCATTTACGATATAAACATGCCAAATACATCGACCGCTATTTTGATATTGTTGGTCGTTTATCTGCATTGCTGATTGGTACGATTGCGGTAGATATGATTGTCAATGGAGTAACAGGTCTTATCCAATCAACACAATAAAAAAATAGATAATTGAAACATCGATTTTAGGGATTAAATTGAGAGACTAAATCAATGAAATTTAGTCTCTCTTTCTACTAATTATGGCGCATAATATTCAATAAGAAAGAACGCTTTTTTTGTGAGTCCTTGTCTATGAATCCATTAGACCAAATGAATCAAATTCCTGATGATCAATCAGAGCTCACGATGTCAGTACTGATGACACCTGACATGGCCAACTTTTCAGGCAATGTTCATGGTGGTGCGATTCTAAAGTTGTTGGATCAAGTGGCGTATGCATGTGCCAGTCGTTATTCAGGAAGTTATGTTGTTACGCTGTCAGTAGATAAAGTAAATTTCAAAGAACCTATTTATGTGGGTGAGTTGGTCACATTCTTGGCAAGTATCAACCATGTAGGACGTACCTCAATGGAGGTCGGGATCCGAGTGGAAGCACAAAATATTCAAGATCGTACGATACGACACACCAATACTTGCTATTTCACAATGGTTGCGGTCGATGAGGAGCGTAAACCGAAACAAGTTCCGCCTTTAAACTTAAACACAGACTGGAAACGTTGCCGTTTTGAGGCCGCTGAACAACGCAAAGAAATGCGTTTACAAGAGGTGCATCAGCCTTCATGTAGTATTTTTAAGTCCTCTTCTTAAAAATGATATCTATAAAAAAGATCGAACCGCAGCATGGTTCGATCTTTTTTTTGTTTATTATGAAATAGGGTCAAATCATAATAAACCGATTTAAAAGCAGAGGTAAGTTTTAAATCTATGTCGTATTAGTTTGCAACTGGTGCTGATGCTGGAGCAGCTTCACTTGATGCATCAGTAGCTGGTTGTTCTTGAGTAGAAACAACAACACGCTCGTCAGTCTGAGCTTCAGTTTGCACTTCATCAGCAGTTGCAGCGAAAGTTGTAGCCGCAGCAAGTGTAAGTGTTGTCGCAAGAAGAGTTTTGATAAGTTTCATTGTTGGCATCCTTAATTTCAGTTTCAATAAAAACAGCCTAAATTTGTAGATTAACCACGAATCTAGACATGTGCTCCATGCTATGTGCCAAAGTTCATTGCGGCAATGTTCTTAACAATCTATTACGTTGATCTTAACAATTCGCAAAGTTACTCATGTTTATGTACTTACTCTGTAAACCCTGAGCAAAGAATTCAGAATTAAAATGTATGAAAATATGTTTTTTTGGATAAAAAATAAACTAATTATTTACGCAGATTAAACATTTAATAAGAGTTGATAAGATTAACTTAATTGGATAATTCATTTATATTTTAATTTTAAATATGGATATTAGATCGCTAATGTGATTTATATCACTTTATTCTTTATTAATGTGGTTATTTTAAAGTTTGTAATTTTGAGAGGAAAATTTTATTTCTACAATTTTCCGCATTACAATTCCTTAAATTCTTATTCTTGAGTATGTCGTGAAAATTATTGCTCGCAAAGCAGTTCCAACTCATATTATTTCTGGTTTTTTAGGGGCGGGTAAAACCACGCTATTGCAGCATTTATTGACCCAAAAACCGAAAAATGAGGTTTGGGCAATTCTCATGAATGAATTTGGGCAAATTGGTGTTGATCAACAACTGATCACACAGCAGTCAGGTTATGCAGTCAAGGAATTATTAGGTGGCTGCTTGTGTTGCAGTAGTCAGTTGCCTATGCAGATCGCGTTATCTCGATTACTGAGTGAAAGTAAACCAGATCGACTGTTTATTGAACCAACTGGGTTGGGGCATCCAGCGCAACTTTTGGAGCAGTTGACTGAACCACATTGGCACAGTAGCTTGGATATGCGTGCATTGGTGGTCGTGGTTGATGGTAGCCGTTTACATGACAAACCATGGGTGCAACAGCATCTTTATACCGATCAATTAAAGGCTGCACAAGTCGTTGTAATTTCGCACAAAGACGGTATGAATGATGATGATCAGCAAGCCTATATTCAATTAAAACAAGAATATCAAACTTATGTGCAGTCTTGGATTGAAGCTGAAAATGGGCAAGTTCCACTTTTACAGCTTGATTTACCTTTAGTGCCAGTGCAACGAAAAATTCAGCCGTTACTGCGTCAGCAAATGACTCAGCAAAATGAGAGCGAGACGCAAGAAATCAAACAGCTCCCTTATCATTATGTAGAAACAGCTCAAGGCTATACCGTAGCTGGATGGAAATTTCCGAAACGATGGCAATTCAAGTTTTATGATGTCTTAGATCTATTATGTACACAACAGGATTGGATTCGAATCAAAGCAATCTTTTATACCGATCAGGGCTGGAAAAGTTTTAATTTTAATCCTGAGCAATTCAATTATAAATCTTCAGAGGAAAGTATTGATAATCGAATCGAAGTAATTATTCAGGATTCAGTTCAACATGATTGGTTATTATTTGAAACTCAGTTGTTGGCTTGTCGCGTAGATGGCTTAGAATCAATATGAATCTCCGCATTTATTGAGCAAAATAGAGTATGCTTAGCGCCAAATTTGAGGACATGATTCATGGCGCTAAAAGCAACGATATATAAGGCAGATCTTAATATTGCCAATATGGATGATCACATTTACGCGGATTATCAATTAACACTTGCTCAACATCCTTCAGAAACCATTGAACGTTTAATGGTTCGTATTCTGGCTTATGCTCGTTATGCTGATGAGCAATTAGAATTCACCAAAGATCTATTTGAAACAGATGAGCCAGCCTTATGGCAGAAGGATTTAACGGGTTTATTAGAAAAATGGATTGAAGTGGGTTGTCCTTCTGAAGATAAAGTGAAAAAGGCAAGTGCACGATGCAAACGTGTTGCGATTGTTACCTACGGAAGTCAAGCGCAAGATTGGTGGCAAAAAAACACTAAAATCAAAACATTGAACAATGTTGAAGTTTGGCAATTGGCAGCACCAACCAGCGAAGCATTGGAACAATTGTGTGAACGAACGATGCAATTACAACTCAATATCATGGATGGGGAGTGGACTTTGTTAAGTGACAAAGGACAGATCGATATCCAATGGCAACAGTTACAATAATCTTCGATAGTATCTATTTCGTTTGGAGAGATAAAAATGAGTGCAGAATTACAAATTATTGATTTGAAAGTTGGTGAAGGTAAAGAAGCTGTCAAAGGGGCATTAATTACCACACACTACACTGGATGGTTGGAAGATGGAACACAGTTTGATTCCTCACTTGATCGTGGAAATTACTTTGAAACAGTGATCGGCACAGGACGTGTAATCAAAGGCTGGGATCAAGGCATTATGGGAATGCGGGTCGGTGGAAAACGTAAATTGATCGTACCTGCACATCTTGCCTATGGTGAGCGTAAGATGGGAAAAATTATTCCTGCCAATTCAAATCTAATTTTTGAAATTGAGCTTTTTGATGTGAAAACTCGCGACGAATAGCTTGTCTGATCGTTGATCGACATTACGTGATTTAGTTTCATGATGATTCTAAATCACGTTAAAAATCATAAATATAAGTTTAAAAAAGCTATACCGATTATTTTTATACAAGATTATGATTTTACATAATTTTTCATTTATCTGATTTTTATCACAGCCTAAGAAAAAAAGATTGATTCTATAAAATTGGCTATATATCTTTGAGATTAAAGAGCAAATTTTTTAAATGATAATAACTTGCCTAAAATCAACAGTTCTGGTCTTTCAAAAAAATTGCTCATAAAGTTGTAATCAACGTGTGGTCCACAAACGCTGAAGGCAATTTAGATTATAAAAATGCGGTATTAAGCCAACAAGTCATAAAAAATTTTGAATGGGTAGAACAATATATGAATGATTATTTGGATATCACGGCATCTGAGCTATTGAGAGAATTACATCACTTCTTCTTGATTGATACTTATGATGGTGCTGAAACAGGTTTTTGGGTGAATGAAAAAGCATTAATTGATAAACATTATTGGCTTGATGGTGAGCATAAAGTTGAAATTGTCAGAGAACAAAGTGCAACCCATTTACATGCCCAACATAGTTATCGAATTACTTTATTGAATCAGGATGAAGGCGATGTTGTTTTATTAAATTATGATGGGGTAAACAAAAAGGTACTTACTTTTCGGCGCGGGGAGTGGGTAAATCGCATGTATAAATATTTTTATCAAAAAGAACGCCATTATTTACAACAGCTTGCTGAGCATCCCAATTTTCAAGTGATTGATTATTAAATTTTAGACATAAAAAAACCAGCTTACGCTGGGATTTTTTAGCACCAAACTTCACTTGTAGAAGAATGGTGCCCGAGGCCAGACTCGAACTGGCACGCTTTGTGGGCGGGGGATTTTAAATCCCCTGTGTCTACCGATTTCACCACTCGGGCATGAGCGCAATAATAGAGGACACTTTAAAACTTGGCAAGTATAAAACTGATTGTTTGCTTTCTTTTCAATCAATTCATGTGTTTATCGGATAAAACTAGGTTGATTTTCATCATTTATTCATCAAATTGAGATCAAAGTTTCATATCAAAGACTTATTTTTAGCTATTTGTAGTGATAAAAACTAAGGTAGCTATCCAATGACAGCAAAAATTTCACGACGGGAACTGATTCAAAAAAGTTTATTTGGTTTTGGGGCTTTATCTTTATCTGCCAGTTTAACAGGATGTAATAACAGTTCAGATAAAGAAAACCATTCGCTGAAAGTCAGTTTTGAGCATGGCGTTGCAAGTGGTGATCCATTGCAGGACCGTGTCATTTTATGGACTCGATTAACGCCGAATGATGCGAGTGCACGTTTACAAGTGACTTGGCAGATTGCGTTAGATCAACAATTTAAACAAATTATTAAAACCGATAAAGTCATCACCACAGCATCGGATGACTTTACGGTAAAAGTTGATGCGACGGATTTGAAAGCGGACCAAAGTTATTTTTATCGCTTTATATTTGGAGACAAGATTTCTCCTGTTGGGCAAACCAAGACTTTAGCTGTAAATACCTCAAAAGTAAGTTTTGCAGTGTGTTCTTGTTCTAACTATCCAGCAGGCTATTTTTATGTTTATCGTGAGATAGCAAAGCAAAATGTCGATGTGGTTATTCATCTTGGTGATTATATTTATGAATATGGCGCAGGTGAATATGCTTCAGAAGATGCTGTTCAATTAGGGCGAACCTTAGCTGCTGATAATAATCAGGAAATTATCAAATTAGATGATTATCGCAAACGTTATGCTTTATATCGTCAAGATCCAGACCTACAAGCAGTTCATCAACGTCATCCATTCATCGTGGTTTGGGATGACCATGAGTTAGCGAATGATACGTGGAAAGACGGAGCAGAGAATCATCAAGAAAATGAAGGTTCATTCTTAGAGCGTAAATTGGCAGCCTTACAAGCCTATTTTGAATGGATGCCAATTCGTCCAATAGATGATCAGAAAATTAAGATTTATCGACAGTTTGATTTTGGTCATTTAGTGCAACTTAGCATGTTGGATACTCGGATCATTGCGCGTGATGAACAGTTGGATTATGCAAATTACATTACAGCTTCAGGATTGGATGCCGCAAAATTTCAAGCCGATTTGACTGATCGCAATCGTACTTTAATGGGATATGATCAACGAGACTGGTTGCTCGGAAAACTCCAGCAATCCACTGCAACATGGAATGTATTAGGCCAACAGATTTTAATGAGTAAAATGCAGATTCCTGCTGAGTTGTTATTTTCTTTGGCTGAGATTACTTCTGGCCAGCTAAGTGCCGATACATTAACCAAAATGCAAGCACAGATTAAAGAACTGGTCACTTTAAAGATGCGTTTAAAACAAGGTGATCCAACTTTAACGTTACAAGAAAAAGCACGTGTCCTAACGGTTGCACCTTATAACTTGGATGCATGGGATGGTTATTTTGCTGAGCGTGAAATTCTGTATGGTACTTTGGCACAATTAAAAAAGAAAATTGTTGTGTTAGCAGGGGATACGCACAATGCATGGTCGTCTAACTTATATAGTCAAGATGGCGCTTTTGTTGGTGTTGAGCTTGCAACCAGTTCGGTATCTTCACCGGGTATGGAAAAGTATCTCAATATTCCAACTGATCAACTACAACAATTTGAATTTGCATTTACGACCTTAATCGATGAGTTGAACTATTGTAATTTAAACCAGCGCGGTTATTTGATGGTTGAGTTTAATGAAGAAAAAGTTCACTCAGAATGGATTTTCGTTGATTCAATTAAAAAATCAGAATATCAAGTTGATACTGCTAGACACTATCAGTTGGATTTAGATTTGGATTTATTGCCGATTCAAACGAATCAGCAAGTCGCATAATGAATTGAATCGAAAAGCCAAGTCGTTGCACTTGGCTTTCTTGATTTAATAAATTTCAGACATAAAAAAACCAGCTTACGCTGGATTTTTATTGCACCAAACTTCAGTAGTTGAAGGATGGTGCCCGAGGCCAGACTCGAACTGGCACGCTTTGTGGGCGGGGGATTTTAAATCCCCTGTGTCTACCGATTTCACCACTCGGGCTTTACCAATGGAGGCGGAGGTCGGAATCGAACCGGCGTACACGGAGTTGCAGTCCGCTGCATGACCACTCTGCCACCCCGCCATCTCTTGGTGATGCACATATTAGCAATCTTTAGAAAAAAACAATAGTGTTTCTAGCGAATATGCACATAAAAACAACATCTAAAAGAATATTGCTCAAATTATCATGTATTATTTACGCTATTGATTGATACCCACTTTGGAGATGCGCTGTGGCATTGGTTTTAGACGGTCGTGCATTAGCAACACAAATCGAAGCTGATTTGTTAGTACGTGTAGAAGCATTAAAAGCAAAATCGGGACGTACCCCAATTTTGGCAACAATCTTGGTTGGTGATGATGGTGCATCTGCAACTTATGTACGTATGAAAGGTAATGCGTGCCGCCGTGTTGGAATGGATTCACTTAAAGTAGAACTTCCAAAAGAAACCACCACAGAACAATTATTAGCTGAAATTGAAAAATTAAATGCAAATCCTGATGTACACGGTATTTTGCTTCAACATCCTGTTCCAGAACAAATTGATGAAAGAGCATGTTTCGATGCAATTTCATTAGAAAAAGATGTCGACGGCGTAACTTGTTTAGGTTTTGGTCGTATGGCGATGGGTGAGTCTGCTTATGGTTCAGCAACGCCAGCAGGTATCATGACGGTTTTGCAAGAAAACAAGATTGAAATCGCAGGTAAACATGCGGTTGTTGTTGGTCGTTCAGCGATTTTAGGTAAACCAATGGCAATGATGCTATTACAAGCCAATGCTACCGTGACCATTTGTCATTCACGTACTCAAAACCTTCCTGAGCTGGTGAAGCAAGCTGATATTATTGTGGGTGCAGTCGGTAAGGCTGAATTAATTCAGAAAGACTGGATTAAACAAGGCGCGGTTGTTGTTGATGCTGGTTTCCATCCACGTGAAGGCGGTGGCGTAGGTGATATTCAATTAGTCGGTATTGAAGAAGTTGCATCAGCTTATACACCAGTTCCTGGTGGTGTAGGTCCGATGACGATTACCACATTGATTCGCCAAACAGTAGAAGCTGCTGAAAAGGCTTTAGGTTAATATTTTGACCCCTCTAATATAGAGGGGTTTTTTTCAAGAATTAAAGAACGATGAGCTGTACATTCCAATTTGCGAAAGCGCCTGAGCAATTGCTAAAAGCACTACACGAAGTTATTCCAAATACTGATTTATTGGCTCAACAACTGCCAGAAACTCCAATTTCCTTATGGTTGATTCCACCTGTATTTCCTACTGATCGCTTAGACGATGAGGTTATTCGACGAATTTGGAATGAAACACCGTATTGGATTTTTTGTTGGGCATCGGGTTTGGCGATGGCGCAATGGTTATTGGCAGAACCCCATCACGTCAAAGATAAAGTGGTGTTAGATTTTGGGGCAGGCTCAGGTGTTGTTGCAATTGCGGCAAAGATGGCAGGCGCAAAACGAGTTATTTGCTGTGACATTGATCAAGTGAGCTTAGCGTCATGTCGTGAAAATGCATTACTGAATAATGTCGAACTTGAATATTTAGATGATTTGTATAAATCTGAACAAGTCGATGTTTTGCTTGCAGCTGATGTGCTCTATGATCAGTGTAACCGATTTTTTTTAGATGAGTTTTTGAAGTTTGCGCCTGAAGTCTGGGTTGCAGATAGTCGAGTGAAAAACTTTAGCCATCCACATTATATTAAGTTGGATGAGCGGAGCGCGACAACGTGGCCTGATTTAGATGAAGCCAAAGAGTTCAGAAATGTAAGCTTTTATCGAACTAAGTGATTGGCTCTACTTGATTTAAAATATCAAAACTCAACACAATCCTATGGTATAGCATGTTAAAACATGTAGTGATTTAAGTGATCTTATAATTACACCAAATCAAACAAAATAGAGCAGGAGAGTGGCATGGATATTCAGCAAACAGATGATGGCAAACATGGTGTTTTTAAACTATTGGATGGTGAGGTGATCGCTGGAGAGATGGCTTATACATGGGCCGGCGAAGAAATGCTCATCATTGATCATACTGATGTAAATGAGGATTTTCGTGGTCAAGGTATTGGCCGACAACTTCTTGATGCATTAATCGAATTTGTGCGTCAGCGTCAGGTCAAAGTTATTCCGCTGTGTCCTTTTGCAAAATCTGTATTTGATAAAGATTCATCTATTCGTGATGTATTAAAAGCATAAGTAAAATAGGATGTATTTAGTTCTGATCTATATACATCCAGTTTCTGATGAGTTAATTATGAGCAGGTATAGCGAACAACAGTTAGCGTTGTTGGTTTAGCTTCAAGTGCCTGACGAGTTGCATAGCCAGTCGTATTATTAAAATCTGGTGAGTTCGATAGACCAAAAGTTGCGCGACTGTTACCGAGCTGAACACCATATTGTTCTTGCTTGGTTGGGTTCATGATTTCATTGGTACTGAGAATGTTTAATTTATAATTTCTCTCTGCACCGAGCACTTGTTTACAGGCATGTTGGAGTTTTTTCTCATCTAGATTTGCATTGCCACGGGCGGAAAGCGTATACGCAATTGTTGCGGAAGTTGCTGTTTTACTTTCAATTTGATAACCCTTTTCACCATTATATTGATGTGAAGTGCTCTGACATGCAGTAATTAAAAGTGTACCGCTCACAATAAAAAGTAAATTGGTTTTTTTCATTTCAATCGTCCTGTTATTTCTGGTTTTAGTATCGCATAAAATAAATTTTGAATTGTTAGGAATCTTTAAAAGTTCTGCGTTTCGTCAATTTTATATTCAAATTTAAAGAAAGAATTTTCGTTTACGAACAATTTTGCATATAATCTGCCGAGTTTTTAATTTAATGCAAAAGTCATTGCTTTATTGCGATATTGCTACCCGTTTTTCGGGCGTTTAATTTATTGCTCAAATAGGAGCTGTTGATGTCCAACAAATCCTAAAATAAGGCAGGTCTGGTTAGGTATGTCATGATCTCTACAGATAGTCAAAAAAAATATGTTGTTGCATTTGATCAAGGTACAACGAGTTCACGTGCAATCGTATTGGATCACGATGCGAATGTCATCACTATTGCTCAGCGTGAATTTACGCAAATTTACCCGCAACCAGGTTGGGTTGAGCATGATCCTATGGAAATCTGGGCGACTCAAAGCGCAGTTTGGGTTGAAGCCTTAGCACAAGCGAGCATTTCTAGTGATGAAATTGCCGCGATCGGGATTACCAACCAACGTGAAACTACGGTGATTTGGGATAAAAAAACAGGTAAGCCGATCTATAATGCGATTGTATGGCAAAGCCGACAAAGCAATGAAATTTGTAATCAGCTCCGCCAAAATGGCTGGCAAGATTATGTGCGAAAAGTAACAGGGTTAGTAATTGATCCTTACTTCTCGGCGACTAAAATCAAGTGGATTCTTGATCGTGTTGAAGGCAGCCGTGAGCGTGCAGAGCGTGGTGAGCTTTTATTCGGGACGATCGATACATGGTTAATTTGGAAATTAACCAATGGTCAAGTGCATGTTACAGACTATACCAATGCCTCTCGTACGATGTTATTCAACATTGAAACTTTGCAGTGGGATGACAAGCTGCTTGAGGCTTTAGATATTCCAAAGGCAATGTTGCCTGAAGTACGCAGCTCTTCTGAAGTTTATGGTTATACGCATACCATTAGTGGTCAGGAAATTGGTATTCCAATTGCAGGTATTGCAGGTGATCAACAAGCTGCATTGTTTGGGCAGATGTGTGTTGAAGTTGGCCAAGCCAAAAATACCTATGGGACAGGTTGTTTCTTACTCATGAACACTGGTGAGCGTATGGTTCAATCGGATCATGGCTTGTTGACGACGATTGCTTGTGGTGCAAAAGGCGAAGTGAACTATGCGCTAGAGGGTGCTGTTTTTAATGGTGGTTCTTGTGTGCAGTGGTTACGCGATGAGTTAAAAGCGATTAATGATTCACATGACTCAGAGTATTACGCAACCAAAGTCAAAGATAGTAACGGGGTGTATGTGGTACCCGCATTTACTGGGCTTGGCGCACCGTATTGGGATCCTACCGCTCGCGGTGCAATTTTGGGCATTACTCGTGGTGTGAGTATTGAACATATCATCCGTGCAACTTTAGAATCTATTGCTTATCAGACGCGTGATGTTTTGGATGCAATGCAACAAGATTCTGGTGAGAAATTACGAACCTTACGTGTAGATGGCGGGGTCACTGCAAATAACTTCTTAATGCAGTTCCAAGCAGATATTTTATCCACCTCTGTAGAGCGTCCTGCGATGAAAGAAACTACAGGAATGGGCGCAGCATTTTTAGCGGGTCTTGCTGTCGGTTTTTGGTCGGATTTAAACGAGTTAAAGCGTAGAATGACGATTGAAAATACTTTCACGCCAGCATGTACGCAGGAAGAAACTGAAAAACTCTACACTGGCTGGCTAAAAGCTGTAGGTCGTACCCGTGATTGGGCTGAGGATTAAGCAGAACAATCACAGCGTTATATTGATTTGAAATAGCATAGGATGGATGAGCATGAGCTTGATACTACGCCAACAAAAAACCCTTGAGCTTGTACGGGAACGTGGCTATATCAGTATTGAAGAGCTTGCTCAATATTTCGATGTGACACCACAGACGATTCGTCGTGATATTAATCAATTGGCTGATGAAGGTTTGCTGCGTCGCTATCATGGCGGCGCAGCACATGATTCAACGGTGGAAAACACGGAATATACCACCCGTGTTGGTTACATGCTTGAAGAAAAGAGAACCATTGCAGAGGCTGTGGCGGCGGCTGTACCTGACCATGCTTCGTTGTTTATTAACATCGGGACAACCACAGAAGCCATTGCACATGCATTGTTAAACCACACTGGACTAAAAATTATCACCAATAATTTAAATGTCGCGAAGATTTTGAGTACTAAAGAAGATTTTGAGGTATTGATCGCCAGTGGGCGTGTTCGTCCAGATGGAGGGGTGATTGGTCAAGCAACCGCTGACTTTTTTAAACAGTTCAAGGCTGATTATGCTTTAGTCGGTATTAGTGGAATAGAAGAAGATGGCACATTGTTAGATTTCGATTTTCAAGAAGTCTGTGTATCTCAAGAAATTATCTCAAGTGCTCGTCAGGTTTTCCTCGCAGCAGACAGTAGTAAGTTTGGTCGAAATGCAATGATTCGTTTAGGATCATTAAAACAAGTGGATTGCATTTTTACGGATCAACAACCCAATGAGCAATATATGAAGATGATCCAAGAATTAGACGTTGGTTTGATTATTGCGAAATAGATTTCATTTTCGAAAAACAGCGTACCAAATTCTAATAAAAATTATTTAAAATCAATCATATTTTCTTGTTTAGTGGAATGTCTCAGTCATTCCACTGCTTTCACTTAATTTTCATTTGAATAATTCAATACACAAAACGTCGATTGGTTTACGTTTTTGTGGCTATTAT
>NZ_GG665949.1:102534-108519 GCF_000156555.1 Acinetobacter sp. ATCC 27244
ATTATATATTGTTAATTTTCATTTAATATGTTTAAATTTTCATTATTGAACAATAATGAAAATTTGCGGTGATTTATGCAAACTTCTCCTCAGTCAAGTGACAAAATTTATGACCTTGCCATCATTGGTGGTGGGATCAATGGTGTGGGTATCGCTGTTGATGCTGCTGGGCGTGGTTTATCGGTATTTTTATGTGAAAAAGATGATTTGGCGAGCCATACTTCATCTGCGAGTAGCAAGCTGATTCACGGTGGTTTGCGTTACCTTGAACATAAAGAGTTTCGTTTGGTGCGTGAAGCATTAGCTGAGCGTGAAGTTTTGCTCAATAAGGCGCCACATATTATTCGCCCAATGCGTTTTATTATGCCTCATCGTCCGCATTTGCGCCCAGCATGGCTGATTCGTACGGGCTTATTCTTTTATGATCATTTAGGTAAGCGTGAAAAATTATTGGGTTCAAATAATGTCTACTTTAAAGATGATAGTCCGTTAAACACAGCGATTACACGTGGTTTTGAATATTCAGACTGTGCAGTAGATGATTCACGTTTAGTTGTTTTGAATGCAATGCATGCACGTGAAAAAGGGGCAGAAATCGTAACGCGTACCCGTTGTTTGTCTGCTCGACGTGAAGGACAAATTTGGGTTGTCGATTTGGAAAATGCAGAAGGGCAATTTCAAATTAAAGCGAAAGCTTTGGTGAATGCTGCAGGCCCTTGGGTCGCACAGTTTATTAAACAGGATTTACAGCTAAAATCTCCTTATGGTATTCGTTTGATTCAAGGTAGTCACATCATCGTACCGAAGCTTTATGAGGGTGATAAAGCTTTCATTATGCAAAATGATGACCGCCGTATTGTCTTTGCAATTCCATATTTGGATCAATACACCATGATTGGTACCACCGACCATGAGTATGAAGGTGATCCAGCTCAAGTGAAAATTACTCAAGCTGAGATTGATTATCTCATTGAGGTGAGTAATGCGCATTTTAAAAAGCAACTTACCCAAGCTGATATTATCTCAACTTTCGCTGGGGTGCGCCCATTATGTGACGATGAGTCAGATAATCCATCTGCGGTGACACGTGACTATACGTTAGCCTTATCAAAAGAAGCTGCGGGGCAAGCGCCATTACTTTCAGTATTTGGTGGAAAGTTAACGACTTATCGTAAGCTTGCTGAGTCTGCAATGTTGCAACTGAAAGCATTTTTCCCAGCGATGAAAGGCAGTTGGACTGCAACGGAAACTTTGCCGGGCGGTGAAAAGATGGTGTCGGTTGAGCAGTTAGCTAATGAAATCCGCGCGCAAATCTCCGATGCTTCTGAAGCTTTGGCGAAACGTTGGGCGGGAGCCTATGGCTCGCGTATTTGGAATATTTTAGGTGAAGCAAGTTCGGTTAAGCAGCTTGGTCAACATTTTGGACAGGGCTTGTATGCCAAAGAGGTCGATTATCTATGTCGCTTTGAATGGGCAAGCAATAGTCAAGATATACTGTGGCGACGTTCTAAATTAGGACTAAATATGCAAGCGCATGAAATTGCATTATTAGATGCTTATTTAAAACCTAAAAACCAAGCTCCGAATGCAGCATAAAGAAAGCCCCTCATGTTCGAGGGGCTTTTTTTAATATTTAAACTTCAGTGCAACTGTATAGTTAGCAGGTTCTCCGTAGAATGCTTGGCTATAAGTAAAACTATTCAAATATTTTTTATCAGTTACATTATTTGCATTGGCTTGAACGCTAAAGTGTTTATTGACTTCATAACTTGCCATTAGGTTAAGCAACGCATAATCGCTTTGTTTTAGATATGCTGATTTTACATTGTCAAAAACAGAGGTTTTTCCTTGCCACTGTAGCCCTGCACCTACTTTTAATTTGGGTAATTGAGCGGGTGTATAAGTAGTTAGTAAATTAAAGGTTTGAGTTGGGTTATAAGTTCGGGCTGCACCACCATTTTTTAGATCTTGTAAACTAAATTGGGCATAACCCAAAGAGACATTTACTTGATCGGTGAGTTGTCCTGCCAAACCAACCTCAACGCCTTGTGAGCGTAAATCACTGATCCCCACTTTTCGGTTTAAAGGATGTCCATCTGTTGAACGAAGCGGATAATTGTTTTCCTCTGTTCTAAAGATTGCCAATGTTCCAGTAAGTTTGTTGTCTAGCCATGAGCTTTTCATCCCAACTTCATAACTTTTTCCTTCGATTGGATCAGCTACTTTGCCTGTTGCTTCATTTACAGATGTTTGTGGGCGGAAAATCGAAGTATAACTCATATAACCTGTGTACTCAGGTGTAAAATTATAGGTAATCCCGGCATAAGGTGAAACTTTACTTTCATCGTAATTCATCGGTGAGCCATAGCTCGAACCTTCACTTTTGGCTTGGATGTAGTTCGCACCGAGAGTCAGCTTGAGATCATCGTTTAAATGTAGACGTGTGGCTGCATAAATTGACTGATTGCGTTGGGTATAATCGGCTTGTTTGACGAAATCCGACCAAGTGACATGCTTTGGCGTCCAGCTTGCCCAATCTGTTGTATAGGGGGTAACTGTAATTTGTCCGTTGTATTCAGAGCTTACATGATTAATATTGCTGTCATGTAGCGTGCCTTTCTTTTGATGGTCAACTTGATCACTTTTTGAGAAAGAATAACCAATGATAGCTTCATGTTCACGATTAAAAAGATCAAATTTCCCCTGCAAATTAAAATCAGCAGTGTGTAGTTTATTATTCTCTAAATAACCATTTGGTGTTAATGAAACTCCTGAACCGTCTGCGTTTGGATAGCCATAATAGTATAAAAGCTGGCTTTCACGATCTTTCTCATTATAGTTATAGCTCAAGTTAGCAGACCATGTATCTAGGAATTTTTGTTTTAGTTCGATAAATGCATTTCTAGAAGTATTGTCCCAATAGGCCCAATCTGGATTGGGGTTAAATGAGCGATCATAACTGAGCTGTCGACCAGAGCTATCCATCAGCGGAATTGCTCCCCAGTTATTGGCGTTTGGTTTATTTTTTTCTTGACTTGCTCCAATCGTGAGAAGGGTAGAATCCGTAACATCGGCTTCTACAACACCTGCAACACCATTTTTTTCTGAGGAATAACGATCACGATATGAGTCACCTGTTTGTTGGAAGCCAAACAGTCTTGCGCGGATGCGATCATTTAAACTGCCAGAAACATCTGCTTCATAACGTTGAGTATCCCATGAGCCATAACTTAAGCCTGTATTGGCTTGAAACTCTTTAGTAGGACGTTTTCGAACGTAGTTGATGGTTGCACTTGGATCACCAAAGGCATTGGTTAATGCATTTGCACCTTTTACGACTTCAACTCGATCATAAAAATAGCTGTCAGGATTGATATCGGTGGTATTCCAATTGGTTAGTGGAAATCCCACACCATCGATTAATATGTTAGAAATTTCAAAGCCACGTGCCATATATACGGCGCGTTCCGTTTCAAGGGCATTGACGGTTACCCCAGGGGTATTATTTAGAATATCTCGTGTTGAGGTTAAGCCAAAGTCTTCTATTTGTTGGCGTGTCACAACATTGATGGTTTGTGGTGTTTCTTTGGCAGCGATATTGAGCTTGGTTGCACTTGAGCTATCCTTAATCGTATAGGCTTTGGTGATTTCAGTATCTGAACTTTCATTCTGTGTCGCCTTGACTTGAATAGTCGGAAGCTGTTGAGAGACAGTGTCTACTGCAAAGCTGTAGGGGCTAATGCTGACCAGACTTGATGAAATTGCAAGAAACAATGAATTGCGCTTGAGAGAGGAGAGGTTTGAACTCATGTCTACAACCATGTAAATGAGAAATATTATTGTTACAATTATTGTTAATATTCGTTAATATTGCAATTCATTTCGTCTAATCCTTAATAGGAATAAAAGAAGAGATTTAGATGATTGATTGGAATTTTTGGAGATTAGTTATTCTATGAGAGAAATTTAAACTTTGGATAGCAGTGTGATAGATCTTGTGCTACATCACTCTAACCGTAGTGGGATGACAGGAGAATGCATTTGATGGATGTCCGACATGGGCTATTGCTGCTTGAGCAGCAGGAGTGTAATCAGAGTTTTAATGAATTAAATGCTGAAAATAAAGTAAAGGTTCTACAGTATGCATTAGGAGAAAGTGTGAGTGTTTATTGGCCAAATTTAGCGCTTAATTGGATTGAAAATAATCCAGAGAGTCTTACTACTATATTGAAGGGTATTTTAATCGAATCAATCGGCAAACATTGGGCAAATCAGCACTATAAACACAGGGTGAAGCGGATTTTAAAATAGAGGCTATTAAAAAGTTATATAAATAAATTTTAATATATCTGTTCTTTTTTATTGTTTTTGTTGTTTAATAATAAAACTAGTGGGCGGAAATTAATTTCAGATAAGGTTCATAATATGAGAATTACCTTAAGTGATAAGGAATTTAATGCATTGATGAATTCTGTAAAGGGACAAGCCTTAGATGCTGTGTGGTTAGCAGCGTCTAATTTGGCGGAGGATGTCCAGATTGAAAAAAAGCTTATTGAGAAACGAGATATATTTATTAATATATTGCACCAGCTTATGAATGCTGGGGAGTTATTGTTAGCAAAAAGTGGTGATGACACTATTATATATGATATTCCTGTTTTAGAACAATTGGAATTATTTAAGAGGTTCTTTCCTTCTTCTGAAGAATATGCTAGAGAGATTGGTGCGCATGATATAGGAACATGGTTGGTTATTTACGATCAGGGTTTCTGCCCTTTGAGACCAGTTTGGATTTATACTCTAGATAATGGCGAAAAATATTTAGAATGGGCTTAATAGTCATATCTTTACTTTGGGGGTATTAATGGTTTTAAATAAATTTACATCAGTACTCTTAATTTGAAAACTAGAGAAGAATGGTTTGACAGCTTTCAATATTGGTGAATGGATATGCGTGATGCTTTATCATGTATGTATGATAGCCTCCCAAAATAAATTAGTGAGAAGTTGGATTATTCAATAGATTCATTGAATATGCTTGGAGCATTGGATATTGGAGCGGTATCCAACAACTGATGAGATGTCCTTTCAATGAGAAATACATACCGTTGATGGTTATGCTTGATATTTAGGAGAGACGTTTAGAAAACATTTGGGGGTGTGGGTTATCGAATTTGAGAGCCTAAAATGGCTTTTTATAATGTGCCGCAAATAGAAGCAAATAATTATTATGGTTTTCCTTTATCATTAGTTACTGCGAGTACAGATCGTCGAACAGGGCATTACATTTCAGATATTCTTAAGAATTTTATTGATAGTGAATAAGCTTCTTCGGCTAAGTATGAGTTATTTTAAAACTTTCCGATCATAATGAGTAATATATGAATATTAAAAACTTAATAAGGTGTTTTGGGCTTTTATTAGCTCTTTCAACTCTTACCGCTTGTGCTACACCTAGAATCTTATCGCATGATATAGATGGATTATGCCTGATTACACAACAAGATTTTCGGCTGTCTAAGAAAACCTTAAAAACGTTGGATACGCAGTATATGCTAGAAAGCCCTAATGCGTGGGTTACGCCGATCACGATAGGTTACCAAGAGATAGGTTTAGTCCCAAATTCAACAAAGTTAAGTATTTTTAGAGTCTATGAGGCATATGAACCAATAGGTTACTTTAGACCAGATATTGTTGTGAAAATAGAACAGGGAAAATATAAGGGAATAATCGCGAGTATTCCTGGATTTAACGAGAGTATGGCTGATCCTGACACAAGAAAAAGAGCTGCTGATGAAAGGGGTACATTTATATTCGGATCATTATGGTTTACAGCACGTGATACTGTGGATATTCCAAGAAAAATACTTAGTAGGTCAGATGTAAATAAAATTAAGTTTAATCCAGAATATCTAAAAAAATGTGATTGAGTGAAGCCAATATTTTAAGGTTGTTCTTCTGATGGTTTGGATAAATTTAATTCTG
>NZ_GG665949.1:108975-143078 GCF_000156555.1 Acinetobacter sp. ATCC 27244
TGATATTTATAGGCAGCCAATGGCTAAAAAATAATAATGCCTCCTAATTAAGATATTTTTTATGTGGGAAATACTAATACCCCTGCTCTAAAGTCTATACAAAAGTTACTCAGTGACCCTAAGTTTAGGGAAGGAATTAATAAAGGTTTGCGATATTTAGGAGAGAAAAAGTGATTTATATTAATTCAGTAATGAGTGAAATATTAAATGATCTTTGTGTGATTGATTTGGCTGATAGTCTACAAGAGATTTTGGATAAGGATTTTGTTTTTGTGGATGGTATGTTTTTTTAAATTATAATTATATTAGTAATGAGGAGTCATTAGAAGTTATTAAAGATAGATATGGTGATATTTCGGGTTTTGAATTTTCAATGAATGCTATAAATATAGATGATTATGTTAATAATAATATAGCTGAGTATGGTTATGAATTTTTTAAAAAATTCAAGATAAAGTGGATAAATAGTAAACTTCCATCATGCTATATAGCATTATCTATTCAGTTAGATAAAGAGTTTGGAGATATGGCAAAATTCACTTTTTATATTAAAAGAGATGGTCAAGATGTAATTGATGTAGATAATATTGATGATTATCCAGAACCGCTATTGGTTGAAGTTATATAGGTGATGCAGTGGGTTGTATTTAATTATGACTCTTATAGTTAAATTTTAAAAAATATTTAACCTTATGGTAGGGGTTTATAATAAATATTTTAGCTGCTAATAGTTTATATATTTTTATCTTAAAGATACACCTGTTTTAAAAAAAGCAGGTGTTTTTTCTGGTAATAATTTTCTTTGATATTTTTATAGCTATTTTTTTACTTTGCTATTGATTGTGAAATTACTTATATTGTTTAATTGATTAGAGTTAAATTGATTCAACCTAAAACTGTTTTCTAAAAACCACATAAAAAGGTCGCCGAAGCGACCTTTTTTATGTCGTTTAATTATTAAGCAGATTTAACTGCATTTAATAGCTCATTTTGACGATCTTTAAGTGCTTGAGGTAAACGATCACCAAGTTTAGTAAATAACTCAGTGTGGCTCTCAAGTTCTTTGATCCATTGGTCTTTGTCTTGTGCTGTAACAGTTTCGAATTGCTCTTTAGAGAAGTCGATACCTGTCCAGTTCAATTGTTCGTAAGTTGGAACAAGGCCGATTGGAGTTTCAGTCGCTTCAGCACGACCTTCACAACGATCAATAATCCACTCAAGAACACGCATGTTTTGACCGAAACCAGGCCATACGAAGTTGCCTTCAGCATCACGACGGAACCAGTTTACGTTGAAGATTTTTGGTAACTTATTACCAGCAGATTCTGCTTTAGCGCCAACTTCTTGACCAAGTTGTAACCAGTGACCGAAGTAATCAGCCATGTTATAACCTGCGAAAGGAAGCATCGCAAATGGATCGCGACGAACGATACCTTGTTGACCAACAGCAGCAGCAGTTGTCTCAGAGCCCATAGTTGCAGCTTTATAAACGCCATCAACCCAGTCAAATGCTTCAGAAACTAAAGGTACTGTGTCTGCACGGCGACCACCGAAGATGAATGCAGAGATCGGCACACCTGCTGGATTTTCCCAGTCAGCGTCGATAGAAGGGCATTGACCTGCTGAAACTGTGAAACGCGCATTTGGATGAGCAGCTTTGTCTTCACCAGTATGCGGTTGACCTTTCCAGTTGGTAAGGTTCGCTGGAACTTCTTTAGAAAGACCTTCCCACCATACTTCGCCGTTATCAGTTACAGCAACGTTGGTATAGATCACATCTTTGTGAAGTGTTGCCATACAGTTCGGGTTAGTCTTGGTGTTTGTACCAGGCGCAACACCGAAGAAACCAGCTTCTGGGTTGATTGCATATAAACGACCATCTTCACCTGGTTTGATCCAAGCGATATCGTCACCTACAGTCTCAATCTTCCAACCTTCATAACCAGCTGGTGGAATTAACATTGCAAAGTTAGTTTTACCACAAGCAGAAGGGAATGCTGCTGCGATGTAGTGTTTTTCACCTTGTGGGTTTGTTACACCCAAAATCAGCATGTGCTCAGCTAACCAGCCTTGTTCACGACCCATTGCAGATGCAATACGTAAAGCTAAGCATTTTTTACCAAGTAAAGCGTTACCACCATAACCAGAACCGTAAGACCAGATTTCACGAGTTTCTGGGTAATGCACGATATATTTTTCGCTGTTGCAAGGCCAAGCAACATCTTTTTGACCATCTTTTAACGGCGCTGCAACTGTATGTACGCAAGGAATGAATTCGCCATCAGTGCCTAGAACGTCATAAACTGCTTTGCCCATACGTGCCATTTTGGTCATGCTAACCGCAACATATGGAGAATCAGTTAATTCGATACCGATGTGCGCGATATGGCTACCTAAAGGACCCATTGAGAATGGAACCACGTACATGGTACGGCCTTCCATTGCGCCATCAAATAAGCCATTTAATTTTGCACGCATTTCAGCAGGTTCAACCCAGTTATTGGTTGCACCAGCATCTTCTTGGTTTTGTGAACAGATATAAGTACGGTCTTCAACACGAGCAACGTCAGAAGGATCAGAATTTGCAAGATAAGAACCAGGATGTTTTTCTTGGTTAAGTTTTTGCATGGTGCCGTTAGCGATCATCAAGTCGATAAGACGTTGATATTCTTCTTCGCTTCCGTCACACCATTCGATTTTTGCTGGTTTGGTTAATTTTGCAATTTCTTCCACCCATGCAATTAGCTTAGGGTGACGAACGAATTCTGGTGCGTTCACTTGGGTCATGGTGATGCCTTTTTAAAGTGTGTACGACGTACAAATTCTATCTACTGGGTGACAGTAAAATAGATGAAGTAAAAAAAGTGGCTGTATTAAAGCATAAAATCCAAAAAAAAATAAGTGCAATGAATGTTGTAGTGTATTGACTCTAAACGAGTTGTTTGTATCTAAGTATTTGTTTTTATTGGCTGTGATATTTTTATTTATCTTTATTTGAATTTTTTATATGTGTTATTTTTATCAAAAATTATATTAATAAACAATATGTTGTGTGATTCATAATACTTGAGAATTATTATTGATTAAATGAATGATGTTCATTCAAAAATTACATAAACAAGCTTTTATTTGTTGATTTAGTAAACAAAAATAGGGCTATTAATCGCCCTAAGTTTGATCTCCATGAGCTTAAAATTACGACCTCTTTCGATCATTTATAATCAGAAGTCAGGATTCCACGCTGCACAACAAAGTGAAGAGTACGAACAACTGCTGACTTATTGGACGCAACATGGTTTTGAAATTCAAGTGTTTGAGTTAAGTCAACACGCCAGTTTTGATGACATGATGTCGGAGATTTTAGTGAGACATCAACAAACTGATTTTCGCGGTGTAGTGGTCGCAGCAGGTGGTGATGGGACATTGAATGCTGTCGCTCAGCGATTAATGCATACGGATATTCCGATGGGTATCATGCCTTTAGGGACATTTAATTATGTTGCTCGTGCTTTGCATATCCCGATTGATGTCGTTCAAGCGGCGGAAGTCATTGCAACTGGGAAGGTACATGAAGTACATGTCGCCAAAATCAATGATCATATTTATTTAAATAATGCGAGTTTGGGGTTATATCCTTTATTTATTAAAAAACGTGAATTATATAATCAACGTTTAGGTCGTATTCCTTTACATGCCTACACATCAGGATTGGATGTGCTCCTGCGTGAGCACAAGTCACTCAAGCTTTCAGTTACTGTAGATGGTCAGAAATATCCAGTGACTACACCACTAATTTTCTTCGGTAATAATCAGCTTCAGCTCAGTGATATGAAATTAAGAATTGCTGAGTGCGCAGCAAATGGAAAACTTGCAGGTGTTGTTGTTGCGAAAAGTGATCGTTTCAGTTTATTAAAAATGTTATGGAAATTGATTCAAGGTAAAATTGATCAGGCTTCTGACGTCTATTCATTTTGTGCTGAGAAAATCGAGGTGGGGTGTAAAAAAATGCAGTTAACGGTTGCCATCGATGGGGAACTGGTAGAAATGCAAAGCCCCTTAAAATTCTCAGTAGAAAAGTCCGCATTGAAAGTGATGGTTCCAAATGTTACTACATCTATCTGATCTGCATTTTGGAACAGAGCGAGAGGTGTGTATTGAGGCAATTCACCAATTTTGTCAGCAATATCGCCCTGAAGTGGTGGTGGTAAGTGGTGATTTAACCCAGCGAGCACGTTATCAACAGTTTTATGCATGTGTGCAGTTTTTAAATTCGCTATCTATTCCTTATTTGGTAGTACCTGGGAATCATGATATTCCGCTATACCACGTCTGGAATCGTTTTTTTTCTCCATTTTTACGTTATCAAATGTTTTTTGGCAGTTTGGAGACGACTTTAGAGACAGAGCACTTCTATATTGTTGGAATGAATAGTATTCGTAGGCGCTACCATACGCGAGGACACATTTCTTTTGACCAGATCAATGAAACCTATGAAAAGTTAAAAAATGCACCATCGGGCAAGATTAAGTTAGGGGTTTTTCATCAACCTTTTTATACTTTTCCAGATGATCATGGTGGTAAGGATTGTCCTGTTTTAGGGAAAATTGCATTACAGAAATGGGGTGAAACTGGATTATTTGGTTTGTTGCATGGGCATTTACACAAAGTTGCAGTGCATGATCTAAATCAAATTTTCGATTTAGGATTTGATCATCCGATTCTCGATATTCATGCAGGTACAGCGATATCCAATCGTGTACGTTTTGGATTGCCGAATAGTTTTAATGTGATTTTGAGCAATGGTGTGATTGAGCATTATTATTTTAATGAAGATAAAAAACAGTTTGAAAAGTAGCGTAAATAGACTGAATTTAAGATTCGTGTTCGTGATGTTTGAAAAAAGAACAAAAAGTCGAAATTTTTTTTAATTTTCCCCTTGAAGCCTTTTTTTTTAACCCCACAAAAGTGGCATATCAAAATTTTGTTGATTGCTACTGGAGTAGCAATGCAAATTAATCAAAAAGACTAAGTCTGATGGAGTTAAATATGAGCAACATTCGTCCATTACATGATCGCGTAGTGATTCGTCGCGTAGAAGAAGAAACCAAAACGGCTGGTGGTATTTTACTTCCAGGCTCTGCTGCTGAAAAACCGTCTCAAGGTGAGGTGATTGCAGTAGGTAATGGTCAGATCACTGACAATGGCGTTCGTGCTTTAGACGTTAAAGTTGGAGACAAGGTATTGTTCGGTACTTATGCAGGGACAACTGTGAAAGTAAGTGGTGAAGAACTTTTAATCATGAAAGAGTCGGATATCTTAGCTGTGCTTGAAGGCTAATCGACCTATAACTCACACATTATCAGATACAGTATTTAAAAAGATTTGGAGTTTAACATGTCAGCTAAAGACGTAAAATTTGGTGATTCAGCTCGCTCAAAAATGATCGCAGGTGTAAACGTACTTGCAGATGCAGTAAAAGTAACTTTAGGCCCTAAAGGTCGTAATGTCGTTATCGATCGTTCTTTCGGTGCGCCACACATCACTAAAGATGGTGTAACCGTTGCCAAAGAAATTTCTTTAAAAGACAAGTTTGAAAACATGGGTGCTCAACTTGTTCGCGAAGTTTCAAGCAAAACGAATGACATCGCAGGTGACGGTACAACAACTGCAACTGTACTTGCTCAAGCAATCTTAAATGAAGGGATCAAATCAGTAACGGCTGGTATGAACCCAATGGATTTAAAACGTGGTATTGATATCGCAGTGAAAACTGTAGTTGAAAATATCCGTGCCAATGCAAAACCTGCTGATGACTTCAAAGCAATTGAACAAGTCGGTTCGATCTCTGCGAACTCTGATACCACTGTAGGTAAGTTAATTGCACAAGCAATGGAAAAAGTAGGTAAAGAAGGTGTAATCACTGTTGAAGAAGGTTCTGGCTTCGAAGACGCTTTAGACGTTGTTGAAGGTATGCAGTTTGACCGCGGTTATATCTCTCCATATTTCGCGAATAAGCAAGATACGTTAACTGCTGAACTTGAAAACCCGTTCATCCTTCTTGTTGACAAAAAAATCGGTAATATTCGTGAATTAATCACCGTATTAGAAGCAGTTGCTAAAACTGGTAAACCGCTTTTAATTATTGCTGAAGATGTTGAAGGTGAAGCGCTTGCGACACTTGTTGTAAACAACATGCGCGGTATTATCAAAGTATGTGCAGTAAAAGCACCTGGCTTTGGTGACCGTCGTAAAGCAATGCTTCAAGATATCGCGATCTTAACTGGCGGTACTGTGATTTCAGAAGAAATCGGCATGGCGCTTGATCAAACAACTCTTGAGCACTTAGGTACAGCACACAAAGTAACAGTATCTAAAGAAAATACTGTGATTGTTGATGGTGCTGGTAATGCAGCTCAAATCGCTGAGCGTGTTCAACAGATCCGTGCTCAAATCGAAGAATCTACTTCTGAATATGACAAAGAAAAACTTCAAGAACGCGTTGCTAAATTAGCAGGCGGTGTTGCAGTGATTAAAATCGGTGCTGCAACTGAAGTTGAAATGAAAGAGAAGAAAGACCGTGTAGATGATGCGCTTCATGCGACTCGTGCAGCAGTTGAAGAAGGTGTTGTTGCTGGTGGTGGTGTTGCACTTGTACGTGCCGTAAATGTATTAGACGGCTTGAAAGGTGCTAACGAAGATCAAACAGCGGGTATCAATATCTTACGTCGTGCGATTGAAGCTCCACTTCGTCAAATCGTTTCAAATGCTGGTGATGAGCCTTCAGTTGTGATCAATGCAGTTAAAGCTGGCGAAGGTAACTTTGGTTATAACGCTGCAACTGGCGAATATGGTGATATGTTAGAAATGGGTATCCTTGACCCAGCTAAAGTAACGCGTTCTGCACTTGAACACGCAGCTTCTGTTGCTGGTTTAATGTTGACCACTGAGTGCATGATCACTGATATCCCAGAAGACAAACCTGCTGCTCCAGATATGGGCGGAATGGGTGGTATGGGCGGCATGATGTAATTACATCTACGTCTAGATCAAAAAAACCCTGCTTATGCAGGGTTTTTTTACGTTTGTTGAATAGTAAAAGTAAAAAAAAAGCGTTATTAATCATTCTATTCATTTTTATTAAATTAAAAATCTATTAGAACAGTAATTATTGGAGTCACTTATGTATAAATCATATTGTTTAATATTGAGTTGTACTTTGTTGAGTTTTCAAACTTATGCTGAAAGTATCAAAGATTCCTTTGCAGGGGAAACCAAAGTATTTTTAAATATTTATGGATTTGCGGCTGATATCGATGGTGTAATTGGTTATCAAGGTTTGAATTATCAGGTAGATCAACCATTCAAAGATACGCTAGAATCTTTAGATAAGGCAGTTATGGGGCATATTGAAATTAGTAAAGGGAAATGGGGTGCTTTCTCAGATATTCAATATGTAAAAACTGCCGACAAAAAAGAAGTTCATTCTTTTCCCGTCGCTTTATCAACCAAAGTAAATCTGAGCAATTTGGGAATTTACTATCGCGCCTATGAGCAATTTCCTCATGGCAAAGGTCTGGTGATCGAACCAACTCTAGGGGTGAATTATACTGACCTAGAAGGAACTCTAGAAGCGTTGGGTAAACATCTTGCAGTTGAAAAGCATTGGTCTGAATATTTCGGTGGCGCTCGTGTTCGTTACAATAGCGACTCGCCTTGGAATTTAGCAGCCCAATATACATATGGCACAGAACAAACTCAAGTTGCACAGGCCTATTTAGGATATCGTCAAAAAATATTAACGGCTCCCGTGAACTTTAGAGTCGGATATCGTTATGTGTCACAAGATTATAAAAATAGCAGTTTTAAATGGGATACCGTACAACAAGGGCCAATACTTGGAGTTGGGTTTGGTTTTTAAAAAATAATATAGAAAATAGAAGAAACAAGCGCTTTGTTGTTTCTTCTTTAAATCATTATTTAAGTAAAATAATCATCCAAGTAAAAAAGATAATAGCTAAAGAAACGAACTGGGCTGCGCTTCCCATATCTTTTGCATTCTTAGACAATTCATGTTTTTCAAGTGAAATACGGTCAACAACGGCTTCAATGGCTGAATTAAATAATTCGACAATAATTGCCAACAAACAGACAGCAACCATAAGTGCCTGCTCCAAGGCAGATACATGGATAAAAAAGCTGGCAGGAATCAAAATTAAATTAAGCAAAATAATTTGTCTAAAAGCAGCTTCATGGTTAAATGCAGCTTTAAAGCCAGCAAGCGAATAGCCTGTGGCATTTAGGATGCGTTTGATACCATTTTTGCCTTTATAGGGAGAATAAGGCGTCATAATTGAACTTACAGAAAATAATATGCTGACATTATAAAAGTAAAAAAACGATCTAGAATTGGCAAGAAGTTGCATGAGCATTTCAAAATCGTTGTCTTTCGCACCAATTTTACTCAAACATTCAGATTTGATTTGTTAATTTCTTTGATGCTTAGGATAATAAGCCCAGAGAAAATTATGGAATTGACTGCATGAAAATTATCGCAGATGAAAACTTGGCATTTACCGATTATTTTTTTGCGGAATTTGCAGAAATACAGCATCGAGCAGGACGTACGCTAAATCATGCAGATGTTCAGGATGCGGACGCTTTATTGGTTCGTTCAGTGACGAAGGTCAATCACGCTTTAATTGATCAAACTAAAATTCAATTTGTGGGTAGTGCCACGATTGGAACAGATCATCTAGATATTCAAGCTTTAGAAAATCAAAATATCTCATGGAGCAATGCTGCTGGTTGTAATGCTCAGGCGGTTGCAGAATATGTCATTACAGCCTTATTGCATTTAGATATTGAATTATTAGAAAAAGATGCCGATTTTACTTTAGGGATTGTTGGTTTAGGTAATGTGGGTAGTCGACTGTCGGTGATGGCACAACTGCTGGGGTGGAATGTGATCGGTTACGATCCTTATGTAGAACTTAATGACATTGAAAATGTTTCTTTTGATACGTTATTAATGCGTGCAGATGCGATTTCAATTCATGTCCCTTTAACTTTAACGGGTGAATATCCAACGCAGCACTTGTTCAATCAAGCGACTTTAGCAGCAATGAAACCTTCAGCCATTCTAATCAACAGCGCGCGTGGTCCTGTGATTCAGCAATCGGCATTGATGGCAGATATGATAAAAACCAAGCGTCAAGTTGTGCTGGATGTATTTGAGTTTGAACCTGAGATTCCTCAAGATTTATTAGATCTATTGGCTTTAGCGACGCCTCATATTGCTGGCTATAGTTTGGAAGGGAAGGCACGAGGTACACAGATGATTTATGATGCTTTTTGCCAAAAATTTGGTTATACCGCATCGAAGCGCTTTGAAAGTCAGTTACCAAGCGTTGAACAATATTTTGAACAACACGACTTGAAAGAAGTGTTAAAGCAACGTCTTCCCCAAATTTATAATATTAGCGAAGATGACCGACAATTAAGAGCTTGTGTACAACATGGCAAAGTTGACCAGCAAGCATTCGATTTACTGAGAAAGAATTATCCCTTACGCCGTGAATGGGCCGCGCATGGTGGACCAAAAGCATGAGTCAAGATGAAATGAAAAGCTATCAACCGACGTGTTCTATCGAAGCTCTAAAAGCGCGTGCCGAGATGTATAAAAAAATTCGCCAGTTTTTTGCAGAGCGAAATGTTTTGGAAGTCGAAACACCTATTTTGTCCCAAGCAGGGGTAACTGATGTACATTTGGCATCGGTACAAGTACAGCGCCATATTCATGGAAAATTAAATACCCAATATTTACAGACTTCTCCTGAATTTCCAATGAAGCGTCTGTTGGCAAGTGGAAGTGGGCCAATCTACCAAATCTGTAAAGTTTTTCGTGATGATGAACATGGGCGTAAGCACAATAGTGAATTTACCATGTTGGAGTGGTATAGACCCGCAATGGATTTAACAGCCTTGATGCATGAGACAGCCGATCTGTTAGAAAGCTGTTTGGCACATCGCTTTGGTGATATTCGTCCAATTGTTTTGAGTTATAAGCATGCATTTCAAGATCGCTTAGATATCAATCCATTGCAAGCATCACTCAAACAGCTCAAAGAAACGGCTCATCGTGTTGGGCTTAATTTAGATTTGGGTGATGACCGTTTAGCGTACATGGATTTATTATTCTCTCATTTTGTAGAGCCGAGTTTGGGATTTGATAAGCCTGTATTTTTGACGGATTTCCCGCCTGAAATGGCTTCACTAGCAAAAGTCAAACAGGATGAAGATGGTGAGTTAGTTGCAGCACGCTTTGAGGTCTATATAGAGGGCTTAGAGCTGGCAAATGCCTATGATGAATTGTTGGATGCGGATGTGTTAGCTTCACGTTTTGAAGCAGATAATAGGCAACGTGCTGAACAAGGTTTGCCTGTGATTCCAACTGATCAGTATTTATTGGCAGCACTTCCCAATATGCCTGAATGTTCTGGGATTGCCTTAGGTATTGATCGTTTATTGATGGTGGTGATGAATCAGGTGAATATTGATAAAGTCATCGCCTTTCCAGCAGAGATCGCTTGAACTTAAAAGCGCCTAGATGCACATCATTTAGACGCTTATAAATGATGATTAGCAACGCCCTTGTTTTGCTAGTCCTGGTGGGCAGAAATCTCCCTTACCGCCTTGACGATGGTATCTGTGGTCATAGCCATCTGGGTCAATCACCACGCTGCCACGTGGGGTATGTACTGCACATGCAGATAGGCTGAGACAGAATAAAATACTTAAGCTCAATAAAATTATTTTCATATTTATACATCCTTTGTATTTGATCTGATTAAATTTTAAGCCTATCTCATCTTTTTTACGAGTTGATTTTTTATACAGTAACATGCTTTGGTTAAATTTGACTGATGCTGATACGAGTGAAATCGATCAAAGTAATGATAATAAGAAGGTCAGATCAAATTTGATGTGTATATTTGAAAAACAAGCCTCATTTGGAGGCTTGTTTTTTTTATTGTTTAAAATGGCAATTTGGTCAGTTGATTGAGGAAATGCGGAACCACTCTAGGCTCTAAGATGATCGTCACTACAATACCATAGGCAGCTCCCCAAAGGTGGGCGCTGTGATTAATGTTACTATTGCCACGTTTGCCAGACCATACACTATATGCCACATATAAAATGGCAAAAATAATGGCAGGGACAGGGATGAAGAAGACGAAAATCAAGTTCCAAGGTTGGAACAAAATATAGGCAAAGAGTACTGCTGAAACAGCACCAGATGCTCCTAGACTTGCCCAACGTGCATCATGTCGATGTTTTAGATAGCTTGGTAAAATTGCAACAATTAGACCACCCAAATAAAATAAGACAAACCCCATGTCATAGAAAAACTGTCGATAAAAACTTTCAATGATATTGCCAAAGAAGAAAAGGGTGATCATATTGAATAGTAAATGCATACCATCAGCATGAACAAAACCATGCGTAATAAAACGATCATATTGACCACGTTGCATTGCTGGTGGCCAAAAAATAAGTCGGTTCATTACACGTTGATTGGAGAATGCGAGTAAAGAAATCGCGACTGTGATCAAAATCAGGGTCACAGTATGATTGAAGGGTAGATGTAACATAAACGTTTCAAATTGATCAGTGTCTAAGCAATAATGCCATTAAAAACTTAATAAACAATGATCTTGCATAGAATTCCTACAAAAATGGTTGATTTTTTTTCATTACCCTCCATCTTCAGTTAATATAACGACATCAGCTTGAGGATTATTGTTATGTCGACTGAGAACACCAACACTGCTGTCGCAGAAGAAATTCCAAACCTTTTGATTACTCCCTCTGCACAAGAGTATTTAAGTGATTTATTAGCAAAACAAAATACTCCAGGGATTGGCGTTCGTGTTTTTGTAGAGAATCCGGGTACTCCACGTGCTGAATGTTGTATGGCATATAGTGCACCAGAAGAAGTTATACCAACGGATTATAAACAGGACTATCCTGATTTCCCTGCTTATGTAGATGCACCATCGATTCCATATTTGGTTGATGCGGTGATTGATTACAATAAAGATCGTTTTGGTGGTCAATTAACGTTCCGTGCACCAAACTCCAAGGTGCCTCGTGTAGGGCCAGATGCTTCTATTGAAGAGCGCATTACTTATATCTTGCAATCTGAGATTAACCCAGGTCTAGCAGGGCACGGCGGTAACTGTAGCCTCGTCGAAGTTCAAGAAGATGCTGAGCATGGGCTTACTGCTGTATTGAAGTTTGGTGGTGGTTGCCAAGGTTGTTCTGCGATTGATGTAACCTTGAAACAAGGTGTAGAGACAACGCTGCGTCAACATATTCCTGAGTTACAACGTGTGGTTGACCAAACAGACCATACACAAGCAGAAGGTGCTTATTTTAAGTAAGCCTAGCATGTAGAAAATTTGAAATAGCTTCATATCTTGAGGCTATTTTTTTTGTAAATTACAATACAACTAATGATAGTAATTATCATTAATATTTACAATTATATCCAATATTGTTACCATGATGTGTGAAATATCCACTTTTAAATCACATGTTAATTTATTGGAATTTGTATGTATAAACAATCAACTCTCTCACTGCTATCTTTATCAGTTCTTGTCTGTATGTCTTCAATCGGTAATGCTTCAGCAAATGAGATTGAGGGAAATGCACGTAGTAAAGGTGAAAATTACAATAAAAATGTGACCAAATTAGATAAGATTGTTGTTACTGCGAGTGGATTTGAACAAGACATTAAAAAAGCTGCGGCTTCTATTTCGGTTCTCACACAAGAAGAAATTAATAAAAAAGCTTATCGTGATGTGACGGATGCTTTGAAAGATGTACCAGGAGTCGTGGTTACAGGTGGAGGTAGTTCAAGTGATATTAGTATTCGAGGGATGGGCAGTGCATACACTGTTATCATGGTCGATGGTAAAAAAGTAAATACGCGTTCAGTACGACCAAATAGCGATAATTCAGGAATTGAACAAGGATGGCTACCTAATATTGGAGCGATTGAACGTATCGAAGTGATTCGAGGACCAATGTCAGGTTTATACGGTTCAGATGCTATGGGGGGTGTAATTAATATCATTACTAAAAAAAATACGACTGAATGGACTGGATCTATCAAATTAGATACGACATTACAAGAAAATTCTGATTCAGGTAATCTTTATCAAACTAACGCTTATATAGCAGGCCCTTTAATTGCCAATCTCTTATCGTTTAAAGCCAATGGACTATATTCTCAGCGTGATGAAGATGATATCTATGGCGGTTACAGCAAACAAAAAATTCGTGCGGGAGGTGCTGCATTTAGTTTGACACCAAATGATGATCATACAATTGATTTGGAATATCAGCGCTCTATTCAAGCTCGTAATGCGACGGTTGGGAAAAGTATTTCTCCTGTACAAACAGGTCGAAACCCTCCAGTAAATTCGTTAGTTGATTATTATCGTACAGAGTACAGTTTAACGCATCGTGGTCAGCTTGGTGCTGTAGAGACACATTCATATATTCAACGTGAGGAGAACGAAAATCCTTCACGTAATATGGAAGCAATTAATACGACTTTTAATACCATCAATAAAATTAATTTTGACCAACATAGTTTGAGCTTTGGTGGGATGTACTTAAAAGAAGAGTTAGATGATCAAGGTAATCAATTGAGTGTGGGTGGTGCTAAACCAGTTTCACATCTAGATCGTTACAGTTGGGCATTATTTGCCGAAAATGCATGGAACATTGTGGATGATTTCACTTTGACTAGTTCGCTTCGCCTAGATAAAGATGAGAAGTTTGGCGATCACTGGAGTCCAAAAGTCTATGGTGTTTGGGGAGTAAATGATAATTGGGTAATCAAAGGTGGTTTGTCAACAGGCTATAAAACCCCAGCACTTCGTGCAACGGTTGCAGAATGGGGACAAGCGACAGGGGGAAGCCAAAGTAGTGGTGTGATTGTTGGGAATCCTAACCTGAAACCCGAAAAAAGTGTGAACTATGAAGTTTCATTTAATTGGGACAATTTAGATGATCTTACTGCTGGACTAACACTTTTTAATAGTGAATTTAAGGATAAAATTACTGAGATTAGAACATGTCAAAGCGATTCTGGTACCAGAGGCTGTGATTGGTTAGGGGAAAAGTTTGACTTTGTTAGCCTGCGAGAAAATGTTGATAAAGCCAATATGCGTGGTGCGGAAGCAACGTTTGGCTGGAAAGTTTTACCCAATGTAAACTTAAGTGCTAACTATACTTTTACGGATACCGAACAAAAAAGCGGTATCAATAAAGGTAAACCGTTAAATGAAATGCCAAAACATATGTTTAATACCACCGCAGACTGGGAGATTAATGATCAGTTCTCAAGTTGGGGGCGTGTTAATTATCGTAGTAAAACCTCGGATTATTTGAGTCGTACAGCGATGGCAAAAGGTAAACCAGCCTATACGATGGTTGATATTGGATTGAACTACAAACCAACACAGAACATCGCTGTTGCAGCAGGAATCTATAACTTATTAGACAAAGAGATTGATACAGCAACTTATAATTATGTATTAGATGGACGTCGTTATAATCTAGGTGTGACTTATAGTTTCTAAGATATAAATTCAAGGATAGGGCTGTTGTAGTGCCTTATCCTTGTAATTTAAAAATCTCAGAAACTTGCTCTGAATAATAAAACTTTTCTAGATAAGTGCGCGCACGTTGTCTTAAATAACCTGTTTGGATCACTTGTTCTAAAACAGGCACTAACAAATCATTTAATTCATTCTGAATCAAATCTTCATCAATATTGAGATCACGAAGCAACAGATCAAAAGTTCGTTCTTGATTTCGTGCATACCATGCATAAACGCCATCATGGACTTGTTGTTTCAAATAGTCGCTTTGACGAATATGATCCCAAATCTCATGTCCCATAGCCACAGTACGAGGTAAATCTTGTACTTCAATATAGTTGCGTAAAACTGACAATGGCATTACTTTGATTTTATGCCAAATATTAGCTTGAAAGTGATAGAGCTTATCATCGTTGAAGTGTTGATTTAACATTTTCTCACTCATTTGACTGATTTTTAAGATGTTCTTCTGTAAGTAGTGTCCAATGGTGTTATTGAGGTTTGAATCCGTCACGGTTTCTAAAACTGACTTTCCCATTTTCATAAACTGCCCCACACCAGGGACACGTTTAGACATCACTGAGTTGTCTAAATAATCTTGAATAGAGTGTTGAATGAGTTGTGTAATCAGTGCAGAAAACGCTGGATTATTCACAACAGTTTTGATTAATCGTTGGCGGTGTCCGCTTTTACTTGCGATGTATTGTGCGATGGAATCAATGGTTAAAACCGGGATAACATCCTCAATTGGAGTTTCATCATTGACCGGATGAATCAGTGCAAAACGGATATGTTCTGCAATCTGCTCAATTAAAAATGAACTTGCAGGTGTGGCTAAGATCTGTTTTTCGATTAAATCAAAGATTTGTTCAAATGACCAAATGTGCTGTAACTGCTGTAAGCGTAACCAATGATAGAACTGTTTAAACTCATGTTGAATAGTTTCTGTTTGAGCAAACTCATGGTCGAGAAAATCAAGTTGTGCATCAATCAATTGTTCTATCATTGGATGTTTTTCCATAGGGTTTAAATCACGCCTCTAGGTTTATGGTGTTGAAGCGGTTGCAGGCTTTTGTGCCTGAATTTTGCTCAAAAATGGTAGATACTGTTGAACAACCAATTGATCTGCTTCAAGAATCGGCATGTGTCCCACATTTTCTAAAATCACAGGCGCTTGCGCATTTTTCAATAATGACTTTAATTCTGGTGCAACTTCAACATTGATAATTTTATCTTGTTTGCCCCATAAAATAAGCGTTGGAGCATCGATAGCGCGTGCGAGCAAAGCAAAAGAGTCAGGCGTGTATAATTTATTTAGGGCAATCACTTGATCGACCATTCTTTTGGTTTGTTCAACTTGGCCGATCATCATGCGTTCTTGAGCTTGTGCAATTTCTTTCGGAATAAAAGGTGGGGCATACATCGCTTGCTGCATCAGGAAATTAAAATCTCCTTTTTTACTCACCACCATATTTCTCAGTTGATTTGGATCTTTTAGATAAGGCGTGTTTGCTGAACGATAAACGCCCGCGGCATTGACGAGAAACAAGCTCTTAGTTTCAAAAGGATATTGACCTGCATAGAGCATGGCGACTGATCCACCGAGTGAGTGACCCGCAATATGTGCTGGCCCAGTTAGGTTGGCAGCCTCAATAAAACGACGTAACTTTTCTGTTACGTTCGGAACAGAATAGTCAAAATCTTTGGGAACTTGTGTTTCACCGCTGGCTGGTAAGTCAGGAATGATGACATGATAGTTTGCGGTTAATGCATGAGCAACACGATTCCAGTTATCACGACTACCTGCCAAACCATGAATTAAAACTATAATTGGTTTACCACTTTGTCCACCTTCACTATATGACCAAGTGATATCACCTACTTTTAGGGTTTTGGTCTGTAGACCAGCCCATGAGCGTTCTTGTTGGAGTAGGTTTTGGAAACTCATTTCAATTTCAGCAGCATGTGTTGTATTTATGGTTGCTGTTAAACTAAGTGCCAATAGTGTGGCAGTGAATGTCTTAGCTATGCGTAACGAAAATGGGATATTCATCTTTGCTCAGTCCTTGATCTATTTTAAACCAATTGATTATTGAGGATGTTGCTCAGTGAGTCATTTGCATAATCTACAGGTGTATGGAAATTCTTGCCAATGAAATCAGTATTTTTAAGCTATTTTTATGATCAAAGGTATGTTCCTTAGTCGATGCAGTTTATATTTTTGTCAGTGACATTCAACTTAGCGCAGATTAAACTTAAGGGGGCTGTTGATTTTCAGCCCCTATTTCTCATGTTTACCATAGATGGATATCCACATGCTCACTGCCAAAGAAACTCTAGAACGTTTAAAAGCTGGTAATGCTCGTTTTGTGAAAGGGGAAGCAACCCAACAAAAATTGCTCACTCATCAAGAGCGTGCCGAGATGGCAAGTGAACAAAATCCTTTTGCGATTATTTTGGGTTGTTCAGATTCACGCGTGCCTGCTGAAATGGTGTTTGATCAAGGCTTAGGTGATTTATTCGTGATACGTGTTGCGGGTAATATTGTTGCACCGTCGCAAGTCGGCAGTGTTGAGTTTGCCGCTGAACGATATGATTGCGCCGTGGTAGTGGTTTTGGGGCATAGCCATTGTGGTGCAATCCAAGCAACTATTGATACTCTAAAGAATCCAGATCAACCGCCATCATCAAACCTGATGTCAATTGTGAATCGTGTGCGTCCTTCGGTAGAAATTTTGATGCAAACTGAGTTAAAGGACGATTTGAAAAAACTGTGCGCTCATGCTGTTCGTTCAAATGTTTTCGCGTCTGTAAACCAGTTACGACATGGTTCTGCTGTATTAGAGAGCCTAATTGAAAAAGGTAAAATGATTGTTGTGGGTGCTGAATACTCACTAGAAACAGGTGAAGTCACATTCTTTGATTTTTAAATCATATCCATGGCTAACTTTTTAAGTTAGCCATATTTCAGCTGTTATTTTCAGGATGTTGATGAGCATAGTGGTGGTTATCTCATGAATATTAAACCTGCATCAGAAGCTTCACTCAAAGATTGGTTAGAATTAAGAAATAAATTGTGGAGTGATTCTGAATCTTCTCATTTACAAGAGATGCATCAATTATTAACCGAAAAATATGCCCTACAATTATTGGCCTATTCCGATCACCAAGCTATTGCGATGTTAGAAGCCTCAATTCGGTTTGAATATGTGAATGGGACTGAGACTTCTCCTGTGGGTTTTTTGGAAGGTATTTACGTACTTCCTGAACAGCGTCGCTCGGGCGTTGCAACCATGCTTATTCGACAGGCCGAAGTGTGGGCAAAACAATTTTCTTGCACTGAATTTGCATCTGATGCTGCATTGGACAATGTAATTAGTCATGCTATGCATCGTTCATTAGGTTTTCAAGAAACTGAAAAAGTCGTTTATTTTAGTAAAAAAATAGATTAATCCAACTTGAGATGCAGTTATTTACAACGCCCCTCGAATATAAGGATAAGCCAAGTTAAGCATGATCGGTTGTGCTTTGGCATTTGGATGAATTTGATCGTTCTGCATCAAACTTTTATTGCCCGCTACACCTTCAAGAAAAAACGGTAGTAGTTTAATACGGTATTGTTGACTTACAACTTTATAATTATTTTCAAAAGCACGGCTATAGGCTGTACCATAATTTGGTGGTATTTTCATACCAAACAGTAAAACAGTGGCCTTTTGTTTCTGACTCAGTTGCACCAATTGAGCTAAATTTTTTTGAATCAATTGTGGTGGTTGCCCACGTAACCCATCATTTCCACCCAGCTCAATGACGACAACTTCAGGTTGATAGGTTTGCAAAAGTTTGGGTAGCCGTGCGAGCGCACCACTTGTAGTTTCTCCACTTACGCTTGCATTGACCACCTTATGCTGTTTCGGATAGTGTTGGTCTAAACGTTGTTGTAGTAAGTGAACCCAACCTTGTTTGGTTTCAATACCATAACCTGCGCTCAGACTGTCGCCCAATATTAAAATCGTCTTTGCAGAAGCCAGCATCGGAGATAGAAAAACGCCGATCATCATCAATGGTTTCGATATCGACAAAATCACTCTAGAAATTTGCATAACCGTAATTAATTTGCTCAACAGGATACGTGACATCATGCCACAACCGATTATTTCTGCTCAAAAAGTTACACAAAATATTCAAATTAATCAGCAAAGTTTAACGATCTTAAGAGAGATTGATCTTGAGATTTATCAAGGTGAGCAAATTGCGATTACGGGGCGATCAGGTTCGGGTAAGTCCACACTGTTAGGTATTTTAGCAACACTGGATCGACCAAGTAGTGGTGAGTTATGGGTATGTGGACAAGCCGTTCATACGCTGACCGAAGAGCAACGTGCGCAGGTACGATTAGAGAATATTGGTTTTGTATTTCAGTCCTTTCAACTATTGCCCCAGTTGAGCGCTTTAGAAAATGTGATGTTGCCGTTACGTTTACAGCCAAACTTTAATTTTAAGCAAGCAGAGCAAAAAGCTTTGGCATGGTTAGAGCGTGTTGGGCTCGTTCGTCAAGCTCAACAAACACCGAAAGTGTTATCGGGTGGTGAACAACAACGTGTTGCGATTGCTCGTGCTTTGATCGCAGAACCGAAGATTATTTTTGCCGATGAACCAACAGGCAATCTTGATGGTCAAACTGCGGAAGAGATTGAGCAGCTTTTGTTTGATTTGAATAAGGCGCTTGGAACAACTTTAGTTTTAGTCACGCATGATCAAAATCTAGCCGCAATGTGCCAACGACATGTACGACTTGTCGATGGTCAAGTTCAGGATGTAATCAAAGTCGGGGAAGGGGTATGAATTCAATTGTAAAACCCTTACTACTACAGAGCTTTCGTACAGGTGGATTGTATCTGTTGATCATTGCTTTATCTCTCGCGATCAGCGCTACGACCGCATTAAAATTTAGCAATACACAAGTACAAAATGCTGTCACTCTACAAGCTGCAGAAATGCTTGGCGCTGATTTGGTGTTATCTGACCATGAGCCTATCCAAGCCGATTGGTATCAGCAGGCTGAAAAACTAGATCTGAAGCAGTCTGCTGTAACGGTCTTTGGCTCTATGGCACATACGGATGATCAGTTTGTGATGGTGAATGTTAAAGCCGTCGATGAAAATTTTCCTTTACGAGGGAAATTAGAGATTTCACCAGTGGCACAGACGATTCAGTCGGGACAAGTGTGGTTAAGTCCTCGAGCAATGGACTTATTACAGGTAAAGATCGGGGATCAGGTTGCGATTGCAGATGGCCAGTTTAAGGTCACAGGGCAGATTGAACACGATTCGAATCAAGAACTTGGTTTTTCTGGTTTTTCACCGACTGTGATCATTCATCAAACTGATATTGCTAAAACCAATGCTGTTCAAGTGGGAAGCCGCATAGAATATCGTTTACTTATGGCTGGAACACCGGCACAGGTCAACACATTTCAACAACAGTTTGAACTGCAAAACAAGCAAGATCATCCTGAGGTTCAAACAGATGATCTTAGCATGTCGAACCAAGAGACGAGTTCTCTAAAATTGCGAGATGCGAGTCAATCCAATACGCGATTGATGAAACCAATTGAAAATTTGGATACGTTCTTGCAGCTTGCCAATTTGTTGACGATTTTATTGTGCGGCATTGCCATTGCCTTAACCAGTCAACGTTATGTACAACAAAACCAAGATCATATTGCATTGTTACGTTGTATGGGTGCAAGTAAGAAACAAATCATTGTGGCTTATTGTGTGTTACTCGCAGTGGTCAGTGCCTTATCGATTATGGTCGGAAGTCTGATTGGTATCGGTTTAGGCTATGGTTTGTTGCAGTTAATGTTGCAGTTGATACCGCAATTACAATTGAGTTTTGCAATTGGTGATTTATTTTATGCCTTACCGGTCGCTATTTTTACCAGTGTGATGGTGCTGATTGGTTTTATTTTGCCAAGTATTTGGGAACTGCTAAACACACCTCCAATTCGAGTGATTCGACAGCAAGAACGTTCGCGTAAATCTTACGTTGCAATGTTTGCGGTAGGGGTGACGAGTTTAATGGTTTTTAGTTTGGTATTGAGCGATAACCTGTCACTCAGTATGTTAGTGTTAGCTGCAATCTTGTTCTTGTGTGCTGTACTTTATGTACTGATTTGGCTGTTATTAAAAGCGATCAAACAGCTTAAACATCCAATCTCTGCCTATGTACGGATTCCTCATCAAACCGCTTTGCAAATTACAGCTTTGGCCTTGGGGTTAAGTTTAATAACAGTGCTCAGTGTTTTAAGAACCGATTTATTACAACGATGGCAACAGCAATTGCCTGAAGGTACACCCAATCAGTTTGTTTATGGTTTACCACCTTTTGATATGCCTCTGCTAAAACAGCAAATTGAACAAAATGGTTGGCAATCCACACCACTTTATCCAAATATTCGGGGACGATTGATCGCAAAAAATGGTGAGGCATTTTCTCCGGAATTGGTTGAGCAAAATAACTCATTACGCCGTGAACTCAATTTAACTCAAACGACAGATTTTCCGGATGACAATGTCATTACAAGTGGTGAGCATGTTTTTACGAAAACACATCAAGTTTCTGTCGAAGAAAAGCTAGCTGCTGAATTAGGTATCCAGATCGGCGATGAACTCAGTTTTAATTTGCCTGAAGGAACGTTGCAAGCCACAGTAATCAACCTCAGATCGGTTGAGTGGGAGAGCTTTAGCCCAAATTTCTTCTTTATTTTTTCGCCAAATAGCATGGATGAAAATGCAGGTAGTTATCTGGGGAGTTTTTACGTACCTCCTACGGATCAAGCCAAAATGGTGTCCTTAATTCAACAGTTTTCAAATACCGTGTTTATTGATGTGGGACGCGTTTTGGATGAAGTGAAAAGACTGATGAATGTACTGGTGCAAATCGTCACAGTATTGGCAATGCTGGTTGGACTATCTGGTTTACTGGTAT
Organism: Acinetobacter sp. ATCC 27244; assembly: GCF_000156555.1. Classification (NCBI taxonomy): domain Bacteria; kingdom Pseudomonadati; phylum Pseudomonadota; class Gammaproteobacteria; order Moraxellales; family Moraxellaceae; genus Acinetobacter; species Acinetobacter sp. ATCC 27244. The sequence continues at coordinate 130,647 of NZ_GG665949.1, forward strand.
TGATTGCCTGTCTAAATGTATTGATGGATGAACGACGTAAAGAAGTCGCGTTAATGCGCTCATTTGGAATTGCTAAAAATAAATTGAAACGGATGCTCAGTTTAGAGATCGGTTTTATTGGTGCATTGGCTGGTGTGGTAGCCTGTCTTTTTGCTGAGGTGATTAGTGCGATTGCCAGTTATAAAATGCAAATGGCAATCCAATGGCACCCTGAGATTTGGTTAATTCTGCCGTTGAGTATGCTGTTGGTTTGTACCTTGATTGGACGTTATCGCCTAAGCTATTTATGTGATATTCCACCCTTGCAGAGCTTGAGGGAAATCAACCAATCTTAAAAATCATGTAATGATTTAGATGCAAGATATTGTGTTATTTTGCATCTAAATCCTACTATACTTTAAAAAACTTCGTTTGATCAACAATTCGAGGGTGGCATAATTTGTGGATTCCAGACGATTTCCCAAAGATGGCCATTCGGATCAAGAAAGTATCCTGCGTAACCGCCATAAAAAGTATTTTGGGCTTGTTTCACGATGACAGCACCTGCTTTTTTCGCAGTTTCCATAATTTCATCAACTTCACTTTTATTGCTGACATTATGTCCAATCGACATGGCGGTTGAACTAATGGGTTGCTGAATTAATCCTGCATCAATCGCGAGATCTTCTTGAGCAAAGATTGCGAGTTTTAGTCCACGTTGAAGATCAAAGAAAGCAACAGCGCCATGTTCAAACTCCTGACCTACAATACCTTCTGTTTGCAGCCCAAGACCATCACGGTAGAAAATAAGCGATTGTTCTAGATCGGTAACGCCAAGCGTTAAAATGGAAATGTGTGGTTTCATCTTTGTGCCCCTCTTGATGTCATAGATGTACCTACATGAAGTGAGTACATTATTCGTCATGGGCCGTTAGTCGAATAACGGAAGAACTCGTATCAACGAGGGAATGGGCCAACCGTCCCAAACCTAATCTGTTTTTGACAAAAAAAGCATAATAAATGGATGGATTTTAGTCAATATTGAAAGGGTAGTATGCGCATGAATGGATTAAATTGGGCGGTGATTTGTTTGAGATGATCGCCCAATTTAATTGTTTAAGTGATTTTAATTGAGTTTATTTTGAATCAAAATCTCATACCATAACGGATGTAGTGTTTGACCTAATGCTGTGCAGTAAACGTAAAATCCATATAGCAATAGTGTTGCAATCAGGACAGCTCCAAGTTGGAACATTATTTTTTTCCCAGTTTTTTGGCTGAGATACCATGCGGTTGCTAAAACAGCACCCATGAGCATCCCACCGATATGGGCAGCATTATTAATCCCTGAAACTGTGAAGCCGAATATGAGGTTAATTGCCATAATGAATAGCAAAGATTTCTTATCTAAGAGAAAGCGTTGTCGTGGCAACACCGGTAAGACGGAAATAATGGTAAGGGCTGCACCTAATCCCATCACTGCACCAGAAGCACCAGCACTGATTTTAGGTAAGTATTTTGGATCAAAATGCTGTAGCAATTGATAGCCATCTAGGATACTGAGATAGCTTGATAGAACACTTCCCATCAACCCAGCAAGGAAATAAAGTGCAATATAGTAGCGACGACCAAACAGTTGCTCAGCGATACTGCCAAAAATGTATAATGCCCACATATTCAGCATGAGATGGATCATTCCGAAATGGAAAAACATGCTGCTGAAAAGCCGTTCTGGCTGACCTAAAAAGGTCAGTGGTGTGAAATCTGCTCCCCAAGCAATTGCATCAACAGGGGAAGGGTCGGTAATATCGACGCCTGTGAGGATTTGCCAGCCAAATAGGCTCACGTTGACAGCAATCAAAGCTGCAGTAAACCACCAAGTATGTACGTGTAATTTTTGAGTAATTTGTGGTGGTGTTGTTTCAGTCATGTACTTAAATGAGTGGCTGCAATGAAAAATAGCTTAGCATGAATCGAAGGTTTGTAGATACGACGCAGACTTTTTGCACCTAGGAGTGATGCATTTAAATGAAAGCCTTATTCGCGCGTATAGTGATGCTGATCATCGGCGTGATCTTACTGATTCAGTTGTGGATTTTTAGTAGTCTCGTTTGGTGGCGCACTCATCCCGTCAATACCACCATGTTTATGCGTTTAGACTACTGGTCTGATCTAAAACCGATTCAACATCATTGGCGCGACTATGATGAAATCAGTGATAATTTCAAACATGCAGTTCTGGCGGGTGAGGATGCTAAATTTATTCATCATCATGGTTTCGACTGGGCTGGGATTCAGCATGCTTTAGAGCGTAATAATAAAAAAGGTGAAGTTGTGGCGGGCGGTTCGACGATTTCACAACAACTAGCGAAAAATTTATTCCTCTACAATAAACGTTCATTTGTGCGCAAAGGACAAGAAGCCATCGCGACATGGATGATGGAGCGTATGTGGTCAAAACGTAGAATTTTAGAAGTGTATATGAACTCTGTTGAGTTCGGACAAAATATTTACGGTGTAGAAGCTGCTGCGCAATTTTATTATGGCAAAAGTGCGAAAAGCTTAACGCGCGAACAGGCCGCCTTTCTCGCTGCATTGCTACCAAACCCTAAATATTATCAAAACAACCGTAATGATCGAAAGTTGCAATACCGTAAGCGTGTTATTTTGAAATATATGAACGGGACGCAAAAACCTTAAATGTTCATTTGGTAGTTGATGAATAAGAACTCCGCAGATTGGAATTATTTTATAAAAGAAAAGCTCAATATTTTTGGGCTTTTTTACCAAATTGACATAATTTTGCAGCATACTTAAATCATCACTTGATAAATGATAATGCGACAAGGTTCGGTATGAATACTGCAGTGACGACAACAGCGCCAATAGAATACAGTTACAACGATCGTTATATTAATCGTGAACTTTCAATTCTTGATTTCCATCTTCGTGTATTGGAACAAGCAGTTGATCCACTTCATCCCTTGTTAGAGCGGATGAACTTTTTGCTGATCTTTTCACGTAACCTCGATGAGTTTTTTGAAATTCGTGTCGCAGGGGTTATGGAGCAACTAACATTAGGTAATGAAAGCCGTACTCCTGATGGCTTAACCCCAAAGCAAGTGTTGGAACAAATTTCCAAAACAGCACATGCTGCGATCGAGCGCCAGTATCGTATTCTTAACCAAGAAATTTTACCGAAGTTACGCGAAGAAGATATTTGCTTTTTACGTCGTGGTGAATTAACACCAGCTCAATCGGCATGGATTAAGAAATATTTCCAAGAACAAGTTGCACCTGTACTGACACCTATTAGCCTTGATCCTGCTCATCCATTTCCACGCTTAGTGAATAAAAGTTTAAACTTTATTGTGACTTTGGAAGGTAAGGATGCGTTTGGTCGTCAAATTGATCTAGCGGTTGTGCCTGCTCCACGTTCATTACCTCGTGTTGTTCGATTACCTGATGAATTAACAGATGGTAAGGAATATCATGTGATGTTATCTGCCATCATCCATGAGCACGTATCAGATTTGTTCCCCGGAATGACTGCGACAGGATGTTATCAGTTCCGCGTCACCCGAAATGCAGACTTGGCACTAAATGAAGATGTTGAAGATTTAGCGAAAGCTTTGAAAGGTGAGTTGAGTTCACGTCGTTTTGGTCGAGCGGTGCGTTTAGAAGTCACACATAACTGTCCACAGCATATCTATAAATATTTGTTAGATGAATTTGATCTAAATGAAGAGCAGCTTTACCGTGTGGATGGACCGGTAAATTTAGCGCGTCTACTTTCTAATTTTAAACGTCCTCATCTACGTTATGACTCACACACGCCTATCTTACCTAGAGCGTTTAAAAAGTCTGAGAATATTTTTGCGGCGATGCAAAAGCAGGACATTCTCCTACACCATCCTTTTGAGTCATTTGTACCAGTGATTCAATTATTACGCGAAGCGGCACGTGATCCTCAAGTTTTGGCGATCAAACAAACCCTTTATCGTAGTGGCGCTGACTCAGAAATCGTGCAAGTGCTTGCTGAAGCGGCACGCAATGGTAAAGAAGTGACGGCTGTGATTGAGCTGCGTGCACGATTTGATGAAGAGTCAAATATCGAAGTGGCAAACGTTTTACAAGAAGCGGGAGCGGTGGTTGTATACGGTATCGTTGGTTATAAGACTCACGCCAAAATGATTCTGGTTGTGCGCCGTGAAAATAATAAACTGATTCGTTATGTTCATTTAGGTACGGGTAATTACCACGCAGGCAATGCGCGTATTTATACTGACTACGGCTTGATGACCACTGACAAAGATATTTGTGAAGATGTGCATCGGATTTTCCAAGAGCTCACGGGTATGGGCAAAATGGCAAAACCGAAAAAGCTTTTGCATGCACCATTTACTTTGCACGCGCAGTTGATCAACTTTATTGATGATGAAATTGCAAATGTAAAAGCAGGAAAAGCAGCCCAAATTATCATTAAAGTAAATGCATTGACGGAAGTACAGTTGATCAACAAACTGTATGAAGCTTCTCAGGCGGGTGTGCAAATTGATTTAATTATTCGTTCTATCTGCTGCTTACGTCCAGGTTTGCCAAATCTGTCAGAAAACATTCGTGTGCGTTCGATCGTTGGTCGTTTCTTAGAACATACTCGTGTTTATTATTTCAGCAATAATGGCAATCCGCGTATTTATTGCTCAAGCGCAGACTGGATGGATCGTAATCTATTTAATCGTGTTGAAGCGTGTTTCCCGATTGAAGATCCTGCGTTGAAAAAGTCGATTTATCAACTGGGTCTGTTAAATTATCTTAAAGACAATCAACAAGCATGGTTGCTACAAGGTGATGGTGTTTGGGTACGTGCCCAGCTTGCTGAAGGAGAAACTCCTCATAATGCACAGCAGAAGTTATTAGAAGCGATTAAATGATTGAGTTAAAAAAATCGGCCTAATTAGGTCGATTTTTTTTGCGAAAATTTAGCGTGTGGTCATTTCTACAATCAGTTGATTGACTAAATCGGCGGCTTCTAATTCGCGAATCTGTGACACATTACTGCCTGCCCAAAATGCACCATAACTATAATCTTGATGCTGACTTGCGATGCTCATTAATTGTTTTGCCAAATCATAAGTATATGGATAAGCAGGGACCGTTGGTCGATTCGGTGCATCGATTTGCGTATGCCATGTGCCCAATAAACCACGTGCTGGGCGACCAGATAAACTTGCACTTATTTGTGTAATACTTTGGCTAAACAGCGCTTTACGATATGCAGCATTGGCACTTGAACTTTTACATTGTACAAATGCAGTCCCCAACTGTACGGCACTTGCGCCGTGTTTTAGCATATTTTTTGCCTGATCACCATTCATGATGCCGCCAGCAGCAATGATTGGTCGTGAACAGTGTTGAGTGAGTAATTCGACCAAATCACTGGTTTTGATTGCCGCATCAAAATGTTGATTAAAAATACCACGATGTCCACCAGCTTCAATGCCTTGCGCAATGATTAAATCAATACCAGCAGCTTCTATGGCTTGGGCTTCTATCAAATTTGTTGCAGACACCATCGTGATAATGCCCGCACTTTTGAGCGCTTTAATTTGATGAGCATGAGGAATCCCAAAATGAAAACTGACAGCTTTAGGTTTAGTCTCTAATACCACATTTAAAAAATCGTCATTTTCTAGAAAGCTGGGGTAAATACACTTGAGTTCAGTTGGTGGCTGAGCATCAAATTTTTTGAACGCTGGGGTTAAATATTCAATCCATTGTTGTTCATGCTGTGGATTTAATGGTTCTGGTCGATGACAAAAGAAATTGACTTGAAATGGATGGTCACTGAGCTGTTGAGTTTTTAAGATCAATTCTTTTGCTGATTCTGGTGTATTGGCACCAAGACCTAGAGATCCGAGTGCACCTTGATTGGAAACTTCAGCTGCAAGTTCAGGAGTAGACACACCTGCCATAGGTGCTAGAAAAATAGGATGTTTTATTTCTAGTAATTCTAAAATTGACATGTATTAGTACCTCATCTCTTTTCATCCAACATAGCTTAGATTTAAAAAAAATAGCAAATAATAGTGGTTATTTACTTGAGGAATGAACTATTAAGGAATGATGTAAAAAGGTGTTTGACTCATGAATAGTCAAACACCCAAAAGAGCTTAGAGGTTATTGATAAGCCAACATGAGCAAAGCCTTAAAGAGACCTGCGATAATTGCCAAACCTAAAAAACCAACTAGCCATAATCCGATAAACCATTTGATTTGTGATTTTTTCATTGGATTTCACCTCAATGATAGCCTTCGTCACCGATACGTACTTTATCTCTAAAGATCCAGTATCCCCAGAAGGTGTAGACCAAAATGATTGGGATCATGATTGCAGCACCGACTAAAGCAAAGATTTGGCTTTCTTTTGGCGCAGCGGCATCCCAAATCGTGACAGATGGTGGAATAATGTATGGCCATAAGCTAATGACAAAGCCAGAGTAGGCAAGAAACATCAGCATTAAAGTATAAATAAAAGGTTTATATTCACTTCTATTTACACAAGCACGCCATGCCAAATAGCTAAAAATCAGTACTAAAATTGGAACAGGGCTAAAGTAGATCAGTTGTGGCACAGTAAACCATTTTTCTGCAATGGCAGGTTGACTATATGGGGTATATAAGCTCACCGCAATGAAAATTGCTAATAGGCTGAAGATGAGTTTTGGCATCAGATCATACATTCTGTTTTGTAGTGCTTGGTCAGTTTTTAGAATTAACCAGCCACATCCCAACGCTGCATACATCACGACCACACCTAGACCAGTAAACAGCGAAAAAGGTGTTAGCCAGTCTAAACTGCCGCCGACATAGATACCATTTTCCGTTTTTAAACCTTGAATATAGGCACCTAAAATTACGCCTTGCAGGAAGCTGGCAAGTGTAGATCCCCAAATAAAAGCCATATCCCAAAGTGCTTTGGAGCGATTCGCTTTAAAGCGGAACTCAAAAGCAACGCCCCTAAAAATGAGTGCAATCACCATCAGGGTAATCGGCATATAGAGTGCGGATAATACGGTTGCATATACGATTGGGAAGGCAGCAAACAAACCAGCGCCGCCAAGCACCATCCATGTTTCATTGCCGTCCCACACGGGTGCAACGGTATTCATCATCACATCACGCTCTTGCTGACCTTTGATGAAGGGAAATAGAATCCCGATGCCGAGATCAAAACCATCAAGTACGACATAAATTAATACGCCTAAGGCAATAATCATTGCCCAAATAAGAGGAATATCGAACATGTTATTCTCCTTTCTTCTGGTCATTGTTATCGAGGCTTTCATCAACAGCACTCAGCGGACGCATTGGCGTTTTAAAATGACCAACGCCGCCAGAATCTTGGACTGGGGTATGAATGAATTGCGGACCTTTGTACATGAGCTTGAGAATGTAATAAATCCCAGTACCAAATACGATGGTGTATACCACCACGAAGATGATTAGGGTAAGGCCAACTTGACTTGCAGAAACACTTGATAATGCATCTTCTGTGCGTAATACACCATAGACCACCCAAGGTTGACGACCTAATTCAGTTGTAAACCAACCTGCCAGTAAGGCGATATAACCTGTCGGTCCCATGATGAGGGCAAATTTATGGAACCATTTTTTCTCATAAATTTGATCTTTCTTGCGGAGGATTAACCCGATCACGGCAAGTAAAACCATGAGTGTGCCTAGACCCACCATGATGCGAAAACTCCAAAATACCAGCGTTGAATTTGGACGATCTTTGGGTGCAAACTCTTTCAATCCTTTAACTTCGCCATCAAGGCTATGGGTAAGGATCAAACTTCCAAGATATGGAATACCTACTGCATATTTGGTGGTTTCAGCTTGCATATCTGGAATACCAAATAGATAAAGCGGCATAGGTTCGTTGACATTGGTTTCCCAATGTCCTTCCATTGCGGCTAGTTTGGCAGGCTGATATTTTAAAGTGTTCAAACCGTGATGATCGCCTATGATGACTTGTGCTGGTGCAGCGAATAAGATCATCCACATTGCCATGGAAAATGATTTCTTAACCAATGCGTCTCGACGACCACGTAATAAATGCCATGCTGCTGTTGCGGCAACGACTAAAGCAGAAACTAAAAATGCAGCGACAGCCATGTGTGCAAAGCGATAAGGGAATGACGGATTAAATACGATGGCAAACCAGTCTTTAGGGACAATAATGCCATTTTCTATTGCAAAGCCTTGGGGAGTCTGCATCCAACTATTGGATGATAAAATCCAAAACATGGAAATACAGGTACCGATTGCGACCATTAAGGTGGCAAAGAAATGGGCTCTTTCGCTGACACGCCCCCATCCAAATAGCATGATACCCAGAAACCCAGCTTCCAAGAAAAAGGCGGACAGCACTTCATAGGTCAGCAAGGGCCCAGTGACACTTCCTGCAATGCGTGAAAATTCACTCCAGTTTGTACCGAACTGATAGCTCATCACTACACCTGAAACAACCCCCATCCCGAAGGTCACAGCAAAGATTTTGAGCCAATATTTATAGAGGTCTTGATAAATCGGATCATGGCTTTTTAGCCATTTCCATTCTAAAACGGCAAGAAAACATGCCAGTCCAATCGATGTCGCTGGAAAAATAATATGGAATGAAACAGTAAATGCGAATTGGATACGTGCCAATTCTAATGCGGTTAAACCTAAATCCATCACGAAGCCTCCGATACCGATCGAAACGGTTGTTGAAGAACATTGAGATACAGAGATTTATTTGCGATAAAAATCGCCAGTGTTTGCTGCCAAACAACAAAACAAGTTTGAAAAAACATGGATTACTCACTTTTCAATAAATAGTTCTAAACGCTAATTAATTGAAAAATAGAGTGGTGGAGCTCGACCTTGGGGCAGAAGGAAAAGACGTTGTAAATCAAAAAAGAAGCTAAGGAAAAGCTGTTGCAAGTGAACATAACGCACTTGTATACGGACAAAGACTTCTTGAATACCTAATGTCGGCGGTACAACCAATTGTCCATAGAAAAAACAGAATGGGCATTGATGGTTAATATCATGCTGATGGGTATGATCGATGGCATCAGATGTGACATGATCAACTGTGCTGGCATGATGATGCTCAGAATGAGATCGAGAAACGATGGATGAGTTTTGTGTACCGTGATGATGTCGAGATTGGGATGACAGATGCACAACAGTCTCACAAGCTGGAGAAATTTGAAACTTCTCTGGCAAAAGAGGCTGCAGAAAAACAGCAAGTTGTAGTGTGATGGTTGCAAAAGCAAACCATATCCCAAGTCGATGTATCAAAACCGCTCTCTACATTGGATATTTACTGACTCTGTTCATAAATTGGCTTTTGAGCTTGGTTTATGAGTGTAAGTTCTCTTTGATCATACATCCAAATGATAAAAAAAGCTTTAGACTGTGAGGAATATTTTGCTTTTATATTTTTATGTCAAATAATTAACGTTATCTAATAAGTGTTTGAACAGAAAAGTGATCTAAGTGCGTAATCAAAGTGGATGAACATTAAATAGTGAACCGATCCAACTTGAGAACAGCATGGCTAAAATCCCCCAGATGGTAATCCTTAAGCTGCTTTTCAACATCGATGTTCTTGCAACATAACCTGAAAGTGCACCTAACAATGCTAAAGACAAAATGCCTGTGAACATAACGGTTTGCGAGACATAATTTTCAGCGCTGAGTAAAATAGCGAGCATCGGTAATGCTGCACCACACGAAAAAGCAGCGGCAGAAGACAGTGCAGCCTGAATAGGATTTGCAGCAGTATTTTCATGAATACCGATTTCATCTCTTGCGTGTGCAGCAAGTGCATCATGTGCAGTGAGTTGAGTTGCAACTTGTAATGCTAACTGTGTGTCTAATCCTCTAGCAATATAAATTTGGGTCAGTTCATTTAATTCAGCTTGTGGGTTTTTCTTGAGTTCTCTTGCTTCAAACTTTAAATCAGCCTTTTCAATATCCTCTTGAGATTTTACAGAAACATATTCGCCAGCAGCCATTGATGTTGCACCAGCAATTAAGCCTGCTATGCAAGTGACTAATAATGTCTGGTTATGTGCACCACTCGCTGCCATTCCCATAACTAAACTGGTGACGGAAATAATGCCATCATTTGCGCCCAAGACGGCAGCTCTTAACCAACCTGATCGTTGAATCACATGAGGTTCTGTATGATGTGAAAATGACATAGTTGTGCTCTTTGATGAAAAGTTAAAAAGTGTTTGTTTTCTTATGCGGCATACTATTTTTATCTATGATTCATATGCTGAATCGATTTATAAAATAACGTATTTTAACGACATGATAACAATGATTTAGTTATAATATGTGAATAAATTAACATTTTAAATTGATTTAAGCTGACGATTATATCCACTTATAACTGGCAATATTTACTTGAGATATGTGATGAAAAAATCAAAAAAACAATTACTCAGTCATACCTTGTTTACGTTAAGCCTTTTGTTTCCATTACAAGCGGTTATGAGTGCTGAAGCTGATTTCGTAAAAGAAGGTGATGCGGCTTATAAACCTGGCAATCCAATTTATGATCGATGGGATCAGTTTTATAAATTAGAACAACAGCAGCCAGAGCAGGCGGAAAAAATTCTGCTCGAACTTGCAGCACTTACCCCACAAGATATTAAAGTGTGGAAAAGTTTGACTTATTTACAAATTCGTTTGAATAAACAAGATCAGGCATTACACAGCGTTCGTAAAGCATCGCAACTTGCACCTCAGGATGATCAACTTAAGCTACAAGAAGCATATTTGTTGAATCAACTGAAGAGAGATAGAGAAGCTTTACCAATATTCAAAATGCTGGCTCAGTCAAATGATGTAGAAATCGCAACTAAAGCGCAGCAAGCAGTACAGAATTTAAGTGGTGGGACAGTCAAACCTGTATTCAAAGATATTTATTTTGCACCGTCTTATGAGTCGCGCTACGACGATTTTATTTTTCCGTTAAAAATGCGTTATGGACGTAATTTGGACAATGGCCGTGCACAGGTTTATGGCTTTATGAATCTAAATCGTGATACTAAATCACGTGGTGGAGTTCGACCTGAAATCATTGATGAGAATGCAGTGACGGTTGGTGTAGGGGCAAATTATCAGCCTTGGCTAAGTATCCCGATTAGAGCCTATTTAGAATTAGGTGGTAGTTATGACTTAATTGATCGTAATCGAGATAAGTTCCGTGAGAGTGTTGTTGGTGGTGTAACAGGTTATCAAGAATGGTACGCAAATCCGAGTGTAGAAAATCGCACGGTTTGGAATGATTATTTCACCGACCTGTATGGTAACGTGGCTAGTTATTCACGTGAAGATTATAACGTCATTGCAGATTTAAGATTACGCTCAGGTTTTAATGTTTACCGAGGTGAAACGGGAACTGTACAAGCCTATGCCAAATTACATGCTTTGGCAGATTCTGAAGGTGAGAATTATAATAATTTATTTGAATACGGTGCTGGTGTTGCGTGGCAACCGTTTAATTATGTGCCTGTAAAAGTACGTGTTGAGCGTTTATATGGCCACTATTTCAAAGATGCATTGGCGAATGGACAAGAGCGTTATAACAACACTCGAACGGAACTAGTATTTTATAAGAGTTTCTAAGATCTAGGCTGTCTTAGTGAAGAAACAGCCTTGTTTTATGAGCGATATTTAAGCTTATACCATAAGGCAATCATATAGACATTGATACGGCTCATATAGTGGGGGCCATCAAAGATATAAACTTTTTGTCCCTCGTAGGCTTTCAATTGTTCGATAATTTCCCAAGGATATGCAGCTCGAAAGTGTCCATTTTTGGTTGCTCGAAATGCTTCTAAAACAATAGTAATTTTATCTTTACCAAATTCATGTTGCAGCTCATCTAAGATGATCCTTGCTTGTTCAGGTGAACGAGTGCCTACACCAACGCCATCTTGAAAAAAAACATTAGTCTGCTCAGGCAACCAACTTTTTAACCATACATCGTAATGTGTTGGCATTTCATCTGCGCTATAAATGCTCACCCATAAAGGTTTTGGAAGTTGCGTTAAAGCTTGACCTAATATTCCTACACCTAACCAAGTTGGATCGGCCTCAACTGGAAAATAATATCCTTTGAGTGGAATAGATTGAGTATGTGCAATCAATTGTTTAGAGTTCTGAGCAAGTAACATGACTTGGGAGCGTGCCAGCTTTTCATCATATTCGCCTGCTAAACCTAAAATAATCTCCGATGCCCACGCATTTTGGTTTAGCTGTTGAAGATTTATATTTTTATCCCACTTTACAAAGCCAGTATCATGATCAAACCAAGATTTGGATTGAACAATTGACCATTGTGGAACAAATGTAGAAACCCCGAGTAGGTTCCAGTTGCCA
>NZ_GG665949.1:143643-163511 GCF_000156555.1 Acinetobacter sp. ATCC 27244
CCTTTGGGTGGGGTGGTAGCTAAATCTGGTTGCCAAAAAATTCCTTCAATATGAGCAGGCTGCATTTCAGATTGAGAAAAATGTATGCAGCCGCCCAAAAAAATATGGTTGAAAAAAGAAAATAATAATGAGTTTGAAATTATTCTGCCTTATTTTTAGCATTCGGTTTTTTTCGCCAGTACCAAAGCAAGATTGCCAGAATCATAATAGCAGAAATGATAAGCACCAAGATAAAGAAAGATGACTGTTGAACCAGAGGTGCTTTTTGATTACCGACAATAATTTTTTGTAAAGTAAAGACTTGACCGTTCTGTGTCACCAAGATTTTACTGGCGTTATTGGGAATATTTTGTTGAATTTTCTCCCAAAACTTCGTGAAGTTTTGAGCGCCATCAATGGAGTCCGTCAAAACATCAAAACGTTGTTCATGAAAACGCACTAAAAAACCCTTAGCCGCAGCAGGTGCATAAACAGTATCTCGATGCATAGAGACTTGCTGGCGATAAATATTAGGATTGACTTGAACATTAATTAATTCGGGCTTTGCAGGATCAAATTTGACGAAATTCAATGGCACTGGATCATTGGTCAGTAGCATTCGTTTTGCTGTTTGACTCAAAATTAGCGCAATTTCTAAGCTACCCGGCTCACCATCGATTGCAATGGTTGGATGTGTGGCAAATGCCATCGATAGTGATGCCACACCGTTTTTGAGTTTATGTGGTAATTTGACCGTGGATTTCTCAGTATCAATCCATAAAGAGCCTTTTGCTGTAGGTAAACATTGTGAGTTTACGATCACAGAATTTTCGAGTTTTAAGTGAAATGATGTGCTATTTGAAATGGTTTTTGCGAAATAGTTAAATTGACGATTTACAGGGTCAGAATCTAATTCTGCAGTTTTCAAACTACCTGCCAATCCACCATCAATCCAAGTGGTGATATTAGAGCCTTCTAATAAGCCACTCTGGACGCGTAACGCAATTTGTCCTTGCAAAATATCTGTAGGTTGCCAAACAGCAGGGAAGTTGAGGAACAGGTTTTTTTCAGCTTGGTTGAGTCGAAAATCACTGATGCCTAAATCCGCCAATGTTTTAATCTGTTTGATTTTTGCCCATGTTGGTGCTGCAAGTTTATCGGGTAGAAACGTGGCAGAAGTATTGAGTTGCTCTAAGTAATTTGGATTGAGTAATCCGTTAATTGCTGAGACTAGTTTTTGAGGATGATCATATTTAATTTGCAAAGTTGGCACATTATTTTCAGAACTAATCTGGACTAAAGTACCCTGAGATAGCGGTGTAGGTGATTTTGAAATTTCAATTAAGAAATCGGCGGCTTGGCCTGCTGGTGGATTTTGTTCATACCATTGCACAGGGGTAACAGATCCCCATGCGTTCATGAGACGACCGAGCATCGATGCTTCATTGACATTGGCAGGGTTGAATTTGAGTACGCCTACGAATGGTGTAGGTCTGACAATTTGTGGATTAAATAAGGCATCGGGCAGATCTTTTAAACGATAGACTGGTCGATGTCGTGCATAGTCAATTTTTGAGTTACTTAAATACGTGACTTGATCAATATCTTCGCTACAGAAGGTTGTACGATCAGCAGCTGGCGAGGTTCGGGGTGAATATTGCTGTAAAATAAAGTCTAAGCGATGAAAACCACTATCAGCAGCGGGAATATTAAATTCCAGTTTACCATCACCATTTAACACAGTGTTATAAATCAACTTATCATCATATTTCACCAGTAAAGTGGTGAAATGTTCAGTCGAATAATCGCTGCTAAAACGAATACTTTGCCACTCAGAACCCTTACCTACATAGAAGTAGTGTGGCTCGATCGTGTATTTGTTTGACGTATTAATATTATCAAATTTCCATGTATTCCAAGAATCTGCTAGAGCAAATACGGGCAAAGAGAGAGTCGCACTTGCTAACAGAATTTTGAAAACAGGATGGTTAAGTCGATTTTTTTTCATTTATTTTCTCTCTTTGCTACGTTCAGTTTTGTACCACTGTAGTGAATTCCCTTGTATCTTATTTTTCAACATGTCGTAGGCTGCTTTAAATACGATGAATAAAAAGATCTGTGAATATGTGATGTAAGATAAAACTGAAAAGAAATAAAGTTGGGGTTTAACTCTTTCAAGTGATAGGGTGAACCACATTTGTGCGACATATAAACAAAATGATAATGCCCATAACACTGTAAATGGTCCAGGTAAGGTGATCCCCGCTATGCCAAGTAAGCCAAGTGTTAGAGTGATATGACTCCAAATCAGCGCAGGTACGAACAGGACATAACACATTATGTTGTTGAAAATTTCGATACCAATTGGAAAAGGTTTTCTTAATGCAATCGGTAGATATTTACTGGTCACATAGAAATTACCTTGAGTCCAACGTGATCGTTGTTTGACAAAAACACTCAGTGATGGCGGGTCTTGTTGCCAACCTACGGCATAAGGTACCCATTTGATTCGCTTTTGCCCTAGAAAGATTCTGAAGCTCATTTCAGTGTCATCAACCAATGATTTTTCATCAAATCCTCCCAATGTTTCTAGTGCATCCCGCCATATGACATAGTTGGTTCCCATCAAGGTCGATAATTCAAAACGTTGCCATCGGCCTCCTTGGAAGATCCATTGAAAGAAAATAAACTCGATGGCAATAAAGCGAGTCAAAATACTATCGCGCCAATTTCGTGTGCGGACTTTGCCATTGACGGCAACCAGTTTTTTATCTGCCAATAAGGTTTGAGCCAATAGTCGAACGCAGTCTGGTTCGGGCGTACTATCGGCATCATAGACAATAATTAACTCACCTTTGGCATGAGGTAGACCATTGTTTAAGGTCCGAGATTTACCTTTACCTCCCATACCTTTCGGGACATTCACAATTTTAATGCACGGATAAATCTCCGCCATGCGTTCAGCGATCTCAAGAGTATTGTCTTTAGAGCCGTCATTGATTAATAACACTTCATAGGCATGTGCAGGGTAGTCTTGTTGCGCAATGGCATGGAGCGTATCTTCAATCACGACACCTTCGTTATAGGCTGGGATCAAGACACTGAGCATTGGCCACTCGGCGGGCACAGGCAAATTTTCTAACTCTTTGGCTGCATTTTTTGAGTATTTCCATGCTTGATAACTTAACCATGCCCAAAAAGCTTGTGGAATCCAAATACCAAGAAAACCAAACAAAAATAGAATATCAATCGCGGGCATTGAGTCTTCTCCTACGAATGATAGAGATGATTAAAATCAAAAGTAATGACCCACCAAGCAACAACGAAATCCAAGAAACAGAACTACCAAAACTACTTAATAAACTAGGAAAATGGGTTGAAAAAAGATAGTCAAATGGAATCACAACAGTACTGATTGCAATTAAGAAATAACCAAATAGATTGGTTTCAACTCCGTCAGGGGTACTGGTGTAATCAACACGACCAAAACGCCATGATATTCCCAATTGGGGATATTCTATGCTGTTCACAGGCAAGTGTGCTGGAGGATTAATTAAAATTTGATAGCCAGAGTTTTGAGCATAGTTATGATTGGCTTGATAAAAGAAGTGCTGATGATGTTGGATCTTACGTGCAGGTATGGGCAGATTTTGTTTATTATCCGATTGAATGATATAGCTACCCGCAGGTTGTGAGATGAGGTTTTCATCCCAGCCTGTTTCAATCAATGTCGCTAATGGTCTCAGACCAATTGCGGTAGAAAATGTGGCTTTGGCAGAAAAGTACTTCGAATGTTCCATGTGAAAGAGCGCGATAGGAATTGCGCCGTCATTGACGGCTTTTTTTATCCGATAGTAGGTTAAAAAACTAAAATACTCATCTGGTAAAATAACGCCTGGTTTTACACCTTTATCAATAAGCTCTTTAAAACTATTCGATTGGAGTTGATCTGCTGTAAAAACGGGCCACCATGTTGCAGGCTGAGAAAAGATCTCTGAAACCATTTCAGAAGATTGAATGTGTGGGCTTGACTCTGATTTTGCAGGTTGAATTGAGCAGTGATAATACTGCTGATAAAATTGTTGTAAAGTCATGTCTGGGTAATGTTCGGTTGCAACCAGCAGACCACAAATATTAAGAAGTACTGACATCAGTGCACCTCTCGGTCTACTTGTGACAGGTATTCTGTATGTTGTTCGACTTTAAGTTTTAAAACATTCAGCTCTTGTAGTTGTTGTAGGAAATGTGGGGTAGGGTGTTGCTCATCCATTTGATTTTCATGAATTACGATACTTTTTATTTCACTCAACTCTTCATTGATGAAATGATAGATAATACTATCACCCTCAGTGGATAAGATCGTCATAATCTTATTTTGAGTTTCTTTCCAAATATCTTCACCAAGCATTTCTCGAATGAGCACGGTGTTCGTAATTTGAATACTGATCACTTCATAATGATTTTTATGAGTCAACTGTAATAGTTTTTTTAGCTGGTCCTGAAAGTGCTTGAGTGCAGTAAGCGGTAAAATATCATGTTGATAATTTCTGTCATAACTTTGAATAGCTCGATAAGAGGCCAAGGCATTTTTAATATTGTGAGGGATCGCACTAAGAAAAACTGGCGCGAGCGGCGCTACAAATAATAGGAGCAGTTGACGCTCGATATAAGTTTGATTGGCGAGATCAAGAAAGAAATAGAACGCAATACCGACAAATGTCACCAAACCAAGTATTAATGCCATACCAATATTTAAGTATGCACCTGCGATGACCAACAATAGCAAGAAAATCCAACTGCCTCGATAAGTTGCTGGCAGCCATTCATAAGCCACTACACCCATGAAGATATGAGCCGAAATGATCCATAAGACGAGTGCGGGAGCAGGATTTTTTTGCATAGTAATTTTAGTTTTAATATTGTCTTTTGTGATAAAAGTAGCACTATTTTATAGTGATTGCGATAGTTTTATGTTGTTGACTTTGTGAAGTAATTTATAGTCAGTAACATGTAGTGTTGTCTATATGTTACTGAGTCGGTTGATAAATAATCCAAATCTATTCTTTAAAAGCGGCGATAGCCCGTGCTCGGCTACTTTTTAAATCAACGATTGGTATTGGATAGTTAAGACTAGAATTCATTTTGTAAGCGTAAGGCTCATGGATGGATTTAGCATCTAAATGAGCAAGTTCGGGAATCCATTGTCGTAAATAGTCGCCATTTGGATCAAATTTTTGTGATTGGCTAATTGGATTAAATATACGGAAATACGGTGCAGCATCGGTACCTGTTGAAGCACACCATTGCCAGCCACCATTGTTTGCAGCTAGATCACCATCTATAAGGTGCTGCATAAACCATTGTTCCCCTTTTCGCCAATCAATCAAAAGATTTTTACTCAGAAACATGGCGCAAATCATACGTACTCGATTGTGCATCCAACCTGTTGCAAGGAGTTGTCGCATACCTGCATCGACGATTGGAATACCGGTATGACCCTGTTGCCATTGTTGCAGCGCAACTGGATCATCACACCAGTTGATTTTTTTGGTTGAAAGCTGAAATGGCAAGTGCTTTGAAACACGTGGGTAGTCGAACAAAATATGCTGATAAAATTCTCGCCAGAGTAGTTCATCCAGCCATGTTTGCTGACCTTCGGATTCAATCACAAAATCGCCGTGCTGTTTACGGAATAATGCCTGTAGACATTGACGGATAGAGAGAGTGCCAATATTTAAATAAGCAGATAGTTGGCTGGTGCCTGCTTGTGCAGGGAAGTCGCGGGCATTTTTATAATCGTCCAATCTGTCATGGATAAATTGATCTAGTAATGTTAATGCATAGGATTCGCCTACTGGCCATTGTTGTGTTAGATGATTAATTTGCTGAGTATATTTAAGTTGTAGCTCTTTGAAATCTTCAAGTGAGGGGTACGGATCGATGTTGATCGGCTGCTGCACGTCAGGTACTGGATAGCATTGGGGTAAGCTTTGTTGCAGACGTTGATAACAGACTTTTTTAAAAGCACTAAAAACTTGATAGGGCTGATGGCTCTGATTACGAATCGATGCTACTGGAAAAAGTGTACGGTCATGAAAAAGTACCAGTTCTTTGTTTTGTTGGTTTAATAATTTTTGTACCTCGTTATCTCGTTTTAGTTCATTAACCCCTAGTTCAATATTGGCATATACCTGCTGAATTGGGATATTTTGCATTAAATCTGCAAAGAGCTGTGTTATATCTTTCCAAAGTGGTAAATGCTGAACAATTAAAGGAATATTGAGAGATTGCAATGCAATTTGTAATTGTTGTAGTTGACGAAGATAGAAGTCGATTTTGATGGGTGCATCATCATGTAGTTGACATTGTTCAGGTGACAAGATCACTAGCGCAACTGTAGGTCCTGTTTGTGTTGCATGCCAAAGGGCGGCATGGTCATGGATTCTGAGATCTTGGCGAAACCAAATCAGTTGATAATCGCTTTGCATAAAGTAAGAACCACTCAATTTATTCGAAGTAAGGTATCTTTCTTATTTTATAAAAGTGAATGTGAAGAAAAAGCAAAGCCGAAGCTTTGCTTTTTAGTCGTGCTAATTCTAAAAAGAATTAGTGGTGGTGACCACCTGCACCGTGTACGTGACCGTGATCTAACTCTTCTTGAGAAGCATCACGAATTTCAACGATTTCTACTTCAAAAGTAAGATCTTGACCAGCAAGTGGGAAGTTTGCATCAACAACAACGTTGTCGCCTTCGATTGCTTTAACAGTTACGATTTGTACACCATCATCAGTTTGCGCTTGGAATTGCATACCAGGTTGAATGTTGTCTACACCTTGGAACATTTGAGCTGGAACTTCTTGAACAAGTTCAGGGTTGTATTCACCGTAACCTTCTGCTGCAGGAACATTTACAGTGAATTTCTCACCTACAGTTTTACCTGTAAGTGCGTTTTCTAAACCAGGAATGATGTTCCCTGCGCCGTGCAAATATGCAAGTGGTTCACCTTGAGATTTATCAAGTGTTTCACCCTCAGCGTTTGTTAAAGTGTAGTGGAATGAAACCACGTGGTTATTTGCAATAGCAGTCATGTTGTTAATCCATTCAAAGAGTTCAGGTGTACATCATAAAGTGAAAAGTCGATTTTGTTGACTATTTTCCACTTTTTGAAACGATTTCGTTATAAATGGGAACGAAATTTATGTTTTCAACTCAGTACAGTTTAATTTTTGGGCGAACACGACGGGTAAGCAAATCTTTCATGGTTAACATTCCTGCCTGTGTATAACCATGAATGTTGGCTTGATGCAGTCGATACAAAGATACATACATCGTTTTGGCAATAAAACCTTGCACACTCACGTCACCCAATAACTCACCTACAGCCTGATTTCGGCTTAATGAAACCAATGAGCCTTTATCATTAAAGACAAACATCGGTTGTGGTGAGTGGTTTAAACGTGCTGCCATCGCATCAACTAAAAAACTCGCTTGCTGGCTGGCAACTTGTGCACGAGGTCCGAGAGGTGGTTGACGTGCATCCAGTTGGCAATGGGCGCAATCTCCAAATGCAAAAACATTCGGATCCGAATAAGTTTGTAAGGTCGCATATACCATTAAACGATTGATTTTATCACGTTTAAAATCATTTAAAGCTTCCAATATCTTAGGTGCTTTAACGCCTGCTGCCCAAACTGTAATATCAGAATGGATGACATTGCCGTTACTAAAATAGACATTGGAATCATCAACTTTTTGCACTTTGTGCTGGGTTAGAATTTCAATTCCCATTTTTTGCAATTGCTTGGCACTATGTGCTGCTGTTTTTTCATTGAGTGCTGGTAATATGCGATCAGAAGCTTCAATTAGGGTAATTTTGACTTGTTTCGGATTGATTTTCTTTAACCCATAGCGATAAAAATTCTTGGTGGTTTCAATCAACTCTGCTGCAAGTTCAACACCTGTTGCACCAGCACCAACAATCCCGATATTTAAAGCACGTTCAGTCGATTGATTTTGTGCCTCAATATAAAGATGAAATAAATCTTGTTGGAAAATATCAGCTTGTTGACGACTGTCTAGGAAATGACAATGTTCGCGTACACCTTCTGTACCAAAGTCATTTGATACAGAGCCAACTGCGATCACCAATGTGTCATAGCTTAAACTTTGAATAGCAGGGGTGTGTTCTTTAGAAAGCTGTGGGGGAGAAAGTGTAATTTGTTTTTGATCTTTATTGACAGCAATCAGGGTACCGAGGACGAACTCAAAATGATGCTTTTCTGCGTGGGCGAAATAATTGGTTTGTTCTTCGTGGGGGTTAAGTGAGCCTGCGGCAATTTCGTGTAGGAGAGGTTTCCAAATGTGGGTGAGGTTCTGATCGACTAAGGTGATTTGGGCTTTTTTATGTTTACCAAAACGTTCGCCTAGTTGTGTTGCAAGTTCTAAACCACCTGCGCCACCACCCACAATCACGATATGATGTAAGGTTTTGCTCATGATTAACCTAATTGTTTTTGTGAAAGGATGGTTGGATTATGCCATCCTTTTTTCAATCTTGTATGGTTAATCTTGAGAAAAATAGTTGGTTTTTTACCCTTGATTTAAAGGATAAAGTTTGGCAGCTTTTGTATCATTTGTTGAGAAGAACGAAAATAAATTAGAAAACCACAACATAATTTTCTGGAAAATATTTGCTTCTTCAATCTGTACTTCATTTTCAATCTGTAGACTACGAAGTAATTGATTATTTTGATAAATAGATACAGTCGCTAAATTCATTGCTTGGGTGAGTGGTGCCGTTAAGCGTTGCTCATTGAGTTCAATATTAACCCGCGTATGCGTGTTTTGGAGTGGCTCAATGATTTTTACACCATTTTGATCCACAACTTGAAGACGTTGGGTCAGTGGATCAAACTGATTTAAATCGATTGGTGTGGCTTGGTCATATAGTGAAGTCGTCACAATTGTTGGTTGCTGTGTCTCAACTTTGAAGATTTTGAGGGTTGAACGAATGACTGGCAACTCAGCGATCAGTTGATGTTTTGGAATCACTTCTTCGTCACGAGTATAAGCATAAGCTAAGTTCATTAACTTGTTCGCAACTTCTGCACGTGTGATGGCATTTGGTGTGCCAAGTACGATGACGATTAAGCGGCGTTTATCAATATGTGGATTTAAAGTTGGGCGTTCTGCTGTTAGAGCCAAGTTATAACCAGCAGCTTTGGTAAAACCTGTTTTTAGACCATCTGCTGTTGGGTCTATTTTTAGAGCAAGATTCGTTGCGCGATGGAAACGTTGGTTGTAACTAAAACTTGGCATTTTTGAATAATAAAGATATTCAGGTGTTTTGGTTACAATCGCTTGTGCTAATAAGCCCAAATCTGCTGCTGTTGAGTAATGATCTGGCATCGTGATACCCGCAGGATTGCTAAAATGAGTATCTTTCATGCCTAAGGCTTGAGCTTCTTGGTTCATACGTATGATGAACTGAGGCACGCTACCCGAAATTTTCTCAGCAAGCGTCAATGCGGCATCATTGGCAGACATGACAATTAAACCTGCTAAAAGTTGATCAACAGAAATCTGCTCACCCTCTTTTAAATACATTTGGGATTCGTCCCACATCACGGTATTTACAACGGAGGTTGCAGTGGTTACGTCCTCTTTGCGTAATTTTCCAGCTTCAATTTCCTTCAATGCCACATATGCCACCATCATTTTTGTCAAAGATGCTGGAGCACGTTGCACATGGCTATTATGCTCGGCGATGATTTGTCCTGATTGTGCATCGACAATAGACCATGCTTGAGCTTCGACAGTTTCAGGGGAGATATTAAGTAAAGTCGCATGTGCAAGATTTGCACAAAATAAACTTAATAAGGTAAAGAGCGATAGGAAAAATTTCACGAGAACACCTTGTGCAGCCAATCCATGGGCATGGAATGCGAAAAAAGCATGCTATGACTTTTTCGTAGAAGAATCTAGCAACTTTTGCTGACATTTAAGACATCTACGCATGAGTTTGTAAAAAAATGCTAAGCTGTCGGAAATTTTTTTATTTTTAGTTTGAACTATGCTGCACTATCAAATTGAATTTGACGATTATCGCCAACATCTTATTCATGTCACGCTTCGTTTTCTTGCAAATCCAAATCAAGAGCTTTGGCTACCGACGTGGATTCCGGGCAGTTATTTAATTCGAGAGTTCTCTAAGCATATTGAATCAGTGAAAGCATCTGATGAAGCAGGGCGTTTGCTCAACATCAAAAAAACAGAGAAGAATCGTTGGCGTTTATTCAATACCGACCATGAGCTGATTACGGTTGAATATGATGTATACGCTTATGATTTATCTGTACGTGGTGCTTATGTTGATCAAACACGACTCTATGTCAATCCAGCCTGTGTTTGTTTGGGACTTCAGGATCAGGAGCAAGCCCCATGTGAAGTTGAGCTGTTTTTGCCAGATGAGTTGAAGCATTTTCAGATTGCTACAGGTTTAACTTCTAAAAGTTTAGTCAAAGGACGTTTCACCTTAAAAGCGGATAATTATGATCAATTGATTGATAGTCCTTTTGAGCTAGCAGAGCAGAGCCGTTTCAGCTTTGAAGCCAACGGGATTCCACATGAGTTTGTGATTTCAGGAAAGCACAATACCAATTTAGAGCGTATGCAAGCAGATATTGAGAAAATCTGTCGAACTGAAATAGAAATGTTTGGTTCCGCGCCATTTCAAAACTATACCTTTATGACGATAGCAACAGGCAATAGCTATGGTGGTTTGGAACATTGCAATAGCACCAGTTTGATTACACCACGGGATGATTTGCCTAAGCTTGACGAAGCTGAAGAACCTTCAAAGGACTATCAACGTTTCTTAGGTTTATGCAGCCATGAATATTTTCACTCATGGTTAGTGAAGTTTATTCGACCAGATAATTTTGCCAATTATGATTTACACAAAGAAGGTTACACCAGCCTATTGTGGATCTTTGAAGGTTTCACTTCCTATTATGATGATTTGATTTTATTACGTAGTGGTGTGATTTCTCAGAAATCGTATTTAGATTTATTGAAAGGGCAAATTGATCGTTATTTGCAAAATCCAGGACGTTTCATTCAAACGGTTTCTGAGTCAAGTTTTGATGCTTGGATTAAATTTTACCGCCAAGATGAAAACTCTAATAATGCGGGTACCAGTTACTATAATAAAGGCAGTTTGGTGGCGCTTTGTTTAGACTTAGGGCTTCGTTTACGTGGTTCTAGCTTAGATGCGTTAATGCGCCGTTTGTACGAAAATACACAGCAGGGTATTCAAGTCAATGAGCGTACAATCTTTGATTTGTGCAAAGCGCTGACAGGTGATGATTGGATTGAGCAGATTAATCACTTGATCAATACCACTGACGAACTGCCATTAGACCAATTATTACCTGAGTTTGGTTTAAGTTACGTGCTTAAAAACGAAAAAGCTTTGCCATTTGGTTTGAAATTAAGCGATAAAGCTGAAGGCGTTGTTGTGCAACAAGTACGTCGTGAAAGTGCTGCAGCCCAAGCAGGTTTATCAGCAAATGATGTCATTATTGCGATTGATGGTGTTAAGGCTTCGGAAAAGCTTCTGGCGAAATATGCAAAACAGCAAGGTACATATACGGTTTATGCTTTCCGCCGAGATGAGCTATTAACATTTGAGTTGAATGGTGGGGAAAATCCATTGACTACAGTTGATTTAAATGTTGAAGACCAAGCGAAACTTGATACTTGGTTAGCATCTTGATCAAAGGATCGTATACACAACTTCCGATGAAGTATTCGTAATTCTATTATTTCAGGAAAATCTAGATTACAGCCTTCAGGTTAGATACATCGTCTAATTTGAAGGCTGCTTTTCTATGATTCAATCTTCGCAAATATATGTATAGATTAGGATGAGGTTAATTACCACGATAAGTTGAATAACCATAAGGGCTAATTAAAAGTGGAATATGGTAATGTTCAAGTTTTCCATCTATAGAGAAAATGACTGGCACTTCTGGAAAAAATGAACTCTGCTTGTGCTGTTCAAACCATTCTCCTGTTTTGAACGTGACTTTATAAATCCCTTTTTGAAGTGGTGAGTCTTTGGGATATAAATCCGTAATACGTCCTTGCTGATTAGTTATATTGTTATTGAGCACTTTCCATTGATTATTTTCTTGTTTTTCCAGAATAACCTTAACCCCAGCAGAAGGGAGCCCATTTTCTAAGTTGAGCACATGTACACTTAGTGGATTTTGAGCAAAGCTAAAAGAAGAAAGAGTCATAGCGACTAATGGGACGAAAACTTTCATCATTTGATCTATCCTGAAATAAAAAAACTAATTTTAATCATTTGGTCAAAAAATAAGTTTAAAAAGTGTAAATAACACTAGAGTCGAATATTCAGATTGATTTCGATCACTTATGATCGGAAGTCGTTCTAAATAAAATGTTGAGCTGAAACTCTCATCAATCTAAGTCTTGAACCCGAACAAATAATATTCGTTTTGTAGTATTTCGTATTGAAATGTCGTTATCTCGATATATTACATTGACTGAGAAGTGATCAGTACTGATACTCTCATGTTTTACTTAAGCTAACCGATTTGCAGGAGATAAAACTCCAACTTGCTACTACTATTTCGTAGCGAAATGTCGTTATCACTGGATATTGCGTTGACTGAGATGCGATCAGGGCTGATACTCTCAGGGTTTTATTTAAGCACATCGGTTCTTAGGGGTTGGGCCACAAGTTCGACCCTCAAAACTCAATCCAACACAAGGGGCTATATATGGCTAGTGGGAAGTCAACAATCATTTACACACTGACTGATGAGGCGCCACTGTTGGCGACCTATTCGCTACTGCCAATCATTGAGACTTTTACTAAGCCTGCAGGCATCGAGATCGTTAAAAGTGATATCTCTGTTGCTGCACGGGTACTTGCAGAGTTTTCGGATTACCTAAATGAAGAACAGAAGGTAACGAATAATCTTGCAGAACTTGGTCGTCGTACTCAGGATCCTGATACAAATATTATCAAACTTCCAAATATCAGTGCTTCTGTAGCGCAGTTAACCTCATGCATAAAAGAGCTGCAGTCTAAGGGCTATGCAATTCCTGATTATCCTGAAAATCCAACAACTGAGGAAGAAAAGGAAATCAAGGCGCGTTATGGTAAATGTCTTGGTTCAGCGGTAAATCCAGTTTTACGCGAAGGTAACTCTGATCGTCGTGCGCCTGCGGCTGTTAAAAACTATGCGAAAAAACACCCGCACTCAATGAGCGAGTGGAAGCAATGGTCACAAACTCACGTTTCTCATATGGATGAAGGCGACTTCTACCACGGTGAAAAGTCGATGACACTTGACCGTGCACGTAATGTAAAAATGGAACTCATCACCAAAAGTGGTGAAACCATCGTGCTTAAGCCAAAAGTTGCGTTACAAGATGGTGAAATCATTGATTCAATGTTCATGAGCAAAAAGGCGCTTTGCGACTTTTATGAAAAAGAACTTGAAGATTGTCGTGAAGCGGGCATTTTGTTCTCTTTACACGTAAAAGCGACCATGATGAAGGTGTCACACCCAATCGTATTTGGTCACTGTGTGAAAATTTACTACAAAGATGCGTTTGAAAAGCACGGCAAATTATTCGATGAGTTAGGCATTAACGTGAATAACGGTATGGCTGGTCTTTATGAAAAGATTGAGACATTGCCGACTTCTTTGCGTGAAGAAATCATCGAAGACTTACATGCTTGCCAAGAGCACCGTCCTGCACTTGCAATGGTTGATTCTGCAAAAGGTATTACCAATTTCCATTCACCAAATGATGTGATTGTGGATGCATCTATGCCTGCAATGATTCGTGGTGGCGGTAAAATGTGGGGTGCTGATGGTAAACCGTACGATTGTAAAGCAGTAATGCCTGAGTCAACGTTCGCACGTATCTACCAAGAAATGATCAATTTCTGTAAGTGGAACGGTAACTTTGATCCACGTACGATGGGTACTGTGCCAAACGTCGGTTTGATGGCGCAAAAGGCAGAAGAATACGGTTCACACGATAAAACGTTTGAAATTGCAGAAGCGGGTGTTGCCAACATCACTGATCTTGAAACAGGTGAAGTGTTGATGTCTCAGAATGTTGAGGAAGGTGATATTTGGCGCATGTGTCAGGTGAAAGACGCTCCAATTCGTGATTGGGTGAAACTTGCAGTAACACGTGCACGTAACTCTGGTATGCCTGCGATTTTCTGGCTTGACCCATACCGCCCACACGAAAATGAACTGATCAAGAAAGTTGAAAAATACTTGAAAGATCATGACACTGAAGGTTTAGATATTCAAATCATGTCGCAAGTACGTGCAATGCGTTATACGCTTGAGCGTGTAGCGCGTGGTTTGGATACGATTTCTGTGACGGGTAATATTCTTCGTGACTACTTAACTGATTTATTCCCAATCATGGAATTGGGTACTTCTGCGAAAATGTTGTCTATCGTGCCGTTAATGGCGGGTGGTGGCATGTATGAAACAGGTGCGGGTGGTTCAGCACCGAAACATGTTCAGCAGTTAGTTGAAGAAAACCACTTACGTTGGGATTCCCTTGGTGAGTTCCTTGCATTGGCTGTGTCTTTAGAAGAACTTGGTATCAAAGAAGACAATAACCGTGCAAAATTGCTTGCCAAAACACTTGATCAAGCGACAGGAAAATTGTTGGATAACGACAAGTCTCCATCACGTCGTACAGGTGAACTTGATAACCGTGGTAGTCATTTCTATTTAGCGTTGTATTGGTCAGAAGCATTAGCTGCTCAAGATGAAGATGCTGAGTTAAAAGCGAAGTTTGCTCCTTTAGCAAAAGCACTCGCTGAAAATGAACAGAAAATTCTTGCTGAATTAAGTGAAGTGCAGGGTAAAGCTGCTGATATTGGTGGTTACTATGCTGTAGACCCTGTGAAGGTAAGTGCTGTAATGCGTCCAAGTGCAACACTTAATGCTACGCTTGAAATAGTTTAAGACAGACTACAGAACTAACAAATTTGTTGGTGAAGTTGAAAAACCGATACGAAAGTATCGGTTTTTTATTAATATGGATCAAATTTTTAGATTGTTTAGGTTTTAAAGTAAAAAATGGAACAGACTCGGGCTGATGCACATTTCTATGCTTTGATAGCTGCTTTTTTCTTGCTCCATCTAGCCTATTTTATGGTTTCGGAATCTACTTTTAGTTTTATTGAAAATCATATTTATCAAAAGAAACAACATTATGTTGAAGCAGATGAGAAAATAAGAGTTTACGTGGAAAAATATCAAGCTAAAAATACGGTATATTATTTTGAAATTTATAATGATGGGGCTTATTTAGGAGATATTTTCTGTGGATCAACTATGATTAAGTTCTGTCGGGAGTGGAGTAATAATCAGTATGGCTTTAAAGTTGAGAATTTAGCATACGAATCACGGGTTAATGATTCTGGTGAGGTGAAGTCGGTTAGAGTTAAATATTTTGATTTAATTAATAATGATAAATATAAAATTATAAATAATAGAGAGTTTTTTTCCCCATCATTCTCAACAATTATTGGTAAGTTAGTGATGAGTCTTATTTTTGCACTCTCTGTAAATTTTTCGATCCTGATTTATTGGTATAAAATTCTTCAAGAAAGACAGGTAAATAAATATAAATCTGATTACTTGATAATTTATGGTTTTCCCTTACTTATGTTTGGTTATTTCATAAAATGCATTTTTGATATTTATTCTTTTGTATTATGAATCTTTAGTTGTTTATTGGATGTTTTAAAGCCCACATTCATGGGCTTTAACTTAATTAGAAATTAACGACCATTACGGCTACGCCCACGCGGCGCTTTGGTATTCGGTCGAGTTGTACCATTGGTCTTGCGACGTGGCTTCTCACTTTCATCCATTTGCCAAATACGCTTGGTACCTGATTTTTTCTTATTCGGGTCTTTCTTGTCACCTTCTTTTTTCTTTTGATGCATAGGCTTGCCGCCAGTCCCGCCGGGTTTCTTTACATAAGAGCGAGAACGGTAAGGCTTGTCCTCAGGCAGGTCTTTAAAATCAGGGAAAAGCAACGGCTCGATTTCAGTTTGTTCGCCTGGTTGTAAACCTAGACGGATCAAATTGATTGAACCAATTTGAGTACGGATAAGACGTAAGGTAGGGAACCCAACAGCGGCAGTCATACGGCGAACTTGACGATTACGACCTTCACAAATTTGCAGTTCTATCCAGCTCGTCGGAATGCTTGCGCGATAGCGAACAGGAGGATCACGATCCCATAACCATTCTGGTTCATCAACTTTCATCGCTTTAGCAGGTAAGGTCATACCATCCGCAAGTTCGACACCATTACGAAGTTGCTCCAAAGCTTCTTCGGTAACATCGCCATCAACTTGGGCTAAATATGTTTTATATTTTTTATTGCTTGGATGAGTGATGAACTGATTTAAACCTCCATGATCGGTCAGAAACATCAAACCTTCAGAGTCTAAATCTAAACGACCTGCAATTCGCAACTCAGGATCTTTGATAAAACTTGAAACCGTTAGATGTGCTTCATCTTCCCGAAACTGTGACAAGACATCATAAGGTTTGTTGAAGACAACTATTTTCATAGAGAAATACTACTTTTGGATTATGGGGTATTTGGTGAATATATGCTTTTATTTTATCGGGAAATGCGGTTATTTCTCATATAAATCAAAAAACATATTGGATTGGATTAAACTAATTCACAGTATAAAAAATAAAGTATGCCATAAGAAGGTATACATTTACTCGCAAGTTACATGAGGGAGAGCCTATACAATGGGTTATCAGAAGATCGTGGTTCCTGCAGATGGCGATAAAATTACCGTAAATGCAGACCTGTCACTGAATGTTCCAAATCATCCAATCATTCCTTTCATCGAAGGCGACGGTATTGGTGTAGATATTACACCAGCAATGAAAGCAGTTGTAGATGCTGCTGTTCTAAAAGCGTACGGTGGCAAACGTTCGATTGAATGGATGGAAGTCTATTGTGGTGAAAAGGCCGATAAGATTTACGGTAATTATATGCCAGAAGAGACATTTGATGCACTACGTGAATTCATTGTTTCGATCAAAGGTCCTTTAACGACACCTGTTGGTGGTGGCATTCGCTCTTTAAATGTTGCCTTGCGTCAAGAACTAGATTTGTATGTATGTGTGCGACCTGTACGCTGGTTTGAGGGCGTTCCTTCACCAGTACAGCATCCTGAATTAACAGATATGGTGATTTTCCGTGAAAACTCGGAAGATATTTATGCTGGGATTGAATGGAAAGCCGATTCTCCTGAAGCGAAGAAAGTGATTAAGTTTCTCAAAGAAGAAATGGGTGTGACCAAAATTCGGTTCCCTGAGGGTTGTGGTATTGGTATCAAACCTGTCTCAAAAGAGGGAACGCAACGTTTGGTTCGAAAAGCAATTCAGTTTGCGATCGATAATGATAAGCCTTCTGTGACTTTGGTGCATAAAGGCAACATCATGAAGTATACCGAAGGTGCGTTTAAAGAGTGGGGCTATGAGCTTGCAATCGAGCGTTTTGGCGGTGAGCTGTTGGATGGTGGTCCTTGGGTTAAAATTAAAAACCCTAAAACGGGAAAAGACATTATTATTAAAGACGTGATTGCTGATGCATTCTTACAACAAATTCTGATGCGTCCAGCCGATTATTCAGTGATTGCGACATTAAATTTGAATGGCGACTATATTTCTGATGCTCTGGCGGCAGAAGTTGGCGGGATAGGTATAGCGCCCGGTGCAAATATTGGTGGTGCGATTGCAGTTTATGAAGCAACACATGGAACTGCACCAAAG
This sequence comes from Acinetobacter sp. ATCC 27244, assembly GCF_000156555.1. Lineage (NCBI taxonomy): Bacteria > Pseudomonadati > Pseudomonadota > Gammaproteobacteria > Moraxellales > Moraxellaceae > Acinetobacter > Acinetobacter sp. ATCC 27244. The sequence continues at coordinate 161,515 of NZ_GG665949.1, forward strand.
TATGCTGGACAAGATAAAGTCAATCCGGGTTCGATTATTCTTTCTGCTGAAATGATGTTACGAGATATGGGCTGGACCGAAGCCGCTGATTTAATTATCAAAGGTGTTTCAGGAGCAATTGCGGCAAAAACCGTAACTTATGATTTTGAGCGTCTAATGCCAAATGCAACCTTATTACGCTGCTCAGAGTTTGGTCGAGCCATTATTGAGCATATGGAAGAGTAAATATCCAGTGAACAAGAGGATGGTGCACCATCCTTTTTATTTTTATGGGTTGTCTTTATTGAGTCTACGTTTATTTGACTTAGACAATGTCGGGCACTCCTGAGAGATGTTATGTTATTTGCTCATTCACCTAATATCATACTCACATGACTAATATAATTACATCGGTTCTCAATCAAGTAAAAAAGAAAGTTACTCATCAAGAAAACTATGTTCTAGCTGCTTATGAATGGTTAAAACCCGTTCCGGGCGGATTAAGACTACTTTCTAAAGTTGTAAGTCGCAAAGCACCATACTTTCAGACAGTTGATCCCATTATTCAGAAATTAGAGCGTAATTATTGCGAAGCAATAATGTCTAAAAATAGAACTGTCGAAAATCATATTGGAACGGTTCATGTGATTGCAATCTGTAATGGTTTAGAGTTTGTGATGGGAGTATTAACAGAAGCATCTATTCCAGCCCATCTTAGATGGTTGCCAAAAGGGATGCAGGTCAACTATGTCGCTAAATCTAATTCAGATATTAAACTGATTGCGCGTGTTGAAGATGAATGGAAAGCTGGTGATCTGAATGTTACGATTGAAGCTTATCGTGAAGACGGAACTATAGTTGTACAAGGTACAATCATGTTATGGGTCACTGAAAAGAAGTAAAACTTCAAAACCCAAACAATACCCAAAATTTGTAAGTTAGAAACTCGTTGAGTCGTGTTAAGACTTTGGGTTTCTAAGTCATAACTTAAAAAAACGATGCTGTTTGCAAATAAAGTTGTTTATCGCTAAAAGTTTAGATGTGTATTGTAAATTTAGAAAAATCTGTATCTATAATTCATCAACCATTTGTTCAAAATAATTGAAAAAGTTTGAGAGTCTAAATTTATGAAAATGTACCAAGTTGATGCTTTTACCAAAGAACTTTTTAAAGGTAATCCAGCGGCTGTAATCGTTGTGAATGAGTGGTTAGATGAAGCGCTGATGCAAAATATTGCTTTAGAAAACAATTTGTCTGAAACTGCTTTTGTCAAAAGACAAGATGATGCGAATTATGAAATTCGTTGGTTTTCGCCAATAGATGAGGTTGCCTTCTGTGGACATGCAACTTTAGCCAGTGCCTTTGTTTTATTTAAAGATTTCACTACTGTAAAGACGATTCAATTTCATGTGAAAGATTTAGGAATTTTTATCGTTACTCAAGATGAAGACGGTAAAATTAAAATGAATTTCCCGATTCGTAGAGCCGAGTTGATCACTGACTACCCACAAGTGTTGCGTGATGGCTTAACGAAACCGTTTAAGGCTGTGTACCTAAATGCTCAGGCGTATATTGTTGAGTACGAAACTGTGCAAGATGTATTGGATGAGCAACCCAATCTGGAAAAGCTAAAGCAGCTTGGCAAAGTGCGTACAGCGATTACTGCCTCTCAACCAGATGTGGCAATTACAGCAAGAGGTGAAGGACAGTTTGATTGTGTGTCACGTTATTTCGCGCCTGCGATTGGCATAGATGAGGATCCGGTGACAGGTTCAATCCATACAGCTATTGTTCCACTTTGGGCAGATAAACTGAATCAAAAGCAATTGGTTGCCTTTCAAGCTTCGAAACGAGGCGGTATTTTAGATTGCGTTATTCAATCTGAAGATCGAATTGAGATTTCGGGCTATGCAAAACTCTATATGCAAGCTGAGCTTAATCTCTAAAATTTACGTAATCTTAAAACAAATAAAGAAAAAAGCTGTTTAATTAAACAGCTTTTTTCAAAACATAACTAT